>JAQGPA010000043.1 GCA_028293325.1 Pedosphaera sp. | reverse complement strand
TGACAGAAATGATGTAGCGCGGCGGAGCGAGGATTTTTGACTTTGGGCGAGGCTTTGGCGAGGGAGCATGCCCAAGGTGGCCTGTGACCGAGCCGAAACGAAGCCAAAAGTCAAAAAGACCGCTTCCCTCTCTAACTTTTCCGCCGCGCTGCAGCATTTATGGAATTGCTCTAAACTCCGAACGCTGAACTCAAAGTCCCCAATCCATGCCGCCAATCCTGTAAATCCTGCTTGCCGCGCCATAGCGTCTTCGCGGCAGCTGGTCAGAAATTCCCTTCTGAGTTTGTCCTTCTTCTCTGCGTGAGAACTCCCCTCCGAATCCGTGTCCATCCGTGTCCATCCGTGGTTAAAATCTCCGCTCCGCGCCTCCGCGCCTCCGCAGTAAAAATCCCAGCTGGGCTTAAGGCAAATCCGTCTGCCCCATCAAGTAGCGGTCACATTCACGCGCCGCCCCGCGGCCTTCGTTGAACGCCCACACCACCAGGCTCTGTCCGCGCCGTGCATCGCCCGCCGCAAAGACACCCTTGAGGTTCGTCGCGTACTTGTTGAAGTCGGCTTTGGCGTTGGAACGCGCGTCGCGCTCCACCCCGAGCTGTTCGAGCAAAGGCTGTTCCGGCCCCAGAAAACCCATCGCCAGCAAAACCAGTTGCGCCGGGCGAACTTTCTCTGTGCCGGCAACTTCCTTGGGAATAAACTGCCCCTTCTCGTTCTTCTGCCACTCAATCTGCACCGTATGCACTTCCTTGACGTGACCGTGCTCGTCGCCCACAAATTTCGTCGCCGTCGTCAGGTAGGTGCGCGGGTCGCCGCCAAACTTCGCCGCCGCTTCTTCCTGGCCGTAATCCATCTTATAAACCTTCGGCCACTCCGGCCACGGATTATCCTTGGCCCGCTCCATCGGCGAACGTGGCAAAATCTCCAACTGCACCAAACTCGCGCACTCATGGCGCATCGATGTCCCCACACAATCCGTGCCCGTATCACCACCGCCGATTACCATTACATCCTTGCCCTTGGCCGAGATGAAATTGCCATTCTGATGCTTGTCCAGCAGGCTCTTGGTGTTCCCGTGCAAAAATTCCATCGCGAAATGGATGCCCTTCAACTGCCGCCCTTCAATGGGCAGGTCGCGGGCTTTCGTCGCGCCGGTGCAAAGCACCACCGCATCAAATTCCTTCACCAGCTTTTCCGCCGGATAGTTCTTCCCCACTTCCGTATTGGTTAGGAAAGTAACCCCTTCCTTCGCCAGCAAATCAACCCGGCGTTGCACGATTTCCTTGTCGAGCTTCATGTTGGGAATGCCGTACATCAGCAACCCGCCCACGCGATCCGCCCGCTCAAATACTGTGACCCAATGTCCCGCGCGATTCAACTGTGCCGCCGCGCACAATCCCGCCGGTCCCGAACCCACCACCGCAACCTTTTTACCGGTGCGAGCCGCGGGCGGTTCCGCCGTTATCCACCCTTCGTCCCAACCCTTGTCGACAATGGAGCACTCGATGTTCTTGATGGTCACGGGCGGCGCATTAATGCCCAGCACGCAGGAACCTTCGCACGGCGCGGGGCAAACCCGGCCGGTGAACTCGGGGAAATTATTGGTCTTATGCAGCCGGTCCAACGCCTCGTGCCATAAACCGCGGTACACCAGATCGTTCCATTCCGGAATCAAATTGTTAATCGGGCAGCCCGATGCCATCCCACTGATCAGCGTGCCGGTATGACAGAACGGTATGCCGCAATCCATGCAGCGTGCGCCCTGGTCCTGGAGCTTCTTCTCATCCAGATGCAGATGAAATTCATTCCAATCCCGGATCCGCTCCAATGCCGGGCGGTCGAGTGGCAACTCTCTCAAATACTCAATAAAGCCTCTAGGATTTCCCATTTCGTTCTTTGGATAATCAAAAATTCTAAGTCGTCCGTCAACTGCCGCCCACACGGGACACATCTTTTGCGTTGTCATTGAAGGCGGCCATCAAGGCCTCCTCGCCGCTGAGCCCCGCGTCAGTCACCCGCTTGATGGATTGCAGCATGCGCTTGTAATCCTTTGGCATCACTTTCACAAACTTCGGTACCGTCTCTTTCCACGCTGCCAAAATCTTTTGTGCGTGCTGGCTCTGGGTGTAATCCGCGTGCCGTTGAATCATCTGCCGCACTTCCTCGATTTCCGCCACGTCTTCCAGTTTCTCCAGGCCGACCATCTGCTGATTACAATTCTTGTTGAAATTACCCGCCTCATCGAGCACATAAGCAATGCCCCCGGACATGCCCGCCGCAAAATTGCGCCCGACCGGCCCAATCACCACGACCCGCCCGCCGGTCATGTACTCGCAACCATGATCCCCTACCGATTCCACCACCGCATTGACACCGCTGTTACGAACGCCAAACCGTTCTCCCGCCATGCCGCCAATGTAAACCTCGCCGGCCGTGGCCCCGTAAAGCGCCACGTTGCCGATGATGCTGTTCTCCGACGGCACAAATGTGGAACCCTTCGGCGGATATAGAATGATCCGCCCGCCCGAAAGCCCTTTACCGACGTAGTCGTTGGCATCGCCTTCCAGCCGCAACGTGATTCCCGGCGGCATGAACGCCCCGAAACTCTGGCCGGCGGAACCCTTGAAATTAAGTTGAATTGTATCCTCCGGCAGGCCCGCCACACCATGACGCCGGGTGACTTCACTGCCAAGAATGGTACCCACCACGCGGTTCACGTTGCGAATCGCCACGTCCGCCGTCACTTTCTCACGCCGCTCCAACGCCGGAGCGCAAAGCTTGAGCAACGTCGTATTATCCAGCGCCTTTTCCAAGCCGTGATCCTGTAAGATCTGCTGATAACGACCCACATCGTCCCCGACCTTGGGCTGATACAGCACCTTGGAGAAATCCAACCCGCGCGCCTTCCAATGCTCCACGGCCTTCTTCGCTTCAAGCCGGTCCACGCGACCCACCATGTCGATGAGCTTGCGGAATCCAAGTTGCGCCATCAGTTCCCGCACTTCTTCCGCGACAAACTTCATGAAGTTCACGGCATGTGCCGGATCGCCCGTAAAGTTTTTTCGCAAGTTCGGGTCCTGGGTCGCCACGCCCACCGGACAGGTGTTCAGATGGCAAACGCGCATCATGATACAACCCAGTGCCACCAGCGGCGCAGTCGCAAAACCAAATTCCTCCGCACCCAGCAACGCCGCAATTATCACGTCCCGCCCGGTCTTCAATTGTCCATCGGTCTCCACTGCAATGCGGCTGCGCAAATTATTCAACACCAAAGTCTGGTGCGTTTCCGCCAGGCCCAGTTCCCACGGGATGCCCGCGTGCTTGATGCTCGTCTGCGGCGACGCCCCGGTCCCGCCGTCATAACCGCTGATCAACACCACGTCGGCATGCGCCTTGGCTACACCCGCCGCTACCGTTCCCACGCCCACTTCCGCCACCAACTTGACGCTGATACGGGCGTGATGATTGGCGTTCTTCAAATCGTGGATCAATTCCGCCAAATCTTCGATCGAATAAATATCATGATGCGGCGGCGGCGAAATCAAACCCACGCCCGGCGTGGCATGCCGCACCTTGGCGATGGGTGGGTACACCTTCGAGCCGGGCAACTGACCGCCCTCGCCGGGCTTGGCTCCCTGCGCCATCTTGATCTGCAATTCCTGCGCCTTGACCAAATACAAGCTTGTCACGCCGAACCGTCCCGACGCCACCTGCTTGATCGCGCTGTTCCGCGAATCACCGTTGGCATCCGGAGTATATCGCGCCGGGTCTTCGCCGCCTTCGCCCGTATTGCTCTTGCCGCCGATGCGGTTCATCGCAATCGCCAAACTCTCGTGCGCTTCCTTGCTGATCGATCCGTAGGACATCGCCCCGCTCTTGAACCGCTTGAGAATATCTTCCACCGATTCCACTTCCTCAATCGGAATGGGCGTCGCTGCCAATTTCAAATCCAGCAACCCGCGCAACGTGCAATGCTTTTTCAACTGATCATTGACCAGCGCGGAATATTCCTTGAAAGCCTTGTAGCTCGAGGTCCGGCACGCCTGTTGCAACTTGTGCACCGTCTGCGGGCTGAACAAATGGACTTCGCCCTCGGCCCGCCATTGATATTGGCCGCCCACTTCGAGAGTGTGACCATTAACCTGCCGGTCCGGAAACGCCTGCTGATGCCGGATCCGAACTTCCTCGGCAATAACATCCATACCCACACCTTCAATGCGCGTGGGAGTCCATGTGAAATACCGGTCAGTCACGGATGATTGTAGTCCAATCGCCTCAAAAATCTGCGCGCCACGATAACTTTGGATGGTGGAAATACCCATCTTGGACGTCACCTTCACCACGCCTTTGACCGCGGCCTTGACGAAATTCTTGCACGCGTCCTTATGCTTGATGTTCTTCAACAAGCCTTGGCGGATCATGTCGTCGAGTGTCTCGAACGCCAGATACGGGTTAACCGCCCCTGCCCCATAGCCAATCAGCAGTGAGAAATGATGCACCTCGCGCGGTTCGCCGGTTTCGATGACCAACCCAACTCGCGTGCGCGTTCCTTCGCGAATCAAATGATGATGCAAACCGGCCACGGCCAGCAGCGCGGGAATCGCCGCGTTTTCACGGTCAATGCCCCGGTCAGACAGAATCAGGATGTTCACCCCGTCGGCAATCGCCCGATTTGCCAGCGCATATAGATCTTCCATCGCCCGTTCCAGACCCTTTGCGCCTTCGGCTACCTTGAAGAGGCTCGGCAAGGTGATGGACTTGAAGCCCGGCTGGTTGATGTGCTTGAGCTTCGCAAATTCCTCGTTGGTCAGGATCGGCGATTTGAGCTCGATCAAATGACAACTTTCCGGCACCGGCTTGAGCAAATTCCGCTCCGACCCAATGGTCGTCTCCGCCGAAGTCACAATCTCCTCACGAATGCAATCGATGGGCGGATTGGTGACCTGCGCAAAAAGCTGCTTGAAATAATTATAGAGTGACTGCGGCTTGTCCGATAGCACTGCAAGCGGCGTATCGGTCCCCATCGAACCCACGGCCTCAACCCCGTCGCGGGCCATCGGTACCATCAACAACCGCAAATCTTCGAACGTATAGCCAAACGCCTGCTGCCGTTTCAACACGGAGTCATGGCTCGGTTCAGGCAAATGTGGCGCTTCCGGCACATCGGCCAGTTCCACCATGTGTTTGTCCAGCCATTCGCGATAAGGATGCTCCGTCGCAATCTTCTGCTTGATTTCCTCGTCGGCAACAATCCGCCCCTGCTCCGTATCGATCAGGAACATGCGCCCGGGTTGGAGTCGTCCCTTCTGCAATATGCGGTCCGGCGGAATATCCAATACGCCGACTTCCGACGCCATCACCACCAAATCATCCTTCGTGACGTAATAACGGGAAGGCCGCAAACCATTCCGGTCCAGCACTGCCCCAATCATTTTTCCGTCAGTAAAGGCGATCGACGCTGGGCCGTCCCACGGCTCCATCAGGCAGCTATGATACTCATAGAATGCCTTTTTCTCGTCATTCATGGTCTCGTGATTCGACCACGGCTCCGGAATCATCATCATGACCGCGTGCGGCAATGAGCGACCCGCCATCACCAGCAATTCCAGGCAGTTGTCGAACATCGCCGAGTCACTGCCGTCCGTGTTAATGATCGGCAACACCTTCTTGAGGTCGTCGCCAAACAAAGACGATTCAAACATCGCCTGCCGGGCATGCATCCAGTTGATGTTTCCGCGCAGCGTGTTGATTTCGCCGTTGTGCGCGATGTAACGATATGGATGTCCGCGCTCCCAGCTTGGAAATGTGTTCGTGCTGAAACGGGAATGGACCAGCGCCAGCGCCGAATCAATCGCCGGATCCGCCAAATCGAGAAAATAATTGCCCACCTGCTCGGTATTCAACATTCCCTTATAGACCAGCGTCTTGTAGGAAAGGCTCGCCATGTACCAATATTCGCTGCCGGTCAAATCCGTGCGGTGAATCTCATTCGTCGCCCGCTTCCGGATTACATACAACTTCCGCTCAAACGCCATGTCATCCGTCAACTTCGCGTTCCGCTTGATGAACACCTGGCGCATGAAAGGCTCGGAGGCTTTCGCCGTATCGCCCAGGGAGGAATTATTTGTCGGCACGTCGCGCCAACCAATCACGCTCTGACCTTCCTCGGCCACGATCTTGTCAAAAATCTGTTCGCACTGCTTGCGCTCCGTCGCCCCGCGCGGCAAATAAACCAACCCCGCGCCATACTGGCCCTCAGCCGGCAATTCCATTCCCAGCGCCGCGCAAACTTTTTTCAGGAACGTATGCGGCATCTGGATCAGAATACCCGCACCGTCGCCGGTGTTGACTTCACATCCGCAAGCGCCGCGGTGATCCAGATTCAGCAAAACCTGGATGCCTTGCCGGATAATCTCGTGAGACTTCCGGCCTTTGATGTTGACGACAAAGCCGACGCCGCAGGCGTCGTGCTCGAACTGCGGATCGTACAATCCCTGCTTGGGCGGCAGTCCGTTCGTTTTCATATACCGATTCTCTTGCTTCTGATTTTCTGATTGCATCTTTAAGTGCGCCAACCGCTACTAAAAAAATAATTCCGCTATTTTTTACCGAAATGCCAGCCGTCTGCAATAGTTAGATGAAAATTATTTTGCTTTGACCAAGCCAACCCGGAACCCGCGCAAGGTCCTGCCCTTCATCCACTCCCCCATCACCCCAAAACGGCTCCCACCATTAACCTCCAGTATCACCTACTTTTCGCTTTTTTCCACCCTCCATTTTTGCCCCATTTAATGGGCTCATTTCGCATTTTTTGCTCCGTCGCTGCCACCCCTTTTTGCCCGCGGTCCGTAATTTCCTGTCGAAATATAAGCTTGCTATTTTTTTGATTCTCTGACAGCATCTCTGCATCACCTCAGTTTGGCTATAGCTGGTTCGCAGCAGTGGCTGTTTGCGCGTGCTTCCTTCCCTCGCCCGACTCCGGAGAATTCGTCGAGCCGTTCCCAAAAAAGCTGGTAAACCCAAAAGCACTACTATGCAAACTCGTCTATTCTCGATACTTGTGTCCGTCGTTGTTCTGTCCATGGCGATCCGTGAGGCAAGCGCCGACACCAACTGCTGCGCTAACTGCGCGCAACCTTATCCCCTCAGCTATACCAACATTATTGTTCCCGGCGAGAATTTCGTCGCGGA
Source organism: Pedosphaera sp. (assembly GCA_028293325.1). Classification (GTDB taxonomy): domain Bacteria; phylum Verrucomicrobiota; class Verrucomicrobiia; order Limisphaerales; family Pedosphaeraceae; genus JAQGOT01. Next base: position 35,757 of record JAQGPA010000043.1, on the reverse strand, counting down.
CAACCTGTGCCAGGGCGCCAACAATACCTTGGATGAGGTATTAGGCAACGTGCCGGATGGCACGGTGTTCTACCCGTGGGATCCCCTTAGTCAAGCTTACGGCAGTTCGCAAACGTACTACGCGGGCGCTGGCTGGTACGATAACTCGGGCACTTCTTCCACCAACACCCTTGCACCCGGGGAAGGTTTTGTATTGCAGAACACGTCCGGCGCGCCTTTCTCGCTGGTTATCCGAGGCTGCGCACCTACTTGTCCCCCGCCTTGCGCGCCAATGGCGAACGGCCTGTCTCTCGTCGGGCAGTTGGGCATCGGCACAGCCAAGTGGACCGACCTCTTCAGTTGCCCGCCGCCTTGCGGCGCCCGGATGAACATCTGGAACGGCTCAGGTTTCACGAGCTACGACTATCTGAATGGCGCGTGGACACCGCAGGAGCCGGTGCTGGCGATCGGGCAGTCGGCCTTTGTATCCGTGCTGACCAACACCAATTGCCTGCCTTGCACCAATAACCTGGTAATCAACGGTGGTTTTGAAGTAACCAGCCCCGCCGTGCCGCCCAACACTCCCCTGAACAGCCTATCGCCGACAACCGGAGTGCCCGGTTGGACAACCACGGCGGGCAACACGCTTGAAGTGTGGGGCAACACGGTGAACGGGCTGCCCGCCTCCGAGGGCACCAACCACATGGAAATCAACGCGCAAAGTAACGATCAAACCGTGTCGCAAGTTGTAACGAACTTGAGCACGAACTGTGTCGCGAAATTTTGCTTCGACTATACGGGACGCTTCGGCTTGTCAGGCGCTACCTACAATAATGATTTTACCGTTACACTGAGTGGCGGCTACTCGCTCTCCGCGCCCTTGGATCCCGTCATCTACGGCATCGGCGGCTGGACCAACTTCTGCGTGAGTTTCGTTCCCACCTCGTCAACCATCACCATTGCGTTCCGGGGAAACCCGCATTTTACGAATGGAATAGCAACCCAGGGCGGCGCGCATATCGACAATGTTTCACTAATGCAATGTTGCACCACCAATCGGTGTCTCACCATGGACTGCGCCACCAACAAGACGGTGGACTGCGGTGTTAATTGGAAGTTTGATGCGCCGCTCAACATCATTGATACCTGCTGCACCAACTACGGGATCACCTTCAGCACGGTGACCAACAGTGGGCCATGCCCGTTGGTGATCACCGGGACCTGGCTGGTCAGCGACACTTGCGGCAACAGCAACACCTGCAGCCAGACCGTGACTGTGGTGGATACCACGCCGCCGACGCTGACTTGTTCGAGCAACAAGACCGTGCTCTGCGGCGCGACTTGGAATTTCGATGCCCCCGCCGCGTTTGACAATTGCAGCGGCACCAACGTCGCGCTCACCTTCACCACCGTGACCAACGGCTTGTGTCCGCAATTCATCACCCGCACGTGGACGGCGACGGATGCCTGCGGCAACACCAATACTTGCAGCCAGACCGTCACGCTGACGTCATGCGTGACGCCACCCTCGGGCATGGTCCTGTGGCTGCCGTTCGACGAGACGAGCGGGACCACTTCCGTGAACCTCGCCGGGGGAAACAACGGCGCGCAAATCGGTGGTCCGAGTGTCAACTTGGGCAGCTATGTGGCGAACAGCCTGTGCTTTGACGGGGTGAAGAACTACGTGGAGGTGACGGATTACCCGGCCATCAACATCGGCACCAGTGACTTCTCGGTGGACGCCTGGGTCAAGCCCGCCGCCTTCAACAGCACCCTGCGGATCATCGTCGACCATCGCGCGGAAGCCAGCACGGTGGTTGGTTACAGCCTGTTCCTTGGAGGCAACAATACGATCGGGTTTCAAATCGGGGACGGCACGTTCGTCAACTATCCTTCCACGTTCACCGTGCCGGCGGACGGCCAATGGCATCATGTGGCCGTCACTGTCAAACGCAATGATCCCAAAGGCATCCATTTCTTCCTGGATGGTGTGGTGGCCGCCCTCGGGCGCGACCCGACGGGGAATCCCGGCTCCATCACGCCGCCGCCAAACTATCCGTTGCGCGTGGGCTCGCGTTCCTCGTCGGTCAGCGGTCTCTTCCCCGGCTGCATTGATGAGGTGGAAGTGTTCAACCGCGAGCTTGCGACGAACGAAGTCGCGGGACTTTTCAACGCGGGCTCGGCCGGCAAATGCAAATCGTCCACGCTGGTGTGCGCCACCGACAAGGTCGTGCAGTGCGGGACCACCTGGACATTTGATGCGCCGGTGGCAGCCACGCCCTGTAATGGCACCAATTCCGCGATTATCATTCTGGGCACGGTGACCAACGGAGTTTGTCCCATGGTAGTCACCCGGACCTGGCAGGTGGTGGATGGTTGTAACCGCACCAACACCTGCAGCCAGACCGTGACGGTGGTGGATACGACGCCGCCGGTGATCACCTGTCCGTCGAACATCGTTGTGATGAGCTGCAGCCAAACCGGGGTCGTGGTCCATTACACCGCCACGGCGACGGATAATTGCTGCACGAACATCTCCTTGGGCAGCATTCCGCCTTCCGGCAGCGTGTTCCTGCCGGGAAATACCACGGTGAGTTGCCTGGCGACAGATTGCTGCGGCAACGTTTCCAGTTGCGGCTTCACGGTGACGGTCAATGTGGTCCACGACACCACGCCGCCGATCTTCACGACCTATTGCACCACCAACCATATTGTCATTGGCGGAAATAATTTCGCAGCGGCAGTGGCCGCCTCGCCGAGTGCGAATCTGGTTACCCGCCTGCAAACTGCGGGCATTACCTGCTTCAAAAACTTTGACGTATGCTCGGTGAATTGTTACCTGGCGCATACCTTCACCAACCTGCCGCCGTGCATTACGGCTGCGACACTGACCGTCCGACTCAAGCCCTGCGGCGACGTCTGCGCCAACGATTCCATCAACCTATCGTTCACCGGCGCGGGGGGCACGCTGTTGAGCAACAGTTGGACCCGGTATCTGGGTTCGGGCAACCCACAAGCCGGCTTGCTGCCCAACGGGTGGTGCAGCTATGGCACCGGTCAGGTCATCACGCTGGATCTGGCGAACCTGCCGCAAGCCGTTGGTCCGGCGCTGAACGACCTCGCGGCACTCAATGCCAACGGTTTCCTGGATTTCAACTGTCAGGACGACTCCGGGGTTGACTCGATCACGCTGGACATTGTCTCGTGCTGTTGCGCGACGAACAAAAACGTCCCGTACGGCACGCCGTGGTCGTTCGACCAGCCGAGCGCGTTTGATGCGATCTGGGGAACCAACGTGACGATTACCTCGAGCACCGTGACGAACAGCCTGTGCCCGCTGGTGCTCACGCGCACGTGGATCGCGACCGATCCCTGCGGCAACAGTTCCGCCTGCAGCCAGACGGTGACCATCGGTCAGTCCGGTCCCTGCCAGATTTTCAACACCGGCATGTCCGGCACGAATGGCAACCTCCCCGTCGCCAACGGCGTGGCGGATCCGAACTTTGTGCTGGTTTCGTCGCCGGGAGCGGGAACCAGTTGCGTGGTGGAAGGAACTTTGGCCGGGCCCTGGCTGCCGAACAGCACCACTTCCGAGTGGGTGGGACCGACGAGCGACACCTCGGCCAGCCCGGCGGGCGTGTATCACTATCAATTGGTCTTCATCCTGTGCTGCACTAACAACGCGCAGATGAACGGACGGCTGCTGGTGGACGATACCGCGGGACTTTATCTCAACGGGAACCCGGCGGGCACGGCGGCCAGTTATGCAACCTTTGCGCCGATCAACATCACCAGCGGATTTGTGTCCGGCGTGAACGTGCTCGATATCTACGTCACCAACGCGATCATCTTCACCGGCTTCCGTGCGGAACTTACGAACTGCGCCAGTGGCTTGGTGGTGGCGTGTCCCCGGAGCATTGTGGTGGACTGCGGCACCCGGTGGGACTTCGATCTGCCGGTCGCCTCCTCGTGTTGCAGCAGCAACGTGACCATCACCGTGACGGGCGGGTCCACCAACGGCGTCTGTCCCAAGACCGCCACGCGGACCTGGCGCATCACGGACGGTTGCGGCAACACCAACTTCTGCTCACAAACAATCACGATCCGCGACACCGCACCGCCGGTGGTGGATTGCCCGAAGAAAGGGTTCGTGGTGGCCTTGGATAAGAACTGCAACCTGGTCATCCCGCTGATCCAGCCGCCGGCTTATGACAACTGCACGCCCCCCAGCCAGTTGGTGTTCACGCAGAATCCTTCCGCGGGAGCGGTCCGACCTGGCCCGTGCCAGACCGTGACGGTGACCGTCACTGATCTTTGCGGCAATACCACCATCTGCCACGTCAGCGTCTGCGGCCAGGACAAGACGCCGCCAATCGTCTTGTTCCCGAAAGTCATCACGGTGACAAATTGCATCGTGCCGAACGTGTTGCCGTTCCTGAGCGCGAGTGACAATTGCACGCCGGGGAACCAGCTGGTCTTCACGCAATCGCCTCCCGCCGGCACACCCATGGCCGCGGGCGGGAACATCATCACCGTGACCGTCACGGACCTGGCGGGGAACACCACCACCATTGTCATCACGATCGTGAACACCGGCCCGACCTCGTTCCTGCCGAGCATGTTCAACACCGGGGTGGATGCCAGCAAGAACCTGCTGCCCCTGAACGCAGTGGACCCGCACTACAAGCTGGGACCGGTGCCGGTGGGCACGCCGACGGGCTTCTATTATTACAACGCCCCGGATGCGGTGGCTGTTTCCTTCTGGGGACTGCCGTCGCCGGCGTCGAGGTGGATTGAGCCAAGTCTCACTAACTTTAACTACGCCTTCCCGCCTGGGAACTACACCTACACCAATCAGTTTACCTTGCCATCGGGAGCGAATCCGCTGACGGCTTCCTTCTCCGGCCGCTGGGCGGCGGACAATGGGGCGCAGATGTATCTCAACGGCCTGGCCCCGGCAAACCAGGTGGCGGTGATGCCCGCGCCAACCGGACATACGGCCTGGACTTACTTCACCGTCAACAGCGGCTTCCTGGCCTTCCCGGCGGTCAACAAGCTGTATTGCGTGGTGACCAATGTGGGCGTCTATACTGGCCTGCGGGTCGAATTCACAAACGCCATTGTCAACTGCAGCACGTGCACGCCGCCGTCGGTGGTGTGGATAACCCCAGGCCAATCGCGGCCGCTGAACAGCACGGCCGTGTTCACCGCGACCGTGTGGGGCACACCGCCATTGACCTACCAGTGGTATCACAACGGTTTGCCGCTGGCCAACGGGGGTCACTATTCGGGCGTAAACACCGCGAGCTTGACCATCACGCCGGTGGGCTATGCGGACAGTGGCACCTACTACATTTGTGTGTCCAATCCGTGCGGCGGCATCTGCAGCGTGCCCCGGAAGCTCAACGTCACCCGGGGCTGGTTCCCGTGGGATTGGGCTTGGTGGAACTTCGCACAGGCCGGCAACCCAATGGCGGCAACGGTGGGGCCGGATCTGATCCTGACCGGCACGAATACCCTCGGCATCTCGTCGGGCTCAACGTTTGATTTCGATCTGCCGAACATTGGTGGCCAGCTCGTGAACGTGATGAACGTGCCACCGCTGCCCGCGGACACCTTCATCCAACTCCCCTACGTGGGCCCGGTGGACAGCACTTCCGTGAGCAGCTACACGCTCCTCATGGATGTGTATGCGCCGAGCAACTCCAGCGGACCCAGCACGCTCTTCAACATCGCCGCCGGTCAGGCAGCGGACAGCGGGATCGTGGGGAGCATGACGAGCGACGGAGCCGTCTCCGTGACCGGGACGGCCGGCGGAGTGGCGGTGAACATCGGGCCATCACCCATCGTGAGCCCACAACCGGCCTGGAGCCGCGTCGCCTTGGTGGTGGATCAGCCGGACGCGGATGAGTCGGGCGAGGCCACGGTGAAACTGTATGTGAACGGCGAATCCGCGGGGAGCTTCACCTTCCACGGCACGCCACATGTGCCGGTACTGCCGATTAACTACCTGGCGGACATCCCGGCCACGGTGCTCAGTTCGCCGCAAGGGAGCAGCGCCGAGACGTATGTGTCCAGCATCCAGTTCCACGCGGTGGCGATGACGCCGGAAATGATCGCGGGCCTTGGCTTGCCGGGCGATAGCCCGACACCAGCGAATGACACCGCGGTGGATGTGCATCCGGTGCTCTCGGCCACGGCGTCCAACGGCATGGTAAACCTCTCCTGGACCGGCAGCAGCTTTACGCTCCAGGAAGCGTCGAGCTTGACCGGCGGCGTCTGGGTGGATTCGCGGTTGCCCTTCGATGAGACCGAGGTGAACGGTGAGATCGTCACCACGGCCCACGCCAATCCGGCGACGCAAGGCCCGGCCGAGTTCTATCGGCTGATCTACACGCCGTAATGGCGACGGGTCCAAAGGCAAACAAATCAGAGGCCGGGGATTTTCCCCGGCCTTTTTTGTTTTGCCTGCACGGGGGAGTTGACTGAGATTTTTAAAATGGCTGCGGCAGGTGGCGAAGGAGGAAGGGATCGCGGAGGGAGAAAGCTGAATTTTTAACAGCCCGTTGACATCAGTTCGTAATTTTCTTGCATCACCCCCGGCTTTTGCACTATTCTTCATATGGCTAAACCACGGCCAAGGAAAACCCTCGCAAGCAATCGCGCGACATGACAATCCACGAACTTGAGATTAAGGAAATCGTTGATCGGGAAACCCGTGCTTGGGATACCCAAAGCACTCGTTTACTCATGACTATCTTCCATCCGGACATGGTCTGGCCCTGGCCACCCACCGACCAGGCACACGACCCCATGGACTGGGTCTTTTGGGCTGGCCGCTTCGATCACGAACGCTGGAGCCAGAACTGGCAGGAACTCTTCGATACCCATACCCTCATCCACAACCGGCGGGTAATCCGCAAAATTGCCATCACGCCCGAAGGCGATGGCGCCTTTGCTGTCGTGGACGTGGATACTTTATGGCGTGACGCCCGGGGCAAGGATTTTCACTGGCTCGGTCGTGCCTGCAAAGTCTATTCCAAAGTGGGCGACGAATGGAAAATGACCATGCATACCGGCTTGCTCGATTACGCAAAAGCAACCACCTCAATTATTCCCGAGCGGCCGGCAAAGAAACAATTGCACGCCGTTCTCCGCTAGGTCGAGGTAGAGTCCCTGTTTTTGCAATTCTTCACCGCTCCGTTGATGGACTTCGTGGCCCAATCGGTCGCGCATCTCCCAATTGCGCGCGGCTAACCCCTCAATCGCCAATCGCACCCGGCACTGCCCGCGATGGGGAGCTAGATTCACCACCACTAATTCAAACTCCATCGCCGACTTCTGCCACTGAACCACGATAATATTCTGCGCTGTCGGATTTCCTTCCCATGCGCGCTCCGGACAAAGAATCTTTCCCTCACCTGTCCCAATCGCTGATTCCTTGATTGCCCCCAGCAACCGCTCATAAAGCACCTCAATGTTTTTGTCCACTGGCTCAACTATGCAACGTCCCAGTTGGACCGGCACATGAATCCGGGCACCCGTCAATTGCCCTTCATATAAAAAGCGCATGCCGGGCAAACCCAAAATCATCATTGCCGCCGCTCGATGTTCTTCCAATGAAAGCAGCGAGGCAATCCGCCGCTCATCGTGGTTCTCCAAAAAGTGCGCACTCCGCGCCACATACTCCGGCGTGGCTTCCAATAGATGCCGCTGTAAATCACCATAATGACGGTCGAGCAGGCGGTCATAGATGAATTTGTCGTACGTATAATCAAAACCGAGCGCCTGCAACTTCGGCTGCAATCCCCAATATGCCTCCGCCAGAAAAATAAAATCCCGCTGCCCCTGTTTCACCGCCGAAATCGCCTCCGCCCAAAACTCGGAATTCGGCGTGCTGGCTGGGGTTGGAAATGATGACCAGGTTTTGGCGAAGACATCATTAAGCAGCAGCATCGCCATATCGCACCGCACCCCGTCACAACGTTGGGCGATACCTTGCAGCAACTCAATCATCGCCAAACGCGTTCCCGCCCGCCGGTAATCGACCTGAACCGTATCCGTCCACGGCGCAAAGTACGGGTCTTTGCCATGGGCCAGCCAGCGTTCTCCCGCAGTGGTTGTCTGGTGAAATGTTCCCTCTCGCTCCGCCGGACTTTGCACAAATAGTTCCGGCCTTTGACTAACCCAGGGATGGTCCAAACCAACATGATTCGGCACAAAATCAAGCAGTAGCCTCAACCCGCGCGCGCGCAATCTTTCCCGAAATATCGCCAACCCCGCCTCGCCGCCTAAAGCTGCCGGCACCTGGTATTCGCCAATGGCATAAGGCGACCCCGGCACATCCGCTTCCTTCCACCCAGGCAGCACCCGGTTGTAAACCTCCCGCAGTTGTGAATCCTGCAACGCTTTTGCCCGACTGCGCGAAGCCGTCGTCCAAACCCCCATGAGCCAAATATGCGTAAAGCCCAGTTCCTCCCACCGCGCAAACTCCTGCTCCGGCACGTTCGCCAGCGTAATTGTCCCGCCCGCAACCCCCGAAAGCTTGTTCAGCCAGCAACGGGTATTGATTTCGTAGAGAATCGGATGGCCCATGAACAAATCCCCTGCACGGGACTGCCGCTTGAATTTAACTGTTTAATACTTTCAAAGCCTTCTGCGCGTTTGAAACGCGCATGATCATCAACCCCTTCTTGGCGCTGGGACTTGTTGCGCAATAACAATACTCGATATTGATACCAGCGTCCGCGAGCCGATTGGCGATGCGGGCGAGCGATCCCGACTTGTTATCACCTTCGAGCATCAGCACATCATCCTCCACCACCAGCGTGCCATGCTCTTCAAAAACTTGCATCGCCAGTCGCGTGTTGCTGACCACCATCCGGATGACACTGTGGTCAATCGTGTCACTCGTGGTGATGGCATAGATGTTAATTTTGGCCTTGCTGAGCGCTTCACAGACGCGCGCGAGTGTGCCGGGCCGGTTATCGAGGAAAAGGGCGAGCTGCTTGGTGAGTTGCATAGTTTAATCTGGAATCCCGAGTTTCAAATTCCGAATGGCAGATGGAGTTTGCGCTGGGTTCTCTAAATCCGCAATTCGAAATTCTCGCTTCACGGGCCTATGCCGCTCCGCATTGGTCATCGCTTGTGACAAAAAAAGTGCCCCGCTCCTCCTTGGCCAGCGGGGCAGATTCATGTTATGTCACCTCTTCTTACCCCTTTTAAGCATCAATTGATAATAGGGTGAAACCCGTTATTAATCATGAACTGGCCCCATTTTGGATCGCCTGGCTTCACTGCTGCATCTGGTCCAACTGCCACTTGACCAGACTCCGCACCATTTCCATTTCACCCGCCGACAAGCCGGACTTGCGGGTATCCACTGAAAACGCCGTCAGCCACATTTCCTCTGCTGCCCGATACTTCATATCCCTTGTAATTCGCTTTTCCATGTTGTCCATATGCCCCGTGCCATAAAATATGGCGATGGACCCTGACCTTGGCATCAACTTGGACTCCTTCTTCAAATCCTCAATCACCCTCTGGTTCCGTGCCTCAATCAATACCTTTACCAATTGCTGCAAATCAGGCGGCATCCCCTGCAACTGGCTAAGATCTCCTTTGAGTCCGCCCAAGGTTTCGATGAGCGTCAGTTTCGTAATCGCCTGCAGCTTGGCGCTCGACCCGAGGAATTGAACCCCCAGTCTCATCATCGAACCGAGAAAGGAACTCCCATCCATCACTTGGATCAAATACTGAAAGGATGGATTGCCCCGCCCTCCTGGTCGGACTGTCTGCCCCGCGTGTGCGGATGAATTCTCCTCCTCGCCCATCATGAGCCGCTGGATTTCCTGAATGGAAAGATCGCTGTTGAGAAAATTGGTCCGGTCATAATCAATGGCGTCCAACTGGAAAACCAACCCCAACGATTTCGCCAAAGTAGCCTGAATCCCCTGCACTTCGTTTGTTTTATTCTTATCGGGAACTGCTTTCTCCTGAACGGGAGCGGCGTCCGCTGACGCGACGGCTTCCCGCGCATGATGTTTATGAGCCCCCGCATTGACCCCTTCATAAAGCACCACCGTCTGGGCATCCAAATGCTTCTGCAGCGCGCGATAATATTCCACATCGCCGATATGCGACGTCCCCACCAGCCAGATGACCGGCCCGCCATGCCGCACGGGAACAAATTTGCGCACCGCGATCTGCAACTCCACCGTGTTTGTATCCGTCCGGGCAATCCGGGTATAAGCCTGTGGCGCGGCAACGCCGGTCGCACGCGGAAAGGAACACGAAGTCAGTAGAAAACCCAGCACGACAACCAAACCCGCAGTCAAAAATCGCCTGCCCTGTTGAATCGTAATTAGCACCAACGAAAGCTATGTGTTGGCTGCGACCCCGTCCAACATAATCCCATCTTCCGCTTCGCCTCACCTCCTTTTGAAAAGCTCCAAATAACGCCGCCAGTCAGGCTCGATTCTCATTGTATTTTTCACAGTTTTAGACCATGCTTGCTTCAGTTGGTACACGTATGAGTTCCTCTGCCGCCATTAAGTCGCGTGAGACGCTCTCGGAAACCCGGAAAGCGGCGCTGCTTAATCTCCTCACCGATGACGATCCCGCGGTGTACCAAATCATCCGCGACAAAATCCTCTCTTGTGGCCAGGACGCCGTTGACTGGTTACGCCCGCATGCTTTGAGCAGCGACCCCGCCTTGCGCCGCCGGGCGCAGGAAATTATCCAGCACCTTGCCCGACAAACGGCGGATGACCGGTTTCTCACTTTCTGCCTCACGGAAGGCGAGGACTTGAATTTGGAACAAGGTGCCTGGCTGCTCGCGCAAACCCAGTATCCTGACATCAACGCAGAAGCCTATCAGGCCCTGTTTGACAGTTACGCCGGCGAACTGCGCGAACGGCTTGACCTCCACGCGGGAGCGGACCAACTGCTCGGCGCGTTCAACGAATATTTCTTTGACGTGCTCCACTTCACCGCGAACGAACAGAATTATTACGATCCCGAAAACAGCTACTTGAATCGTGTGGTGGATCGCCGCACCGGCAATCCCATCAATCTCTGCCTGGTCTATCTGCTGCTGGCGCGGCGGTTGCGCATGCCGGTCGTGGGCATTGGCCTGCCCGGCCATTTTATCTGCCGTTTCCAATCCTCCTCTGAGGAATATTACATTGACGTCTTCAATCGCGGAAAACTCTGGACCAAGGCCAACTGCGTCCAATACCTGCTCCACGGTAACTACACGCTGCAGGATGATTACCTCGCTGCGGTCACCCAGCGCCGCATGCTGATGCGCATCTGCGGCAATCTCCACCAAATTTATCATCACCTGGAAATGCCCGAGGAAACTACGCGCTTCCAGCGCTATCTTATCGCCCTTGCCCGTTGATCCAATTCCAACTGGCTCCTTTATTTATACTCCCAGCGGGCAATGACCGGATCCACCCGCACGAGCAAAAAATAGGCCCAGCGCTGCTGAAATTTAATCCACCAGGTCCGGGACTTGCGCCACGCCTCCAGCTGGATTTGTTTGCAATGCGCCAGTTTCTGGTGAAACACTCCTTTCGCCTCCCGCGCGAGTTCCTCGTTTTGAAATCGCAGCATCAGTTCGTAGTTGATATACAAACTGCGCGGATCCAGGTTCGAAGACCCGACATAAACAATGTCATCAACCACAATTAATTTGGCATGGAGAATCTGCGGCTGGTATTCATAAATTTCCACTCCGGCCTTAAGCAACCGCCGATACAAACTGCGACAGGCCAGTTGCGACAATCGCACGTCAGACTTGGCCGGCAACATGAGCTGCACGCGACATCCCCCTCTCGCCAGACGAATCAAATCGTGCCGAATCCGCCATGTCGGCAGAAAATAGGCCGCGATCACCTGAACCATGCGGGCTTTGGCCAGGTCCCGACGCAACCGCTTTTTAAACGGATTCTGGCCGCGCCCCGGTCCACTCAAAAGTAGTTCCCCGCCTTCGCCGGTGACATCGCGCTTGGCTGAAGACCGGCGCCGGCGCACCAATCGCTTGTGCTGAAGATCGGCCCGCTCAAACATCTCATCAAATGCTGCCGCCAAATCCCCCGCCAGGCTGCTCGTGACCTGCAGTCCCAGATCGCACCAGCCTGATTTCACCCCATCACCCTGATATTCGGCGGAAATGTTGAAGCCGCCCACAAACGCGGTTTCCTCATCGCAAACCAGCATTTTACGGTGGTCTCGAAATCCAAATCGCTTCAGCAACACCGGATTGAACCAGCGCGCCTCACCCCCACTCGCCTGGAGCGGCTGCCAAAAATTTGATGGCAGACTCTTGGATCCTAACGCATCCATCAGCACCCGCACTTTCACGCCCCGCCGTTGGGCCTTTAACAACGCCTCAAAAAATCGCTTTCCCAGTTCATCAAGGTGATAGATATACGTTTCGCAGCGAACCGACCGCTGGGCGCTCTCAATGGCCGCAAGCATCGCCGGGAAAACTTCATCTCCCGTGCGTAACCATTTGTAAGAAGTGAATTTAGACAATGCCATCAAGCATCATGCTATTATGTTGTTGGTTGGTTTGCAACTCAGGTATGGCATGGTTTTCTGACTTTACTGCATCTATATTGAGTCGCAATGGTTCACTATCGAAATAATTTTAAATTTTTGCGTCTTTCAGGCATCATTATCTCTGTGCGACTCATACTGACTCTACTGGGAGTGGCCTTTATTGGCGTTTTTCAAGTTCCCGCAGCCCACGCTGCCCATACCCAGGCTCGGTTAATCCTCGCTTCGGACACCGCCCGTCCCGGCGACACCATCATGGCCGGCGTCCATTTGCACATGGAACCACGCTGGCACACCTACTGGCGCAATCCCGGCAGCTCAGGCATTGCCACGCGCATTACCTGGACACTGCCACCCGGCGTTACTGCTGGCGAAACCCAATGGCCCGTTCCCCGGAAACTCTTGATCGAGGGTTTAACCACCTATGTTTACGAGGATGACGTTGTATTGCTGGTGCCACTCACCATTTCACCGAACGTCGCGCCCGGCCCGTTGGATCTAAAAGGAAAGTCCTCCTGGCTTGAATGCGATACTTCCTGCATCCCTGGCAAATCCGATATCCAAGCCACGCTGACTATTGGCAGCGAAACCAAACCCTCGCCGGACGCTGCCCTGATCCAAGCATGGCTCAAAAAACTACCACAGCCCCAGGTTAATTCTGCTGCCAAAGCTTCCTGGGACGAACCTGCCACAACCAACAGCCGCCCACTCGTCTTGGAATGGTCCGCCACCGGCTCCCCCCAATCTGCTGATTTCATTCCGTACGGCAGCGACAATATTGAAGTAAGCGGAAAGACCGAGCCATTGTCTTCGGACAGCGGCATGGTCCGGCTCAAAAAGCAGATCACAAAATCGGATGGCGATTGGCCGGATAAAATCTCCGGCCTGCTGGTTCACCAGTCCAACGGAGAACCAGTGGCGCAGGATGTCACCCTTCCCATCTCCAGCCCTGCTCAAGCCAGCGAAGCCGCCCCTGCTCATCCCGCAGCAGTACCGACCATCCCTCTCAGCACCGGTTCAGACTCTCTTTTCGTGAATCTGCTCCTCGCGTTTCTCGGCGGACTCATCCTCAACGTCATGCCCTGCGTCCTGCCGGTAATCTCCCTGAAGATTCTGGGCTTCGTGAATCAAGCCAAAAGCAACCCGCGTCAGGTAAAAATGTTCGGGCTGCTTTACTCTGCTGGCGTATTGGTCTCATTCCTGGTTTTGGCGAGTCTGGTCGTTGCTGCTAAAACAGCCGGCCACCACATCGGCTGGGGTTTTCAATTCAGCAGTCCGCAGTTTATTGTAATTTTTACCGTCGTTGTGACGCTGGTTGCCTTGAATCTCTTTGGTCTTTTTGAAGTCAATCCCGGCGCGAAAGTCATGAACACCGCCGGTCACTTGGCCGCGAAGGAGGGCGCCGCCGGCGCTTTCTTCAATGGAATTGTCGCTACTCTGCTTGCCACATCCTGTTCCGCTGCTTATCTGGCGCCTGCGATTGCTTTTGCTTTCAGACAATCTTCACCTGTCATCATCCTCTTCTTCCTGGTCATCGGCTTGGGCCTTTCCGCTCCTTACCTCATTTTGACCTGGAATCCGGCTTGGCTGAAAATATTGCCTAAACCCGGCGCGTGGATGGAGAAATTCAAAATCGCCATGGGCTTTCCCATGCTGGCGACGGCGGTTTGGTTGTTCCACCTCACCACCGTTTATTACGGCAACCGGGTGTTCTGGCTCGGTCTGTTCCTGGTTATGGTGGCGCTCGCAGCTTGGATCTATGGCGAATTTGTCCAGCGCGGCCGAACCCGCAAGGGATTCGCATTGATCGTGGTGTTGCTGATTTTGGCGGGTGGCTACGGTTATGCCATTGAAGGCCAGCTCCGCTGGCGTTCGCCCATCATGGATGTGGCCGTCGGTGCGCCAAAAAACAATGATCCGGACGGAATCGACTGGCAGCGTTGGAGCCCCGAGGCCGTGGCTGAGGCGAGAGCCGCCGGTCGGCCCGTTCTGGTGGATTTCACGGCGGACTGGTGCACCACCTGTCAGGTGAATAAAAAGACCAGCCTCGAAGTCACGAAGGTACAAAAGAAATTGAAGGAAATCAACGCCGTGGCCTTGGTCGGTGATTACACAAAATTCCCGGACAACATCACGATTGAACTGAATAATTTTGGCCGGGCTGCCGTCCCGCTCGTTTTGATCTATCCGGGCAACCCGAATGTTCCACCCGAAGTGCTGCCCGACGGATTCCTGACACCGGGCATCGTCATGGATGCGCTGGACAAAGCCGCGCGGCAACCTTCTTCAGCAAGCACCGCATCAGTCCGCTAGGTTTCATCGCCCAACCGTCATTCCCGCACCAATTCAATCTGCAATGGAACAGGTGATGCCGCCAGAATGGCCGCCCGCATCTCGTCTTCGCTCGCATAACGCTTCAACAGATGCCGGCTTTCGCAAATGACCGACAACGACTCGCTTCCAAACGGCCAGGGGGAAACCGCCACCCGCGTGGCGCCTTCATTAAGCGGCTTCAACGTGATTGTGGTAACATCTTCCGCAGTGGGCACGTTTTCCACCAACTGCTCGCCGCGAAATCCCGTGCACAACAACAGCGACAACCAATCCCAAAGCGATATCAAGCGGCGGTTGCGTAAAATGATTTCCTCGGCGCTGAACGACTCATAATAAAAATCATTTTGCAGTGATATGGTCAGCGTGGTTTGCAGCTCTGTCTGTTCTTCCACAAATTTCCTTTCCAGGCGCCGGTCTGCGGACGACTTTGCAGGATGCAGCTTACATAGCCATGTGAAATGCTGTGATACCAATAGCGCCGGATAACGGCCGTAGCGCAGCATTTGCGTAATACCAGTTGACCAAATTTCCAGGTGCGTGGCCGTCGGCAAATCCAGAAAGGTATGCGGCAGGCCGGTTTGCGGATTCAAGGTGGGCGATTGTTCCCAGTCCAGAAAGCCGATGTCATGCAGTGTGGCCGCCAGACAAACTTCCTCCCCCGGCGTAAAGCTGCCAAACTGGCCATTGCCCCAATGCCGCGCCAACTGTCCGGACAACCACGCATGCGCCGGTTGCGTGATGATCACCAGCCCTTCGCCTTCCACCCGATGTAGCATGCCTAATCATACCACAACCGCGCCACGCGAGGGGGTTTTACCCCATTTAAAAGTGCGGGGCGCGAGATAGAATGGCCTTGTTTCCCGGTTTATGAAAATTCTGCTGCAACAAACGGGCACCGCGCTTTATTTCAAAACATTGGAAAGCTGGACTTCCAACTCCAACCAGGCTTTCGATTTTCGCTATGCCCAACGCGCTAGAAATTTTATCCGGGAACAGCACCTGTCGGATGTCAATGTGGTGATGGTATTGCGGGAAGGGTTGCCGGACAATATCGTACCCTTGCCTTTCCAGATTTCGCCTCCTCCCCGGCAATCGCAGATCTGATTGCGGGTTTCACCCTATTTCAGTAACCACAAAATCTCGCTATAAAAGCCCCTGAAAAATGGCGTTTAACCCGCCGCCCAGGGAGGGGCGGGTTTTTTGTTTTCTGGAATGAAACCGGTTTGAAGTCTCTCGCCTCCTTGCATCGCGATTCGCTAATTACCCAGCAGAAAATGCCTCACATGATTAAACGTCCTCGCCAGGGTCGGAAGGTAAAGCGCGCAAAGAATGCCGATGATTCCAATGACACACAAAAGTTCAATCAAAGTAACTCCGTTGACCGGTTTACGTGGGCTGAATTTCACAAGGCTTAAGGTAAAACATAGCCCCTTACCGTCCAGAGTCAAAGCCAATATCTTGATGCAAAGCCATGGCCCCCCAGCGGTCCGATAACAATTTAAACAATCTTCTGCCCCACTCACTTGCTTGCCTCAAAAAGGGGCGAACACCCTATGGCCTGGGCACTTATCGCCATTAGGTTTGAATTAGAAACGAAAGGCAAAAACAATGAATAACGCGGGTGTCAACTTAAGAACGGGAATTGAGTCGGCCTGGACCAATTTCATGAATTTTGTTCCTAATTTTTTCCTTTTCCTTGTCATCCTGGTCGTCGGCTATTTCCTCGCCAAATTAGTAGCCCGGTTGCTCGACCGGGTCTTGCGCCGGGTTGGATTTGATCGCCTGGTGGAGCGTGGCGGCATCAAACAGATGATGGACCGCACCAAATGGACGCCGAGCGACGCGGTAAGCGCAATTATTTTTTGGACGCTTTTCCTCTTCGTGCTCGAATTGGCGTTTAGCGTCTTTGGCCCAAATCCCATCAGCACCATTCTTTTGGGCATCATTGCCTTCCTGCCAAATCTTTTTGCGGCGATTTTAATCGTCATCGTCGCGGCGGCTGTTGCTACAGCCGCCAAACAAATTCTTCAGGCGACTTTGGGTGGCCTCAGTTATGGTCGGGCCGCTGCCAATGTCGTGTCAGCCGCCATCTTGGCCATCGGAATTTTTGCGGCCTTGGATCAAGTGGGGATCGCGCCCGCCATCGTTAATGGACTCTTCTACGCCTTGCTGGCCATCATTGTTGGCTCGGCGGTGATTTCCATTGGCGTTGGCGGTATCGCGCCCATGCGCGCCGTGTGGGAAGGAGCCTTGGGCCGGCTCCAGCAGGAAGCGCCCAATCTCAAAGCCGCTGCGGCCAATGCCCCGGAACGCGCCCGGGAACAGGCGCAATCCTGGCAGCAGACAGCAGGCCAGCAGGCCCATCCGGAAGAGTCTGAGCACGAGCTTCCGGAAAAACCGCGCTTCCCAACGCAACCCTGAATCAAGCGTTTCATGGATAGTCCAGGCTTTTCCTGACGGCGCAAATCTTGCAACCCGTTTTTGTTTCGGTGCGGAATCCAACAGCAGGAAAATATATGGCCAAAGAAGACATGAATGACGAATTGAACCTGACCCGTGACCAAATGGTGCAGTTGCTAAATGAGGATCTGGCCCGCGAATACCAGGCCATCATCGCCTACACGGTTTACAGCCAGGTGCTCAAGGGGGCGGAATACATGGATATCGCGCGTGAACTTGAAAAACACGCTGCCGAGGAATTGGCCCATGCCTTGAAAATCTCCAAACAAATTGATTATCTGGGCGGCATTCCCGGTGTCATCCCCAAGCCGGTCAAGTCGCTTGATGATCCCCAGGAAATTCTCCAGGCCGACCTCGAAAACGAACGCGAAACGGTGGCCAACTATCGTCAGCGCATTCGCCAGGCCGAGGCGATGGGTGAGTTCGCGCTAAGCGAAACGTTGCGCGACATCATCGTGCAGGAACAGGACCATGAGATTGATCTCTGCGATGCGCTCGGCATCGAGGTCCCGCTTCCCCGGAAAGCCACTGATCGAAAATTCGCGAACTTCAAGCCGGCGCGAAATCACTGAGACGGTTGACCTTTCCAATTCGGATGTTGGCTTTTCCAGACTTGTTGGGCACGCACACATTCGTCGCAGATATAAATGACCACATGGTCCCTGGGACTGGGCACATAATCCGGATACCCATGCGGGAAAAACCGTAAACCCGCCTCGACATAATCGTTCGCCAAAGGCACGCTTTGCTTGGGACCGGGAACTTCCACCGAATTCATAAATGCATGATGAACTTCACAAATTTCGGAGGGCCCCCGCGCGTCGCGCAAGGATGAACACCCCGTGAGAAGCCCCACCGCTATCAAAATAATTCCAGAAATTAAACGCATATTCAATCGTGTCATATTATTCCAAAGTTCAACTGATCCTGCATTATGCGCGGACAGTGGACTGGCTGCAAGGCCAACGCGTCCCTGCCCTTCGCTGCCGGAACAGGGTGGTTTATTCGGGTTTAAAACTTGATGGAAGCTTTTTCATAAGGCGGCTATACTCGCGCCAACACTATGAAACTCGTGCCTTATTTGCTGCCCCTCTTGATTGCCACCTCCATCGCCCGGGCGCAACCGACGAATCCCCTGCCCCTTTGGCCCGATGGCGCGCCGGGTGCGCTCGGCAAAGCTGACCAGGACATCCCCACGCTCACTGCCTATTTCCCCGACCCGAACCAGGCGAGCGGCGCGGCGCTGATAATTTGTCCTGGTGGCGCGTACGGAAAACTCGCGCCGCATGAAGGAAAAAATTATGCGCTTTGGTTAAATACGCAGGGTGTGACTGCCTTTGTCCTGAAATATCGGCTCGGCCCGGACGGTTACCACCACCCCAGCATGTTTTTGGATGGAACGCGGGCCATCCGGTTGGTGCGCGCTTATGCCGCTGAATGGAAGCTGGATCCTAAACGCATCGGCATCATGGGTTCATCTGCTGGCGGGCACCTGGCCGCGACGTTGCTTACGCATTTTGATGCCGGACAAACAAATGCCATCGACCCGATCGAACGACAAAGTTCACGTCCCGATCTGGGTGTTCTTTGCTATGCGGTCATTACCATGGGCGAGAAAACCCATCGCGGTTCAAAACAGAATCTCCTCGGCAATAATCCCTCTCCGGAACTGGTGAAGCTGCTCTCCAACGAACTCCAGGTCAGCAAGGAAACACCCCCTTGCTTCCTGTTTCACACGTCCGAAGACACAACGGTGTCGGTGGAAAACAGCCTCGATTTTGCCTCGGCACTCCACCACGCCGGCGTGCTGTTTGACCTGCATATTTACGAGAAGGGAAATCATGGCATGGGACTGGGCAGCCGGGAATATGATCCGGAAAAAATGCATCCTTGGACAAAGGATTGCAGCCTTTGGCTGAAAGCACAGGGTTTCACCAAGTGAACAAAGACGGTCCGGAATTATTGCCCCTTACAAATTTGCCGCCATAAATTACTGTGTCAATTGCTCGCGATCGATTCCCCTGATTTGCAATTCAACCACGCTCGTTTATGCTCTCGCAGGTTATGGTTGAGGCAAATATTGTTACTATTCGCAAACTCTCCAAGGTTTATCAGCAGGGCGATATCAACGTCACCGCGCTTAATCAAATTTCCTTGGATATTCGTGCGGGTGAATTTCTGACGTTGATGGGACCATCCGGCTCAGGCAAATCAACCCTGTTGCACATAATCGCGGGCATCGACCGCCCCACCGGCGGCGAGTGCCACGTGCAGGGAGTGGACGTGACGCGGTTGAATGAATCGGAACTCGCCGACTGGCGGAATCAAAACGTCGGGTTCGTCTTTCAGACTTTTAACCTCATCCCGGTATTGACCGCATATGAAAACGTGGAATTGCCCTTGTTGCTAACCCGGCTCAATCGCCAACAACGTCGGCATCAGGTGAACACTGCCCTCGAACTGGTCGGCTTGGGTGACCGCTCACATCACTTGCCTCGCCAGCTTTCCGGCGGCCAGGAACAACGCGTCGCTATCGCCCGTGCGCTCGTTACCTCGCCCAGTCTCGTGGTTGCCGACGAACCCACCGGCAACTTGGATTCACAATCCGCCCATGACGTGCTCGGCATCCTGCAAACCCTCTCCCAGACCGCCGACAAAACCGTCATCATGGTCACCCACGATCCCAAAGCCGCCGCTTTCGGCTCGCGAACAATCCATTTGGAAAAGGGGGAACTAACCAACTGACAAATTAGGCATGACCGTCGGAAGTTTCATCATAAAGAATGCCTTGCGCAACAAGCGCCGGGCGACGCTTTCGGTTCTGAGCGTTGCAGTCAGTCTTTTTCTGCTCGTGACGTTGCTGGTAGCGCTACGCGAATTGACGCTGCCGCCGGAGGATGCCGGGGCCGCTTTGCGTGTTGTGGTTCGCAACCGGGTTTCCCTTGCCAATCCCCTGCCCGCCCGCCAGCGCCCCATTATTGAAAAAATTCCCGGCGTGGAAGCGGTTTCTCCGTTCACCTGGTTCGGCGGCAATTTCAAGAATGAGGAGAGCATGACCTTCGCCCAATTTGCCATGGACCCCAAGCTGCTCCGGACCCTCTTCGGAGAAGCCAAAATGCCTGAAAAGCAATATGAGGATTTTTTGAAAGACCAACGCTCCGCCATCATCGGGAAATTATCGGCGGATAAATATAAATTGAAGGTGGGCGACAAAATTTCCCTGACCAGCACGATTTATCCCGCCACGCTGGAGTTTCGGATTGCCGGCATTTATTCCGGCACCATCGACGATCGCAACCTTCTCTTTCACCATAAATATTTTGATGAAGCCACCGGCGACCTCGGCCAGGTTGGCACTTGGTGGGTGAAGGTCCGTTCGGCCGAGGACATGCCGCGGGTCATCACCGCCATTAACGCTGCCTTTGCCAACTCTTCCTCCGAAGTTCGCGCCGAAACCGAGCGTGCTTTTCAGCTCAGCTTTATTTCCATGCTCGGCAACATCAAGCTGCTGGTTGGCTCCATCTCCACTGTTGTGGTCTTCACGCTCATCCTCGTTACCGCCAGCACCATGAGCATGGCGATTCGGGAACGCTTCCGTGAACTGGCGGTGCTGAAAGCGCTCGGTTTCCGCCGCCGCGAATTATTTGCGTTCATCCTTGCAGAAAGTTTTGGGCTGGCGCTCCTGGGCGCGCTCATTGGAGTGGGCGGAGCCTACGCACTCTATACTTATGGCAATATTTCCCACATGACTGGCGGCATTTTCATTACGTTTGAAGTTACTCCCAAGATCATTGGCTTCGCCACTCTGGTCGCGGCTTCGCTGGGCATTGTGGCGAGCATTGCACCCTCAATTTCAGTGGCTCGAACCAGCGTGGTGGATGGTTTGAAAACCCTCGATTAATATGGCGCTTCCCCTCACCTACAATGTTCGCAACGTGCTCGTCCGCTGGCGGGCAACCTTGGCGACCATTCTAGGCATCGCGCTCGTCGTGGCCGTGTATGTCTCGGTTCAAGCCATGGCCACCGGCCTCGAAAAATCCAGCACCAACACCGGCGACCCGCGCAACGTGATGATCGTCCGGAAAGGTTCGACCGCTGAATCGAGCAGCCAGGTCACGCGCGAACAATTCAAATTAATCAATTATCTTCCGCAAATTGCCCGCGATTCCAAAAACCAACCGCTAATCTCGGCAGATGTGGTTGTGCTCATCAATTTACCCCGGCGCGGAGATGGCGGCGAAGCGAACGTCCTGTTGCGCGGCATTTCGCCCGTCGGCATTGCCTTACGCCCGCAAGTCACGTTGGTGGAGGGACGCTGGTTCACGCCCGGCAAACGTGAAGTGGTGGTCAGCCGCCGTCTGGCAGCGCGGTTTGCCAACTTCGAAGTCGGCGACAAATTCAAAACCGGTGGCAAGGAACTCACCGTCACCGGCATAATGGATGGAAACAATACCGCCTTTGACTCAGAAATCTGGATGGACGCCGACGAGTCCCGCTCGCTCTTTGATCGTGAAAATTATTCCAGCCTGCTCTTGCGTGTGCTGGACGCTGCCGCCAGCCAGACGCTTATAGCTCGGATTGAATCAGACAAGCGATTGCCTCTCCACGCACTGTCGGAAGTTGATTATTACAAATCACAAACCAAAACGGCCGTGCCGATCAAATTCCTCGGCGATTTCCTGGCCACCGCCATGTCCATTGGCGCAATCTTTGCCGCCATGAACACCATGTACGCGAGCGTCGGCGCCCGGACGCGGGAAATCGGCACCTTGCGCGTGCTCGGCTATCGGCGACGCTCCATCCTCGCCAGCTTTTTGATCGAAGGCGCGTTCCTCGCCTTCATCGGCGGGCTTCTCGGTTGCCTATTTTCCCTCTTCATCAATGGCTATTCCATCGGCACCATGAGCTTCCAAAGCTGGAGCGAAACCGTCTTTTCATTTCGCATCACTCCGTGGCTGGCCGTGAAAGGATTGATTTTTTCGGTGATCGTGGGAATTGTTGGCAGTTTGTTGCCAGCCATTCGGGCAGCGCGCCTGCCGGTTATCGCTGCGCTGAAATCGGTATGAGCTCCCTGCTGTTACAGTCTGGCAATTTCCTCCTTTTATCTCGGGCGCTTTGACGCCATCTTAAATTTGCTAAAATGAATTCGGACAAACTCAAAGAATTACAGATCGCCCCCGGGGAAAAGCAACGGCCCAAGCGCCCGCTTTGGGTGATTTTTATGGGCGTAATTCTGATCACCGCAATTGCGGCTTATTTTGCCTGGCCGCGTGCAAGTGATAATCGTCGCCTCGTTAACACCGGGAAAAATGCCGGCAGCAACGTAACTGTCGCTGCTACTGCGCCAACGCCACTGTCCACGCCCGCTTCAACCAATGCTTCTCCTGTAACGAATGCTGGGAACACCGTCCTGACCGTCAGCGGTTATATCATCAACCGCGAACGAATCGAACTGAGCCCGCGTTTCATGGGCACGGTGACCTGGATCGGTGTCAAAAAGGGGGATGCCGTCACCAACGGCCAGGTGGTGGTGCTGTTGGATGACGCCGAATACAAAGCCAAATTGCATGAAGTCGAGGGACGCCTCGCGACCGCCAAAGCCAATGTGGACAAGGCCAAACTCGACTACGACCGCATCATCCAACTCAACAAAACGCAAATTGAATCCAAGAAAGCCGAAGACGACGCGCGGATTCAACTGGAAATTGCCGAAGCCGCATTGAAGGAGGTCCAGGGCGCTTATGAAGCAGCCAAGACTTATCTGGATTGGACGGTCATCCGCTCGCCCATCAATGGCGTGGTGCTGGAAAAATTGGTCCAGCCGAATGAATTGGTCGTACCACAGAGCTTCGGCGGCTCCGGCGGTCCAAGCACGGCATTGATTGCCGTGGCAGACCCGAAGGATTTGCAAGTCGAGGTCGATTTGAATGAATCCGATTTGTCCAAGGTGAGCATGGGCCAGAAATGCCGCGTCAGCCCCGAGGCCTATCCGGATAAAACTTATGAAGGCTATGTGGCGGAGATTGCCCCCGAGGCAAATCGCCAGAAGGGAACGCTCCAGGTCAAAGTCCAAATCCGCAACCCGGACCGCTTCCTCACACCACAATTAAGCGCAAAGGTGGAATTTCTAGGCACCGCGCCCGGCGAGTAACCTCTTTGGCCCATGAAACTAAACCACGGTCTCCACCTCGCCTACTGCACGAATATTCATCGCGGTGAAGATTGGCGTGAAACATTCGACGCGCTGAAGCACCACACGCTGGCAGTGCGACAGCAGGTTTGCCCAAACGCTTCTTACGCCATCGGCTTGCGTCTCAGCAATCAGGCTGCCCGTGAGTTGATCGTCCCCGCGACGTTGCTCGAATTTCAAAAATGGCTGGAACAAAATCATTGTTACGTTTTTACAATTAATGGCTTTCCCTTTGGCCGCTTCCATGGCGCGCGGGTGAAGGAACAAGTTTACTCGCCGGACTGGACTTCCCCTGAACGCCTCGCCTACACGAATCTTTTATTCGACCTGCTCGCTCAACTGGTGCCGCCGGGCATCGAAGGCAGCGTCAGCACCCTGCCCGGGTCCTTCAAGGAATTCATCACCACCCCGGAGCAACCCCGGCAAATCCGCGACAACATTTGGCGTTGCGTGGAACACATAGCCGACGTCAGCCGGCGCACGGGAAAGAAGCTGCATCTGGGAATGGAACCGGAACCATTGGGCTGGTTTGAGACGAGCGGCG
Organism: Pedosphaera sp.; assembly: GCA_028293325.1. GTDB lineage: Bacteria > Verrucomicrobiota > Verrucomicrobiia > Limisphaerales > Pedosphaeraceae > JAQGOT01. Next base: position 11,683 of record JAQGPA010000043.1, on the reverse strand, counting down.
AAACCATCCAGTTCTTCGAAAGCTTGCGCGCCGAGCATCCCAATGACCCGCGGCTCAACGAGCATCTGGGCGTCAATTATGACACCTGCCATCTGGCCGTGGAATTTGAAGAGCCCAAGGACGCCATCGCCGCTTTGCAAAAGCACGGCATCAAAATCAGCAAGCTGCATCTCAGTTCCGCGTTGAAAGTGCGCCCCACTGTGGAGGCACGCCAGGCTCTGTCTGCATTTGCCGATGACATTTATCTGCATCAGGTGGTGGTCCGCACGCCCGAGGGACACCGGCTGGCTTATCGCGATCTCGCTCCAGCACTCAATACACCGGCAGCTTTCGCCGATCCGCAATCGACTGAATGGCGCATCCATTTTCATATCCCGCTCCACAGCCCGGCCACCAACTGGTATCAGAACACGTCGGATCACGTCCTCGGCGTGCTGGATTTGTTGCGCGCGAATCCGGCGCTCTGCTCGCATCTCGAAATGGAAACCTACACTTGGGAAGTTCTGCCGCCCGAACTCAAAAACCGCACGGTGGTTGACCAACTGGTCGCTGAGTATGATTGGACGCTGGCACGATTGGCCGAGCGAGGATTGGCGGCGAGACGTTAGAGCAACTATGGTAACGAAACGATCCGGTAAAACCGTTGCGAGTCCAAGCCGATTGTATCAGACATTGTCACTGTTCCATTGGCCGCCATGAAGGTGTTGCCTGGATTACCCCAGTTGTTCTGAATCAAATCGGCGCTGTTCTGTGCTTGATACATTTGCCCAGCAACGGTGGTCGCGGTGAACGCAAGTTGGTCATTCGTTACTGTCACCGTTTTAATCATTGAAGGCATAGGAACGCTGATTAGAAAAATACTTCCCGAATTATTCGCTCCACCGTGATTCGCAGTACCATAAAAATTTCCCTCTGGGCCCAATGTCAACGGAGCCGCAGGGTTGGCGCCATTGTTGCGTATCCGGCTGGGGGAGCACACCGGGAGAACCGCACAGAAGTTAAAACTCGGAGACTGGCCTTTAACGGCGGCTGAAATCCATCAGGTAACACCGCCAACACTCACTGCTTGAAACATTCGTCCGTTTCTTCCATAATGCAGCCATAATACATGCGCCCAATAGCCGATACTCCCGTATGAGGACGCAACGCCTGAGATTGGCATTTTCGCTCGCGTTTCTCACCTTCTCCGGTTTCCAAGCTTTTGCACAGGAGGTCGGTCGGGACGCGACGCGCAGCCTTGTAACGGTCTTCAACGTCGATGGGAAATCGACGCGGGTCGTTTTTGAATCCGACCGGCGGTTCGATGCACCCAGTTGGTCAGCCGACGGCTCTTATCTGATCCTGAACTCGGGCGGCAAGTTGTGGCGAGTGCCAGTGAATGGCACCCAGGAGCCTCGAAAGATTCCAACAGGTTCGGCGGGGTGGATCGACATCGACCACGGAACCTCTCCCGATGGCAAGACCCTGGCGTTCACCTCAGGGCCAATCTCGGTTCTACCGGTCAGCGGCGGCACTCCTCGGCGGGTGACACCCCGGTCTCCAAGTTACTTCCACGGCTGGTCGCCCGATGGCAAGACGCTTATTTACACAGCAGACCGGGGGCGAGGTTACAAGATCTTCGCCATTGATATCGCTGGGGGCGCCGAGCGTCCACTCGCGCCGGATCAAAGCTCATCCGACTCGCCCAGCTACTCGCCCGACGGTGCCTGGATATATTTCCATTCGCCCGACGCGGGGACGTCGGAAATCTGGCGTGTCCCCTCGATGGGCGATGCCGCCAACGCCGAGCGGGTGCTCGGAGACGACCGCGAGGACTGCGTCCCCCATCCTTCGCCTGATGGCAAGTGGCTGTTCTACCTATCATATCCGAGGAACACGCAAGGCCACCCGTCGGACCGTGACGTCATTATCCGTCGGATACCGCTACCGGGCGCAAAAATTGCGCCAGCGAAGATCGAGGATGTCGTCCGGTTCGTCGGCGGCCACGGCTCGATCGGCTCACGCCCATGGTCGCCCGATGGCCGCCAGTTCGCGTATGTTAGCTACGAACCTCCACCGCCGACTGTCAGGATCGTTCTATTCACCCCGTCCAATCTCAAGGCCCCCGCCGGAGCCAGGAAGAGGCTGACTCAGATCGCCGATTCCGCCGAAAAATTCCTTTTCGGAGGGATGAAACGCTGGGGCTACTCGCCGGTCGCCAAGAGCCTGTTCCGGCGCGAATCGGACGGCTCGGTCGAGGTGCTCCAGGTCCGCGGGGACCGACCGGTCTGGAGCGGCAGGTATGCGAATCCGAATTACGCAGAGGACGTCATCCAGCGGGCGAGCCAGAAATATCGGGTGGCTGGGGAAGGCCATATCTGGTGGATCTTCATTTACCTTGGCGACCGCCCCACCCGATTCAACGACTGGCGAGGGTTTGGGAATTCCCGGGACGGTGGCTGGGCGATGGTCAATTATGACACGATTCCCGGCGAGATCCGTTCCGACGCCGGCCTGGAGGAGGGTTTCAACGCCCAGTATTTCCTCAAGGGGACCATCCACGAATTGGGCCACGCCTTCGGCCTGCCCCATATCGGGCCGGACCTCGCGCTTGGCTTGGGGAATTCGTTGATGGGACCGAATAACTCGGTTTACGCGGATCGAAAGTATCCCAAGGCCGATCAAGTCTATCTCACCGAGTCGTCCGCAGCCATGCTCTGGAAGCACCCCGTCTTCTCCGGCACTGCAAGGGACCGCATCCTCCAGCCGAGCGCGAAGCTGGTTGACTACCAGCCTAAGTTCAGCTTGGCCGACGACCGCGTTACCCTCTCAGGCAAACTCATCGCGGATCAACGGGCCCACACCGTTGTGGTGATTGACGACCAGGGCCGGCCCTTTTATGACAATTACTGGTTCCAGAGCCACGCGGCCCGGATCGCTCCTGACGGCACCTTTCAGGTCACAATCGACAAGCCGGCCAAAACCAATGGCTGCTATCGGATTCTGTTTTGTTTCGAGAATGGCATGGTGACCGGTGACGGCAAGGGGGGCAATATTCAGAAATCCTACGTTTTTCATGACGGGATTTTTCAATTTGGCGACTGAAGCATTCACCGCTGTGGCCACGTTGCTCTGATGGCGGATGCAACGGGTAACGGGAAATCCCCCGCAATTTTTTCGAGAGAAGTTCAGGCCGTCGGCACGAGTCGAACGGATTGTGCCTCGCCCCACGCCGCTGGTGTGAACTCCTGAATTTGGGTAATCTTGGTCGCCGGCAAACGCGTAAACAAATCTTTCAGTTAATCAAACGGATTCAGGCCGTGTCGTCGGCAACTGCCCAGACTGGTGACCAGAGAATTAAGAGACGAATGCTCGACGCGGCAAATTGCAATTTGTTAACCTCCCACTGGATGCCGTCGTTACGCACACTATTGGTACTGGGTCGCACCTCAAACCTGCCCACGGTTTGGTCGAATTGTTTGGCAGCATGGTGGCTGGGTGGCGGTCCACATTGGAGCTATTTGCCATTTCTTCTCCCGCTCCTTCTGCTCGGCAGCACCCTGCTCTATCTCGGCGGCATGTTTTTGAACGATGCTTTCGACACAGATTTTGATACGCAGTTTCGCCGGGAACGCCCGATTCCCTCAGGAGCCATTTCCGCCGCCGCAGTTTGGCGAATTGGTTTGTCCCTCCTCGGCGCCGGTGCGCTGTGTCTCATTTTGCTTGGCAAAACCACGGGAATCCTGGCGGTACTGTTGGTGCTCTGTATTTTGGCTTACGATGCCGTCCATAAATTAATTACAGTTTCGCCGCTCCTGATGGCGGGCTGCCGTTTTCTTCTTTATCTGGTGGCTGCCTCAACCGGCTCCCGGGGCGTTACCGGCTGGGCGATCTGGTGCGGATTCGCCCTAGCTGCTTACATCGTTGGCCTCAGTTACATCGCGCGCAAGGAAAGCAACCGTGGCGCATTACGCTACTGGCCCTGCTTGTTTCTCGCTGCGCCCATCATTTTGGCGTTGGTCATGAATACGAACGGTTACCTGAAACCAGCACTCCTCATCGCCGTGGTGTTGGGACTTTGGATTGCCCGCTGTCTGCGTTTCACCTTCTCCAGCACCGAGCGCAACATCGGGCGGACCGTCTCCGGTTTGCTGGCGGGAATCGTGTGGGTGGACTTATTGGCCGTCGCGGATTGCCCGCGTAACTTTGCCGTAGTATTCCTTGCACTCTTCCTGAGCGCGCTCCTGTTTCAACGGTATATTCCCGCAACTTAAGTCCGACTGACTGCTTCGACCCGATTTGCCGCCGCTCCAGTTGCCTTTTCCGGCGATACCGCGCGCAATTTGGCGATGATCCCCGGCAAATGCTTCAACAAATAATCCACTTCCTCACTTGTGGTGTACATCCCCAGGCTGAAGCGAATGGAGCCGCGCGCACGTGAAGCGCTGAGTCCCATGGCGGTCAGCACATGCGAAGGATCAAGCGAACCGGTGGTGCAGGCCGAACCGCTGGATGCGCAAATCCCCGCCTGATCGAGCAACATCAGGATGGCTTCGGCTTCGATAAAATCAAAAGCAATGTTGGACGTATTGGGCAGCCGGGAATCCTGGCTGCCGTTGCGCACCGTGTTCGGAATGGTGGTGAGAATGGTTTTTTCCAAACGATCGCGCAGCCCGCGCACACGCGTGTTTTCATCCTCCAAACTCGCCATCGCCAATTCCGCGGCGCGGCCAAAGCCGACAATGTAGGGAACGTTTTCCGTGCCACCGCGCCGTCCTCGCTCCTGGCTGCCGCCAATAACATATGGCAGATATTTGGTCCGACGCTTCACGTAGAGCATGCCAATGCCCTTGGGCGCATGCAACTTGTGAGCCGACAGGGAAAGCATATCCACGCCCAACTCCGCCACGTCGAGCTTCAGCTTGCCGGGCGTTTGCACGGCATCGGTATGGATCGTCACCCCTTTGCTGCGGCAAATCGCGGCAATTTCCTCCAGCGGAAAAATCACACCGGTCTCATTGTTTGCCCACATGACCGAGACAATCGCGGTGTCCGGACGAATCGATTTTTCCAAAAGATGAATATCGAGCGAGCCGTCAAATTCCACCGGCAGGAATGTGACTTCGTAACCGCGCTTTTGCAGGAACTCGCAAAACTTGATGTTCGCCGAGTGTTCCACGGTGGTGGTGAGGATGTGGCGTTTGCCGGGATGCGCCGCCAAGGCGCTGTGAATGGCGGAATTGTTGCTCTCCGTGCCACAGCTCGTAAATATGATTTCCCGGGGATCCGCATTGATGAGTGCCGCCACTTTTTCGCGCGCATCCTCTACATGTTTGGCCACGGCTTTGCCAAATTGATAAGCACTGGAAGGATTGCCCCAAAAATCGCTCAGGAATGGCACCATGGCCGTCACGACTTCCGGCGCGACGCGCGTGGTGGCATTGTTGTCAAAGTAGTAAATCTTCCGCTGGTCCATACAAAAGCGCTTCTTATTAAATTGGACTATTTGTCTTCTTTAGTCTAGAGAGCACGGTTCAAAGAGCAAGATGGATTTGGTCTCGGCTTGCTCTGTGAAAAAAATGCAAGTGGACTTGGTAAGTCTTTGCAGCCGAACACGAGACATAGAACCGTGAAAGCATTTGACAATACGGTAAAAATTGTTAAACTTTAGTAACATTAGTATATAACTTATGATTACAACCGCAGCGCCAGCAAAACCGTCACGCAATGAAGGGCTTAAAGACAATTGCCCCACGTTGGCAGGCACCATTGGCACCACCCTCGCCAATACTGCGGTGGATCGTTTCTCCGATGACGATTACGAATTTCTAAAATTTCACGGCATCTACCAGCAGGATGACCGTGACCAGCGCAAAATCGCCAAGCATTACATGTTCATGGTGCGCGGTCGTTTGCCTGGCGGTTTGGTGAAGCCGGAACACTATCTGGTTTTCGACCAACTCTCGACTCAATACGCCAATAACACTCTGCGCATTACCTCACGGCAGGGCTTTCAATTTCATGGCGTGGTCAAGACCGGCTTGGGCCCCTTCATGAAAGGCATCAACGATGCGCTGGCCACCACTCTTGCGGCGTGTGGCGATGTGAATCGCAATGTCATGGCTCCGCCTACTCCGGCGACGAGCGCTTTGGTGGAACAGGTGCAGGCGGATTCGCGCCAGATTTCCGATGCGCTGTTGCCGCAGACCAGCGCGTACCATCAAATCTGGGTCGAAGGCCAGGAATTGAATCTTCAGGATGAGGCGGCCAAAAATTTTGTCGATCCTCTCTATGGCAAAACTTATCTGCCGCGCAAATTCAAAACCGCTTTTGCCATTCCTCCGCTGAACGACGTGGATGTCTTCACAAATTGCCTCGGCTTTGTGGCCATTGCGGAACAGGGAAAACTCGTCGGCTACAACTTGCTGGCTGGCGGCGGGCTGGGAATGAGCCACGGCAACGTGCAAACTTATCCTCGCGTGGCGGATGTTATTGGTTTCCTCACACCTGAGCATCTTGTAACCGTGGCCAAGGCGGTGTTGACGGTGCATCGTGATTTCGGCGACCGCACCAACCGCAAGCACGCGCGTCTGAAATACATTCTGGGCGAAAAAGGTGTGGAGTGGTTCCGCAACGAATTGAACGAACGCCTCGGCTTCAAGCTCGCTCCGGCGCGACCGTTCGAGTTCACGAAACAAGGCGATCTGTTCGGCTGGCACCAACAATTTGATGGCAATCATTTCCTCGGTCTTTATGTTGAGACGGGCCGCATCAAGGACACGGACAAATACCAGCTCAAGACCGCGCTGCGCAAAATTGTTGAGCAGTTCCATACGGAAATCCGGCTTACCCCGTCACAAAATTTGATTTTGACGAGCGTGAAGGCATCCGATCGCGAGCCCATCACCAAAATATTGGCTGAACACGGCGTGCCGGTGGAGAATCAGGCCACGGTGATTCGCCGGGCATCCATGGCCTGCCCAGCGTTGCCCACTTGCGGGCTGGCGCTGGCCGAATCCGAACGCGTGTTGCCTGACATTTTAGGCCGCATTGAACAATTGCTCGCGGAAGTCGGTTTAAAAGATGAAGAGATCATCATCCGCAGCACGGGTTGCCCGAACGGCTGCGCGCGCTCGTTCATGTCCGAGATCGGCTTTGTCGGCAAAGCACCGGGCAAATACCAACTTTATTTGGGCGGCAATCAAGCCAGCACGCGTCTCAACCGCCTGTTCAAAGAAAGCGTAAAGAACGAAGACATCATTACGGAACTGCGCCCTGTATTCACCCGCTTCGCGAAGGAGCGGATTGGCGCGGAACGGTTTGGTGATTTCTGCGTCCGGGTGATTTTGCAGGAAACCCCGGCTCCGGCTACAACCTAATCCCTTGAACACCTCGATCGCCAAGTCTCCGCTGGATACCGGCGACGCCACTCTGGCGTTGACGCCGGCCAGCGTGCGCGCACTGGACCAAGAGTTCGACAAACTGCCCACGGAAAAAGTGCTGGGCTGGGCCTGGGAACGGTTCGGCAACCGGGCCGCGGTGGGCACGAGCTTTCAAGGCGCGGGCTTGGTGATGCTGCACCTGGCAAAACAAGCCGGGATTCAATTTCCTGTATTCACGCTCGATACCGGACTCCTCTTTCCCGAAACCCTCGAACTTAAAAAGCGGTTGGAGGACTTTTACGGGTTCCAAATTGAATCACTTGAGCCTGACCTGACCGTCGCAGAACAAGCCGATGTGAGCGGCCCGGAATTGTGGAAGAGCCAGCCGGATCTTTGCTGCACGATGCGCAAGGTGCTCCCGCTTCAGGGCAAGCTGGCCGATCTGGACTGCTGGATTACCGGCCTGCGCCGCCAGCAATCGGACTCCCGTTCGAGCATTGGCATCATCGAGCTATACACTTTGGAGCAATCGACCGGTCGCGACATCGTGAAATTGAACCCGATGGCAAACTGGTCGCGCGAGGCCGTTTGGAAATATATCGGCGATCACAAAATTCCCTACAATCCGCTGCACGACCAAGGTTACCGCTCCATTGGTTGCTGGCCCTGCACAAATAAGACCGCCAGTGGCGATAACGAGCGTGCAGGGCGTTGGACCGGCTTCAACAAGGTGGAATGCGGCATCCACACTTTCCTGCCCAAGAAGGTGGATTTTCAGATTTAATCGAAGCGAACTCCTAAATTTATCATGGATTATTTAAGCAAGCTCGAAAACCAGAGCATTTACATCCTGCGCGAAGCATTTAATAAGTTCGAGAACCTCGCGATGCTTTGGAGCATCGGCAAAGATTCCACGGTGATGCTCTGGCTGGCGCGCAAGGCGTTCCTCGGCCACGTCCCCTTCCCGCTCGTCCATGTGGATACAACTTACAAAATCCCGTCCATGATCGAGTACCGCGACCAGCTGGTACGCGATTGGAAGTTGCAACTCGTTGTGGGCAAAAACGAGGAAGTCCTCAAAAGTGGCGTGACTTATCCGAATGGCAAGGCGACGCGCGTGGAATGCTGCGGCACTTTGAAAAAAGACGGCCTGAAAGCGGTCCTCGATAAACATCATTTTACCGGCGTGATCGTGGGTGTACGCCGCGATGAAGAGCCTACTCGCGCCAAGGAACGTTATTTCAGCCCGCGTGACAAGAACATGGAATGGAACGTCGAAGATCAACCGCCTGAGCTGTGGGACCAGTTCAAGACGGATTTCGACAAGGGAACGCACATTCGCATCCATCCCCTGCTCCATTGGACTGAGTTGAACATCTGGGAATATATCCAGCGTGAAAATATTCCGGTGATCCCGCTCTACTTTGCCAACGAGAAGGGTGAACGCTATCGCAGCCTCGGTTGCGCTCCCTGCACTTTCCCGATCAAGTCCAACGCCAAAACCGTCAACGACATCGTCGAAGAATTGCGGCGCACCAAAACTTCCGAACGCTCCGGCCGCGCCCAGGACAAGGAAAGCGAAGATGCCTTCGAAAAACTTCGCCGTGATGGTTATATGTAAGACCCGGCCAACAGGGATTCACTCTTTACCAATAGAATTTGATGAACGCAGCCACTCCATCAGCCATTACCAGCGCTCCCAGCGAACAATTAAAGATCGTCATCGTCGGCCACGTGGACCATGGCAAGTCCACCTTTGTCGGCCGGCTGTTTCACGACACCGGTTCCCTGCCGGAAGGCAAGCTGGAGCAACTCCAAAAGATCGCCGAGCGGCGCGGCGTGCCGTTCGAGTGGGCCAACCTGATGGATGCGCTGCAATCCGAGCGGGATCAGAACATCACCATCGACACCGCGCAAATCTGGTTCCAGACCAAAAAACGGCAGTACGTCATCATCGACGCACCGGGTCATAAGGAATTCCTCAAGAACATGATCACCGGCGCGGCCAACGCTGAGGCCGCCTTGCTGCTTATTGATGCCAACGAAGGCATCCAGGAACAATCCCGCCGCCATGGCTACTTGCTGAACCTGCTGGGCATCCGGCAAATCGCCGTGCTGGTTAACAAAATGGATTTGCAGGAGTATTCGCAGGCCCGCTTTGAGCAGATCGAGCGGGATTACCGCGCCTTCCTGAAAACTATTGGCGTTGAGCCGAAGCTTTTCATTCCGATAGCCGCCAAGCATGGTGATAACATCGCATCGTTGAGCAAGAACATGCCCTGGTGGCAGGGTCTCACTGTGCTCGCGGCACTGGACCAATTCAAGGTGACGGACCTCCCGGATAATCAACCGCTCCGCTTTCCCATCCAGGACGTTTATCGCTTCGATGAACGGCGCATCCTCGCGGGTCGTGTGGAAGCGGGTGCCATCAAGGTCGGCGACAAAATTTTGTTCAACCCGAGCAACAAGGTCAGCACGGTAAAATCCATTGAACGCTGGAATGCGCCGTCGCAAGATTTTGCGAATGCCGGTGAATCCATTGGCATCACCTTGACCGAGCAGATATTTGTTGAGCGTGGCGCGCTCGCCACCTTGGAATCGTCCCCGCCTTATGCGCTCAATCGTTTCAAAGCCCGCCTGTTCTGGCTGGGTCGGGCGCCTTTCAAAAAAGGAAAAACCTACAAGCTCAAACTCGCAACGCAGGAAGCAGAATGTGAAATCGATTCCATCGATAAAATCATTGATGCTTCAACGCTGGAAACGATTTCCCGCGATGGCGACCAAAGCTTTGTCGGCCGGCATGAAGTCGCCGAACTGACCCTGCGCACCAAACGCCCGATTGCGTTTGACACCCATTCCGAGATCGTGGCCACAGGCCGTTTTGTCATCGTGGACGGCTTCGAAGTGGCCGGTGGCGGCATCGTGGCGGATGACAACTATCCCAAACGCACCGCGGACAGCCTGCACAAGAGCGGCAATATCTACTGGAGTCACGGCAAGGTCACCGCGCACCAACGCGCCTTGCGTAATGGCCATTCCGGCTACGTCGTATGGCTGACCGGTCTTTCCGGCTCGGGCAAATCCACCATTGCCACCGAGTTGGAACGGGAATTATTCAACATCGGCAAGCACTCGTATGTGCTCGATGGTGATAATGTCCGCCATGGGCTTGGCTCCGATCTGGGCTTCTCGCCCGAGGATCGCAAGGAAAACATCCGGCGCGTGGGCGAAATGGCCAAACTTTTTGCGGACGCGGGTATTATTTGCATCACGGCGTTTATTTCGCCGTACCGGGCCGATCGTGATTTGGTTCGCAAGATATTGGCCGGCAGCCAGAGCCAATTCATCGAGGTCTTTATTAATGCGCCCATCGACATCTGCGAGCAACGCGACCCGAAAGGCCTTTACGCCAAGGCGCGCGCGAACGAGATCAAGGAATTCACCGGCGTCTCTGCCCCGTACGAAGCGCCGTCCAAACCGGAAATTGAATTGCACACTGACAAATTGACCGTGGCGGAATCCGTCGCCTGCGTCATGGAATATCTCAACGTGCAGGACGAAGGCTCGCAGATTTCAATTTAGTCAGCACTCCTGGATACCAGGAAACGGCACTCGACGCCGAAGCGCAGCCACGAACGCCCTGTCTGCCCGGCTTGAAAACATTTCCAAGGGTGAGTGGCCTCGCTTCCATGCCAGATGGAAAGTTACGATCAGCGCTCCAACTGTGATCAGAAAGTTGGGCCACGCATTCAATGCCCACTGCCCTGACCAAGTCCATTGCCAGCCATTAAAAAACGGCAGCAGGTAGGGAATGGGCCATTGGTGAGCATCCGGGCCACGCGCGCCAATAACATCGCAAAGCAAGTGGAGATGAAAGCTGAGAAATGTCAGGCCTGCCGTCAGCCATTTTCGGGATGCGAGTAGCAACGCAATGGCCGTGACAAGGAGACAAAATCCAAGGTTGTGCCCAAGGACATGATGGTAATCAGACCACCAGGTTAACGGGTGCTTGGAGTGCCGGGTCAGCACTTCAACAACAATCCCAACTCCATCAATATCGGGAATCACACCGGCAATTGTCACCACCGCACGCTCCCGCCGGGTTAAATCGGCTGAGTTGGCTGCAATCCAGCCAATTAGAAAGTGGGTTATTGGGCTCATTCTAATAGGCGCAGGCCTTCTTCTGTCCTGCTATTAGAACAGTTCGCAAAAGGAATGTCATAAAGTGGTTTTTAGGGAGCAGAGGCGGGCGGTGGCTTGTGGCGAGTTCAGGAAATGGCGTACGCCTTTGATCAATTGGAGCACCAACTCTTCGGTGTTAT
>JAQGPA010000042.1 GCA_028293325.1 Pedosphaera sp. | reverse complement strand
GAGGCTTTGGCGAGGGAGCATGCCCAAGGTGGCCTGTGACCGAGCCGAAACGAAGCCAAAAGTCAAAAAGACCGCTTCCCTCACTAACTTTTCCGCCGCGCTACAGCATTTATGGAACTGCTCTAGCTCCGAACTCAGCCGAGCTTAAGAAAATTCTTCACGATCGTCCGGCCACTCTCCGTTAGAATGCTTTCCGGATGGAACTGGACGCCCCAAATAGGATGCTTTTTGTGCCGCACTCCCATGATCTCTCCTTCATCGGTTTCAGCGGTGACTTCCAGGCATTCCGGCAAGGTATCCTTCTTGATGACCAAAGAATGATAACGGGTCGCCGCAAATGGATTTGGCATCCCGGCAAACAGGTCCTTGCCGTTATGTTTGATGGGCGAAGTCTTGCCGTGCATCATCCGGTAGTTCACCACCACGTCCCCGCCAAAGGTATGACCGATGCATTGATGCCCCAGGCAAACTCCAAACAGCGGAACCGTCGGGCCAAACGTGCGGATGATCTCGTTGGATAAACCCGATTCGCGCGGTGAACAGGGACCCGGGGAAATCAGGATGCGCTCCGGATTTAGGTCGCGAATCTGGTCGAGCGAAATCTGGTCGTTGCGGTGAACCTGCAAGTCCACCTGCAATTCGCCCAGATATTGCACCAGGTTGTAGGTGAACGAATCGTAGTTATCAATAACAAGAACCATATCAGTCGGCACGAATCTAGCCCACTCCAGGGGATTTGAAAACCAGTAAATGCAGGATTAAGCCGTCTCCCGGCTTGGCGGAGTTGTCACTTCTTTCGTTTGCGCTTGGTCTTGAATAACTCCAACTGCGGCTCTCTGAAAAAATCATAGTTCTTCAGCACCCGGATAATTTGCAGCAAATCAGATTTTTGATAATTGCGATTGATCGCGGTTTGTTCGATCAACTCGCTGAGCAGCGTGCGAAAGGGAATTACCGCATCGATGCCCTTGGCGCGGAGCATATCGATGCTCTGCGAGCGGGCCTCATCACCCGGCGGCAATGCCGGCACGATTAAAATCTTGGTCAGCGTCCCGTCTTCGCCAAAAGTCTCCGCCGCCCGTTTGAAGACGCTCGGTTCAACGAAACGAAAAATTTCCGGCGCGTTGGCCAGCACCGCCGGACTGAACGTTTCGGTATGCCAGCCCTTCACTACCACAATCGCTCGCGAGATACCCGGTAAATCCTCGGCGGAAAGTATGAAGGGCAGGGGAATCTCCCGCTCGCGGGGTTGCGGGTTGAGCACGAAAAAGTCAATCTCCTCATCCTCACGCCGCGTCGGGGCAACATACTTGCGCTGTTGCCGGACAAGAAATCCGTGCAACTCAAAGTATTCGCGAACGATTGTTTCGCTGACGGCGGCCATTTGTTAAAAAATCAAACTCTCCTCAATCAGTGCTTTCGGCACTTGCCGGCCGAATTCGACGCGGCCAATCTTGCTTGCCAGCACAAATTTAACTTCACCGCTGCTTACCTTCTTGTCCAGCTTCATGGCGGCGAACATCCGCGTCCGCTGTTTGGCATCCAGCCGGACTCGTGTCGGCAGACCGGCCTGGCGAAAAAGCTTTGTGATGCGTTCAACATGATCTATGGACAGTCCCTGCTGCCGTGCCGAGATGTGCGCCGCTGCCACCTGGCCAATGGAAATGGCCTCGCCATGCAGATATTTTCCGTAACCCGAAATCGCTTCGAGCGCATGGCCGATGGTGTGACCAAAGTTAAGTATCGCCCGCAATCCGTTCTCCGTTTCATCCTGCTCCACCACCTCCGCCTTGATCTGGCAGCAACGCGCCACCACCGCCGCCAGAATGTCAGGATTGCGTTTCAGCAGTTTGGGCATGTCCTGTTCCAGGCGCTTGAACAATGCGGCATCATAAATGATCCCGTATTTGATGACTTCCGCCAGGCCCGCGCGATATTCCCGCGTCGGCAGCGTGCGTAGCGCGTCAAGGTCGCACAGCACCAGTCGAGGTTGATAAAAAGCACCCACTAAATTCTTGCCGGCCTTAAGATTCACTCCCACTTTGCCGCCCACGGAACTATCCACTTGCGCGAGCAGCGTAGTCGGTACCTGCACGAACGCTATGCCGCGCAGATATGTGGCCGCGACAAATCCCGCCAGATCTCCCACCACGCCACCGCCCAAAGCCACCATAAATGACTTTCGCTCCAGTCGATGCCGGGCAAGCTGGTCGTAACAAGCCTGTACTGTCTTCAGACTTTTGGCGGTTTCTCCGGCAGGAACGGTAATCAAGCAGGACTCAAAACCAGCTTTTGCCAGCGAGCGTTGCGCCGCTTTCGCAAAGCGCGGACCGACATTGCGATCTGTAATAATGGCACAACGACGCCCCAAATTGAGCCGGGCACATTCGGCGCCCAATAGACGCAAAAGATTGCGGCCAATTAAGATATTATATCCACGGTCACCCAAAGCGACCTTAATAGTGCGCATGACCCAACCATACGAAGCCCCAGCCTGTAGCCGCAAGCTTTAGCTTGTACTACGCGGGGCGGAAATCTTTGGCTTGAAAAGGAGCTTTAGGGAATTCGGACACCACGAAAGCACTGTTGTGTCGAATTGCCCGGCAGGAGAAAATGCAGATTAGTAACCGGTTGACGGTTTTCCTTGGCAAGGCCAATTTGATGGGAGGAGATAGGTCGATGAATACTGATATAAAAGGCAAACGTCCGCCGGAAGCATTCATGACGGCGAACACATTTGAAATCGGAATCGGGCGCGTCATCGTGAGCCGATTTAAACCTGATGATACGGTTGAATTTGGCATTTTTTTGGTGGATACCTATTGTCTGGGAATAAAAGACGCGGGATTCGTGAAGGAAAGTCTGTTGATATATCAGACGGAAATTTTGGCGCAAATGGGCGGAGAAGACGGGCTCGAGAAGATTGAGCCGGCGTGTGGCCGAAAGCTGTTGGAACAAGCCGCGGCGTATGCTGCCCGATTAGGCTTTGCGCCCCATCGGGATTACAAAAAAGCTTGCCGTGTATTTGGGGGCATTTCGGCTGCGGCTTGTTCCTCTGATTTTGTTTTCGGGCTAAACGGCAAGCCGTTCTTTATACCAGGCCCTTATGATACACCCCAAAGAATTGACACGATTGTGAGCGTTTTGGATAGCCGATGTGGCCCCGGAAATTATGATTTTGATCTGGTTACCCCGATGGATTTGGACTGACCTGTAATAATTGTCCTGATTGTGGCGAATGGAGTTCCAACGGATTGCTGGAAAAAAGAAAAAGCAGAGCAATGGCTCAATTGAGATTGGCGCTCCCTCAATCGGGATTACTGCCCGCAGGCAAGTCCACGCCCCGGACGAAGATCTCGAACCCGGTATTTGGACTCCGAACTCAAAGCTCTGCCAATAATTACTTACCACAATGGATGATATTCTCAAGCGGAAGTTATTCACAATTCTCATCCCTCTTGTGAAGTAAGTCCCATCTTGGAATTGATGCAAACATCTGAACTGTGCTTTAATGCCACAACGAAAAAAATCACATGTTAATGAAAACCGCAATGATGCTTGAACGGGGCAGCCACGAGTTGCAAGACCGGGCGGAGATTATTGCATTGCCAGACGGCGGCCTGGTCCTGGTGGTTGCGGATGGAGCGGGTGGTAGGAGCGGCGGTGCCGAGGCCGCCGAAAAGGTGATTGAGATGGTCCGCGAATTCACTGCCACGCGCGTTTCTTTTGAGGATGAGGCTTTCTGTGAGTTGCTAAAAAGTGTGGATAGAGCAATTGAAACTAATCCAGGCGCAGGTGAAACAACGGCAGTCGTGGCTTGCGTTTCAGCGGATGGAATCATGGGTGCGAGTGTCGGAGATTCGGGTGCCTGGTTAATTGGAGAGCATGGATGTGAGAATCTTACCAGGCTGCAACAGCGCAAACCTTTCCTAGGAACGGGCATGGCCATGCCGGTCGCCTTCAAAGCCGGCAAGTTGTCTGGAACTCTTTTGCTTGCTTCAGATGGGCTGCTTAAATACACATCGCAAGAAAATATTTGCAAAGCGGTGACGCAGAACAACCTCAATACAGTCGCGAAAGCCTTGATTGATCTGGTTCGCCATCCATCCGGCAGCTTGCCAGACGATGTTTGCGTAGTGGTATGCCGATAATCAATTGTCGGCAACAGTAGATCGAGTGTTAGCCGACTTGGGCCGATTCAGTTTTTGCTCAGCCGCGACCGCCGCCACCGTGACCGCCGCCGCCCATGCCCCCACCGTGACCGCCGCCGCCCATGCCCCCACCGTGTCCACCACCGCCCATGCCCCCACCGTGTCCACCACCACCCATGCCCCCACCGTGTCCACCACCACCGCCCATGCCGCGACTCATGCCTCCGCCGCGCATGGCGACGCCACCGCCCATTGGCCGTCCTCCCATCGAATGGCCGGCGGCAGGTCTAAACTGGGAACCATTAGGATGGGTAAAATTCCGGGCGGGTGAATTTCCGATCATTCTTTGTGACCCATGGAATTGTTGGCCGGCAAACTGCCCGCGAAACTGATTGGGAAAACGATTAAACCTAGGCCCAACCGCAGGCGAAAATGGCGCAGTCGAATTAGGAAAGAAAGTATGTGGAAACCGGCCGGATCTAAACGCGAAATTAGAATTGGGCAGTCGCGCTCCCGCTCGGAAATTCGGAAAGCGCGGGTCAAATGTCAGGGACTCAGCCGTCGACGG
>JAQGPA010000218.1 GCA_028293325.1 Pedosphaera sp. | reverse complement strand
TTAGATGCTCTTAGTTTGTTTGCGTGCCTGGAGGAGGACGCGGGAGCAGAAGTAGAGCCAGATGCGGGCTTGGGGAATGCCGGCGCGGGCGGCCAAGGCCTGCCATTCAGGAATCCGCCAGCTTCGGCGGACGGAGAGGAGACCGTCGGAAACAAAGTGTTCGGGATAGCGAGACAAGCGCAAGAGGAGCCAGACGACCGCGTATAAGAAGTAGTTGCGGTGAAGGTCGTTTAGAAAGAGGAGATCTTTGGTCACGCGCCAGGCTTCGCGGAAATGTTGCGCGACTTCATCTTCATGCATGAAGTGGTGGGCCATCTGGGAGGCGATGACGACGTCGAAGGAGGCGTCGCGAAAGGGGAGGGCGAGGGCGGAACTGGCGACGAAGCGGGCGGCGGGGTTAAGGCGCATGGCCTGGGTGTTGAGGTCGAGATTGGTAATGCGCCAGTTCCAGCCGCGGGTTTTTGCCCAGGCGGTCAATTCGTTGCCGAGGGAGCCGTCGCCCGCGCCGAGGTCGAGGATGGAGAGCTCGCGACAGCGTTCGGGGCCGAGCCATTGGGGGAGCAGGGTGGTGAAAGTGCGGCGGAGGAGGAAAATGCGGTTGGTCTGAGCGAGCATCCGATACCCGTCCACCTGTTCGGCCACTGGCCGGTCAGGCAGATCGAAATATTCTGCTTGCAGGGCACGGTGCTTCAAAAACATGCTCTTGCTGTACGAAAACCATGACTGAGACACAAGCGAAAGTCGCACCGAAGGCCAGTTTGGCCAGGAGGATACTCCTGCGCATCTTCTGGTTCCTGGTGGTGGCGTTGATTGTTGGCACGACGTTTAAATTTATAACCGACTGCTCAAATAAGGCGACAGGGCCGGCGGGCTTTGAGCGAGGGTTGCTGCATGGGGCGTTGATGCCGGGGGCGTTGCCGAACCTGATCATCGGGCGCGATGTGTCGATTTATGCGGTCGTCAATACGGGTCGGATGTATAAGCTGGGTTACACGATGGGGGTGAACGGGTGCGGGATGATTTTCTTTGGGATATTTTTCTGGCGGGTGAATCGGTGGCGGAAACGGGTGCAGGGAAAGTAAATGCGGAGTGCGGAGTTGGGAAAGTCGTTCAAGGTTCAGAGTTTTGCGTTCAGAGTTGAGGAAGATGCTCGTGTGACTCGCCGCGCGGGGCGCGAAAGTGATGGGTGAGTTGGTGGATGTTACCTAGGGTAGGTTCCTGCAGACGGGAACCTACCCTAGGCTAAGTGACTAAACCCACTTCGGGGTTTTAAGACCGGTGCTTGCGCACGGCCACCAATTCCGCGATCCGTTGGGCGTGGGGTTTCAGGGCTTTGCTCGATGGAGCTTTTCACAGGCTAAGGGACTGCTCTTGCGGGTGGGCGGTGGTATCCATTTTTTTCATCTGTGGCAGTGCTGAAGTTGCGGCGGATTGACAATCCGCGATACAGCCGATTGGCAATCGGCGCTACAAAGTTCTAATGTTTGATTTGCGCGCCGGGCATCGCGGCTTGCCATTCCTTCACTTTCAATACCCTTTACGGCGGCAGGCAATTTCAGTGGTAGGATTGAAGCGCGCGACATTCCGTGGAGTTCGCACTGCCTATAACCCATGTTCATTTCGCACCGCGACCGCATAGCCGCTCTAAGTGAAGTGAGTAAAATATTGGCAAGAATAAGGGTGTGTCGAAAGCCCTTCGCAAGCCTTCCCCAATGGCCTTGCTTACCAGAAATTTCCCAATTTCACTGAGAACATCACGGGGTAATGAGGGTTTGGTTTAGCGGGCCGGTCGTTCCGGAGTTGCTGCGGGTGCTTCCGCACGGGCACCAAAGGCGTTGCCCATAGCCGCGCTCCGTTGAGGTTTTTGGGTTCTTTTTGCGTTGCAGGGTTTGCGATGCCGTTCTTGCCAGAAATTTCCCAGCTTCACTTAGCAGTGTGAAATTCCATTGCCTCCATTCTTGAATTTGAGCATCATCTCCGCACTTGAAACCGGGCAAACTTTTTAAGTGCTTTCTTTTGTTGCTCGCACCGGCATTTCTCAGCACCACCCGGGGGATGGCCCTGATCATCATCCCTTCCTGGGACAGCACGATTACCACCGACCCCAACGCGGCCACCATCCAAGCCACGATCAATACGGCCATTCAATTTTATCAGGCGCGCTTCTCCGATCCGATTACGGTCACCATCAATTTCCAAGAGATGACCACCGCCGGATTGGAGGGGCATAGCAGTTGGTGGTATTATAATATCTCCTACTCACAATTCCGCACGGCGCTGCAAAACGACGCCAGCACCACAACCGACGCCGTGGCCCTTGCGCACTTACCCGGCGGCACGGCTAATCCGGTGACCGGCACCAGTGTGGTAAGGGTCAAGACCGCGAATCTCCGCGCCTTGGGTTTTACCGGCTTTCCTTCTGGTCTTGCCGGTGGCGTGGATGGGATCATCGGCTTGCACGTTTCCCAGATGAACCTCACCCGTACCTCCATCAACCCGGCCAAATATGATCTTCTGTCCGTGGCCGAGCATGAGATCAATGAGGTTCTCGGCCTGGCTTCAGCCCTCGACAGTCTGGCCGGTGATCCATTGCCCGAGGATCTGTTTCGTTATACTTCCACCGGCAGCCGCACCTACACCACAAGCGGGGACAACGCCTATTTCTCGATAGATGGCATGACCGATCTGGCACGTTTCAACCAAAGTTCTGCTGGCGATTTTGGCGACTGGTGGACGGCGGGCGCGCATACGGCCCGCGTGCAGGATGCGTTTCTCACCGCCGGTGCGACTCCGAATCCGACCGTCGAACTGACCGCGCTGGATGCCATCGGTTATAATTTGTTGCCGCCACCGCAGCCTGGGATCACGGGCATCGGACTGGCCGACAAAGATTTGTTGATCAACGGCACCAACGGACTGGCGAGTGGAACGTATCTCGTGCTGGCGGGCACCAACTTATCGCTGCCGTTCAATCAGTGGCAGCCGATTGCGACCAACATGTTAAGCGCCAATGGAAATTTCAGCTTCACGGCCACGAACGTCGTGAACAGCAATATTACGAGCCAGTTTTTTACACTTCAGTTGCAGTAAGTTTCTAAATTAGCGGCCAGCCAGCCGTGCGATTGTCTGACCTGCTCGTTGCACCTCTGCATGGTTGGCAAGCCTGCCAAGATGAAGGTATACTCGCGTGGCTCGCCGCGCGGCGCGCGGCGCGCGGAAGGGGTTTCCCAGGGTAGCCGCCTTGCAGCAACCTTTGTTTCTCAACCTGCTTCGAGGTTGGGGGGCGGGGCAATAGCCAATGGATGATAGTTTGGAGGGTGTGGTGTATGCGCAAGCGTGGTTGGGGTTCTTTTTGGGGAAATGTTTGAGTCTCCTGACGTCGTCTCCTACCTCGTTTGGTTGGCGCTGGCCTGTTTTTAAACGAGGGTTTTTCAAAAATCGGAAGGCTCAAATGCATCAATGGCCTGCAAACAAAGGGGAATCACGCGGTTTTCTTCGCAAAAAGCTGAGCGACACGAGCGACACGAGCGACATCCAAGGTCAGCCGAAGGTGCTTAAATGTAAAAATAAATAGTAAAAGAATATTCAGAGCACCTCAGTGTGGAGTGCGGATTACGGAGTGCGGAATTTTCCGAAAGGGGAGTTTCACGCAGAGACGCGGAGAGGGGAAGAATTTTTGACAGGATTTACAGGATTGGGAGTGGATTGGGGACAGGGACGAAAGGGACCAAAGGGACGCAATGGGGTCGGCGTTCCGAGTTTTCGGAGTTTGGGGTTTTTTCACGGACGCACACGGACGCACATGGACGGGTAATATGAAAACTAAACGGATGGGAATGAGTGTTTGGTAATCTTCGCCCTGCGGCCTCTTCCCGCATGCGGAACGGGGAAACGGTAGTCGTATTCACGGTCTGGGTGGTCGGGTGTCTCTGGGCTCGGCCAGGGTGCAAGCCCGGGAACTTGAGGCTAGTCAAGGTGGCGTTGAGTCTGGTCAAGGTAAATTGAGGTAATTCGAGCCTAAATTTTTTATGAATCGATATTTTACATTGTTCTGCCACCGCCGTCCGGGGTGGTGGGAGATTTGGATGGTTTCCGGAGGTGTCGCTACGCTCAACCTCCGGCTACTGTCAGGCAACCCTTCGGGGTGCTCGTGTCCTTCCGGACTGGTCATCAAGACGCCGCGCCTCTGCGTCAAGGTGGTCGCCGGGCCTTGAGCCTAGTCAAGGTAATTTGAGGTAATTTGAGCCTAAATTTTTATGAGACGACTTTGGAAAAGGTTCTGCCACACCCTCCGGGGTGGTGGGGGAATTGGATTGGTTTCCGGAGGTGTCGCTGCGCTCAACCTCCGGCTACTGTCTGGCACTCCTTCGGAGTGCTCGGAGGTGCTTGCGCACGGGCCATTATGGTGAATGGAAGGCAATTATGGAAAATTAGGGCTATATGAAAACGTGTTGTTTATGGCGGGAAGTGCTTCATTTGGCGGGTGGTTGGGTGGGGCTGGCTTTATCCGCGCTTGCCAATTGGGTGGGTTAAAATTACCTTTCGCGTCCTTATGGAAAAAGTCGTCATTATTGGAACGGGTTGCGCGGGATTGACTGCGGCGTTGTATACGGCGCGGGCGAATTTGCAGCCGCTGGTGCTCACGGGTTTGCAGCCGGGGGGGTTGCTGACGACGACGAGCATTGTGGAGAATTATCCGGGGTTTCCGGAGGGGATTGATGGTTATGAATTGATGGTGCGGATGCAGAAGCAGGCGGAACGGTTTGGCGCGAAGGTGCAGTTCGGGACGGTGGACGCGGTGGACCTGAGCCAGCAGCCGTTCACGCTGACGGTGGATGGGGAGCCGGTGCAGGCGGAGACGATCATCATCGCGAGCGGGGCGAGTCATCGGCATCTGGGGCTGGATAGCGAGGCGAAGCTGGAGAAGAAGGGGGTTACTTATTGCGCGACGTGCGACGGGGCGCTGCCAATGTTTCGGCATCAGCCGTTGGTGGTGGTGGGCGGGGGCGATTCGGCATGTGAAGAGGCGACTTACCTGACGCGGTTTGCGTCCGAAGTGCATTTGATTCATCGGCGGGACAGTTTGCGGGCGTCGAAGATCATGTCGGAGCGGACGCTGGCGAATCCGAAGATCAAGCCGATGTGGAATTCGGTGGTGACGGAGGTGCTGGAGGTGAAGCTGGATAAGGTCACGGCGGTGCGGGTGAAGAATTTACTGACGCACGTGGAGACGGTGGTGCCGTGCGCGGGTGTTTTTGTGGCGATTGGGCATGTGCCGAACACGCAGCTTTTCAAGGGCATCATCGACATGGATGAAAATGGTTATGTGATTCCGAAGCAGGGGACGGAGACGAATGTGTCGGGAGTGTTCGTGGCGGGGGATTGTGCGGACCATGTTTACCGGCAGGCGATCACGGCGGCGGGGCAGGGTTGCGCGGCGGCGATTGACGTGGAGCGTTATCTGGCGGCCAGGAATGAATGAGCGAGCGGTGATTATGGAATTGCAGATTTCAGCAACGGAGCTGGCGGAACGATTGCAAGGGTCGGAGGCGCCGCAATTGCTGGATGTGCGCGAGGTGGAGGAGCATCAGTTTGCGGCATTGGCGAATTCGACGTTGATTCCGCTGGGGGAATTGTTTGCGCGAGCGGGAGAAATTGAGGCGTGGAAGGAGAAGGAGATTGTGGTGTATTGCCATCACGGGGTGCGGAGTTTGCACGCGATTGCGCAATTGCGGTCGCTGGGATTTGGCAAGCTGCGGAATTTGTCGGGAGGGATCGATGCGTGGTCGCGGAGTGTGGATGCAAAGGTGCCGCGGTATTGAGCGGGTCAGGTTGCGAGTTTGTAGCCGACGCCGTGGACGGTGATGAGGTGGCGGGGTTCGCCGCCGTTGTCGCCCAGTTTTTTGCGCAATTGGACGACGACTTGATCGAGGGTGCGGGTGGTGCCGTAATAGTTGTAGCCCCACACCTCGTTGAGCAGGCGGTCGCGGGAAAGGACTTCGCCGGGGTGGGCGTGGAAGAATTGGAGGAGCTTCAATTCGCGCGCGGTGAGTTCCTCGACGACTTTGCCGCGTTTGAGCTGAAAGGTTTTGGGGTCGATGGCGGCGGGGCCGATTTGAAAGAGAGTTTCAGAGGTCTGATCTTTGACAATAGGTTTGGGCGCGCGGCGCAGGAGGGCTTGGATGCGGGCCAACAGTTCGCGAACACCGAAAGGCTTGGTCACGTAGTCGTCGGCGCCGAGGTCCAAGCCAACCACTTTGTCGATCTCCTGTCCCTTGGCGGTGAGCATGAGGATGGGGGTGCTGACTTTTTTGGCGCGAAGTTGTTTGCAGACTTCGTAGCCACTGAGACCGGGTAACATGAGATCGAGCACGATGAGGTCGGGGCGGTGTTGATTGAATAATTCGATGGTTTGATCGCCACGGCGGCAGACAAAGACTTCGAACGATTCGCTCTTCAGCACTTCTTCGAGGCCGAGCGCGATGTTGGGGTCGTCTTCGACCACGAGAATTCTGGTTTTCATGATTTCATGGGAGTCGGCAGACGGAGGGTGAAACAACTTCCGCCATCCGGGCGGGAATGGAAAACCACATCACCACCGTGGGCGCGGGCGATTTGGCGGGCGAGCGTCAGTCCCAAGCCGGAGCCTTGGATGCCGCTGCCGAGGGAGTCGTGCGCGCGATAGAATTGGAGGAATATTTTTTCCTCGCAGCCGCGCGGCACGCCGAGTCCGCGATCGAGAATACGGACTTCCGCGTGGGGCAGGGGTTCGTTGCGCGATTCGATCTGCACAAGAATCTCTTTGCGGCCGTCCGAATATTTTTCGGCGTTGGAAAGGAGGTTGACCACGATTTGGGCCAGCGCGTCGCGGTCGCCTTGCACGGAGATGGAGGACTCGGGCCATTCGCAGACGAGTTGAAAAGCGTTTGCTTCAAGATGAGGACGATAGGTTTCCACGGTTTCGCGCACGAGAGTTGAGAGGTCGCACGGCTGCATGTTGTATTTCTTTTCGCCGCGATCGAGACGGGAAAAGTCGAGGACGTTATTGATCAGACGCGTAAGGCGGGCGGCTTCGGCGGTGATGATGTTGAGATAGGAACGTTGCTTGTCCGGCTCGGTGACGCGACCCTCGGCGAGGAGTTCGGAGAACATGCGGATGGAGGTGAGCGGCGTTTTGAGTTCGTGGGAGACGTTGCTGACGAAATCGGTTTTCTGGCGGGCGAGTGTGAGTTGGCGGTTCAGGTCGGTGACGATCAACCAACTGCCGACGCCGATTGCGAGCAGCAAGAGCGCAATTAGGAGGCCGAAGGTCACTTTCAATGTGTGCGCGGATTGAGTGAGTTTGGCGGGGTTCAAAAGGTAAACGGCCATTTCCCAGTGCGGCAGCGCCTCGCCGACTTCCGTGGCGACGAAGGGATGTTTCCAATCGGCCTGAAAACCGGAGCGTGAGAGGGCGACGGGTTTGGCGGCATCGTCGAGCAGGACGGCGGCGACGTCTTCCTGCAAAGCCGGGTCGAGTTGTTGGACGATGGTTTTCAAATCCGCCTTGATGCGGGGCAGATAAATTTGGGCGCCGAAGACGAGATTGGAATCACCCGGAGAGCGGTACCATAACAGGACGTTAAGTTTGTTTTCCAAAAAGCGGGCCACGCTGCCCTCGCTGGAGTCGCCGATGAGTTGGCGAAATTCGGCTTCCGACGAGGCGACCTTGGAGTATTGTCCGAGATTGTTGTCGCCCTGAGCCGCGAGCGACTGCTGCTGCGGGACTACGTTGCGCACCTGGACTTGCTGGAGCTTGCTGATGTAGCCGTTCTTTGTGTTCTCGCCGCGATTGTCGTTATTGGCGAGGGCAGGAATCTGTGGCGATTGGGCCTGGCTATTTTGCGAGGAGTTGTTTTCCGCGGGAGAGGAGTTGCCGTTCATTTTGCTGAAGCTGTTGGCATTCCAATAGACCTGCGCGCTTTCGCGGTTGCCAAGAAAGCGGGAATAGTCGGCGCAGAATTCCTGAGCGGCGGGGCGGCCGGCCGGCGAGGGGCAAAGCATATCACCGGTCGAATTAACAACGAAGCCAACCTCGGCCAGCGGCCAATTGGTTCGGAGGCGGTCGTCGAAGGAGCGGGCGATGTCCTGGGATTTGTGATTGGCGAGCATGGTTTCGACCTGCTGGGCGAATTCATGCTGACGTTCGGCGAGATAGTTTTCCGCCTGCTTGGCGAGTGAGTCGGCGACGCCTTGATAGAGGAGCGACTGTTGCCGCTCGAGGACGAATTGCTGGTCGCGCAAAGAGCGCACTGCCAGCCAGGCAAGAACCAAGCTGGGCACGAAAACCGCCACCACAAAGACCAGCGCTACTTTTCTCATGGTTCAGAGGTGATAGTCGGTGTTTTGCCGGCTTGCGTCCAGCTTTTGAATTGCACGGAACAGGCTACTTGCCCGTCGTTTGATCGGGAGTGAGCAGCGCGAATAGTCTGCGGTACGAATCGGATGGCGCTTTGGCGGTTGCAAGAGCGCGATAGAGAGCGGGTTCTCCAAAGCGGCCCAATTTCTGAAGCGTGGCGTGGACCTGCTGAATGGCTTCCGGGTCACCTTTGCCGGCTTTTGTCACCTGCAGGGAAAGCTGCTGTTCGACTTCCGGGGTGAGCACCTCGGCCCGGCCCACCATGACGCGGACGAGTTCCTTGGGCGCGGGGTTGATCGTCATTGGCAAGGTGCGGTCGGTCCATGGGCGTGGGAGCAGATATAAAACGCGCATTCCGTCTTCGGCGAACCAGGAGTCTTTCCATGTGCTGACCATCGCGGTGGCTTCGCGTTGATACAGGCCTTGGGCGGTCAATGAGGCGAACATTTTGGAGGTGAGTTTTTCGGTCAGGTCGGAGAGCGGGAGATTGCCAGTGGGAGATTGGCGGGAGACCGTTTTTTCCTGGCCGGGTTGCAACTCGTCGAGATAAACGAAATTCCCTTGCTGATCACGCACATTGAGAATGAAGAGATGATGCAGGGCTTCGGTGCCGGTGTTTGCCAGTACAACTTCATTGCTGGATTTTATGACCACACGCAATGGCGTGGGGAAATCGCCCGCGCCACGATAGAAAAGGAACTTCTCATATTCGGGGCCGCGATTGGTTTTGGAGAGCGAGTCCAGACGTAAATAGGCGGCGTCCGTGGCGCGCGCTGAGAAGTAGTGACTGCCGGAAGTGTCCGTGGGCAGCAGTTGGGCGACTTCATCCTTTTGGTTGGCTGGCAAAAGTTCGATGTTAGACCAATGAATCTTGCTGTCCTTCACGTTCTTGTTTTCAGTCAGTGAGGCAACCGTCAGCTTGGCCGGAGCGCCGCAGCGATGCAAAAATGAGTCCATGGCAAGGACAGTTCGCGATGGTGGCACAATCGAGGGACCAACCTGGCTCGCCTGGGGGAACCATTCGGTGATAAGTCCCTTGGGGAATTTTACATCCAGGTCCACGGTCATTTTCTTATCAGAATAGAAATAGACGACCGGAGTTTCCATCCGTTGTTTGGTAATCATTGTACTCTTGGTGAAGACGCCGGAGACGCTGGTGGCTTGACGTCCGAGCCCGGGTTTTTTCCAATCGTAAACAAAGCCGGGCAGGCGGGAGGTTTCCAACGGTTTCCAATTGAGCAGTTCGCCATCGCCGCCTTGCAGCGAAGTAAACGTGCCCCATTCATGTGCGACCAGTCCGTGGCCGGCCTCATCACCGGCAAACAGGTTGCATTGGAGCATCGTCCAAGCGACCAATAGCATGATTGTTTTCATGATGGAAATATGGCTTCTCCGCAGGTTTGGGTTGTCAGTGCCGAGTGAATCATTTGTAAAAGAATTGTAAAACCATACGCGCCCATCCGGAGCAGCTGGGAACCGTTGGGTTTCATGGTGTCTTGATCAAACCATTGTTATCAAGGCCTGTGAACGTGTTTGCCGGAGCCATGCCGAGCCAGGGATCGGAGTCAGGTGTCAGAAACAATTGGGCGTACACTTTGGCATTCAGTTGGTCGAGATTGGCGGGAACGACTCCTTTGACAAACCATTCGTGAATGGTGAAATGCAGGTGATACTCATTGCGGACGGTGTCCTCCGCCAGGGAGCGTTGCAGGTTTCGCATCATGGCCAGAAAGGGGTTTTCCGCAACGGACTTGGTGAAAGCAACGCGCGAGGCGTCATACGCAGTCGGGGTTTTGCTCGCAATGAGTTTTTGCGCGCCGGCATCCAATTCCGCCTCGCCGAGATGCAAGGTGGCGATGCGATTCCAGATGGGGCTGTCAGATGGAACGGCATCGGGTTGGGTGGCGGCTTTGATTTGGAATAATGCGGGTTGAACTTGCAATGATGAGCTGGCGTTGGCGGCGGTGGCCTGATCTCTTTGAAGCTGGGCCAGGTCTTTGCTCCAGTTTCCGGCAAGAGTCTGCAGTTGTTCGCGATGATAATTCATCAAGAAATCCGCGCGTTTGCCAACTGCGAGCGCGTTACATTGCAATACAGCCTTCTCCGCATCCGCCAATCCTTGCTTGAAGGCCTTTGGTCCGTAAAGCCCCGGCAGCGCATCAATGACTTCGCCATTGGGAGCGAGTATGTAGTGAATGCTGTTGCCCGTGATGGTTTGTTCGATTTTGCGACCGTCGCCAAAATCAACCGTGATCCGCGGCACGGGCCGGACTGATTTCCAGTGCAGCACGAAATGCTGGCGCAAGTAGGTGGCGATTTCGGTATTGGCATAAAGTGTGGTGCGGAAGAAACGGCTGTTGGCGCAACTGTATTCCTCGTCCAGTTTTCCCAACAAGCGCAACGAGAGAATCGGTTTGCCGCTGGCGCTCGCCGCGGCTTTCGCCTGTTCCAGATCGGTGTACCAATAAAGGTGGGAGGCACGGCAGTCTCGTTGGCCGCTCACCTTGTCGAGAGCAGTTTTAAGCCGTTGCCATGCGTTTTGATCTTCCGGCGATGCGGAGGTGGAGGAATTGGCCTCATGCTGAAGAATGGCTTGGGCATGAGCTTGCCATAAAGCGTCGAGACCAGCGGGGCCGCGATCGCGCAGGGCGGTTATGGCTGGGGCGGAAAGAGCCGGGTCGGCGGCCATGGCTTGTTGAGCCAACGCTGGGAGCGGTGGCTCGCTTGCAGGGGGAGAAGCCAAAACAACAGAACGAAGATTTTCCAGGAGAGATAAACTGGAAATGAGCAACAGGGCAATCAATTGAGTTTTCATGGGAATAATTTGTCGGAGGCTGATACTGGAGTTGTCATGCCACAGTGAGAAATTTGTAAATGATTTGTTTGCTGTGCTGAGCATATGGGATGGGCAAAAGGAAAATGGATAATTGTATGGGATGGAAAGCAAAGCACTGGTATAGTGCAGGGAAGAAATATGGCTATGGGCAAGACATCGGATTGGGACGAGAAATTTGATATTCCAGGCTGTGTCAGGTTTATGGAAGGGGTCGGCGATTTGCCGATGCTGAGCGTCACCACGGAATGGAGTTCGGCCGAGATTTATCTGCAAGGGGCACATATCACGCATTTTCAAAAAAAGAACGAGCCACCGCTGCTTTTTCTCAGCCAAGTGAGTCGTTTTGCCGAGGGACAGCCTATTCGCGGCGGCATACCGATTATTCTGCCGTGGTTCGGATCGCGCGAAGGGCAGCAGGTTGCGCACGGCTTCGCCCGGACAAAAACCTGGGAGTTAAAGGAAATCCTGCCGGCAAAGGACGGGAGCGTCAGCCTGCGTTTTCGAATGCCGGAGAGTGGTGAAGATGCCGGTTTTCCGCCATTCAGCGCCGAATACCTGGTTACACTGCGGGACACGCTCTCGCTGAGACTGACGGTGACCAATAAATCGGCTGACCGGGAACTGGCGTTTGAGGATTGCCTGCATACCTATTTCAACGTGGGTGATATTAACGCGGTATCCATTACAGGATTAACGGGCGTAAGTTACCTGGATAAGGTTGAGAATTTTGCCAGAAAGACCGAGACCGCAGACGTGATTAAGATTTCCTCCGAGGTGGACCGGGTTTACCTGGATACGACGGGCACGGTGGAAATTCAGGATGACAAACTTCGTCGCAAGATTCGCGTTGAGAAGGAGAATTCAGCTTCCACGGTGGTCTGGAATCCGTGGATAGCCAAGGCTCAGCAGTTACCAGACTTCGGCAATGAGGAGTATCAAACCATGGTGTGTGTCGAGTCTGGAAACGTTGGAAAGAACGGAGTGAAACTCGCTCCCGGCCAGGCAGCGAGCCTCAGTGTGAAACTATCCAGCGCTGCTTTTTGATGTCATCAGCGGTGGTGCCGGCCAAATAAGAAACCGCTTTTCTCAGGGAGAAGTTTGCTTGCGAGGTGGCGCCTTAGAATCACCGGGTTCGGTTTTGGTCTTCACTCCGGCTGGATTTTCCTTCAAGGCATTAAAATTGCCTTCTTCACAGCAATAAACGAAGCCTTCGGTGACTGATTTTAATTCCTCCCAGCGGGCGCGGATATTTTTGGCCTCGTCACCGGTGATGCGGTTATCAGACACGGCGTTGGCAATAACGCCGAGCAGATCGGCAAATTCCTGGATGATTTCGTTAGTGGCAGGAATGAGGAATTCCGGGTGTGAATTGTTTGTTTTGGGATTTTTGATGAAGAAGCCGCCCGCCCGCTGGCAAATCCATTGCACGAGGCGGGGATCGCCGCTGCAGCGCTGGAGGGCCTCGATGCGGTCCAATGGATTGACCGTGCCGCTGCCGGCGGCGGCATCCGGCGGTTCGGCCCATTTATAGATCATGGAGAGCGAGAGGCCGAGATCGGCGGCGACCTGCTTGGCGCTGCACTTTTGAAAGACTTCACGCAGTAATTCGTGAGATTGCATGGGAGACAAAATGCAGAGTGTGACGCGAGTTGGCAAGCGAGAAGGGAAGCGAGTTACAAACAGGAAGCCGAATTATAAATGATTCCGGCTGAAGGATGTTGTAAAAAGGGAGTGTTGGCAGACGCCAGGCTTGATTATGCTTGATGGAGGTGGGGAATTGGCTGATAAGTAAGTACAAACGTAACCAAGCAGGTAACTATGGACTTTTTAATCTATCTTATTTGTCTCGGTGTCGGATTGTTGTTCACGTTGTTAAGCTTCCTCTTCGGCCATCATTTTGGCGGGGGGCATGAGGCTCACGTGGATGGGAGCCATGGCCATGCGGAAGCAGGGGCGGATTCCAGTGATATGCCTGGGATTTCCGCGCTTAGTCCGACCGTGATTGCGGCGTTTATCACTTCATTTGGCGGGGTAGGGGTTGTACTTAAGCAATTTTCTGCGACGAAAAGTCCTTTTATCACTGCGCCGCTGGCGGCCGTGGGGGGACTGATCGTTTCTTATTCGCTGCTCTGGGTTCTTCGTCAATTGTTCAGCCGCACCCAGAGTTCGAGTGAATCCAAGATTGCGAATGCGGTTGGCACGGTGGCGCATGTCATCTCGCCCATCCCGGAAAATGGCGTGGGAGAAATTGCGTATGTGCAGGCCGGAACGCGTTATACCGCGCCGGCACGCGAAGAAACCGGCATGCCCATACCCAATGGCCGTGCGGTCAAGGTTGTTCGGGTGATCGGCTCCCAATTTTATGTCATCGGCGTTTAACAATTTAATAATTCAGAACCAAACCATCAATACTCTATGAACCTACATCCAATGTTTGCGGACCTTTCCACCTTGCTTCAAGGCGGATGGGTTGTTTTGGTCGTCATCGCCATCGTGCTGGTCGTATTTATTGGACTGGTTACGTGGCTGAGTCGTTATACCAAGGTGGGGCCGAACCAGGTGTTGGTAGTTTCCGGTCGAAAACATCGGGTGGTGGAGTCGGACGGTGCGGTGGTCACACGTGGCTTTCGAATCGTGAAGGGTGGCGGTACGTTCGTGCTGCCGGTTATCGAAAAGGTGGACATACTCTCGCTCGAACTGCTCACGATCGACGTGCAGACACCCGAAGTCTATACCAGCAAGGGAGTGCCGGTGAAAGTGGATGGCGTGGCGCAGATCAAGGTCAAGGGCGATGATGTGTCGATTGCCACGGCAGCGGAGCAATTCCTCAGCAAAGCGACGGACGAGATCAAGAACATTGCCACCCAAACGTTGGAAGGCCACTTGCGCGCCATTTTGGGCACGATGACGGTGGAGGATATTTATCAGAACCGGGATGCTTTTGCGTCCAAGGTGCAGGAAGTGGCGGCGGGTGACATGGCCAACATGGGTTTATCCATTGTCAGCTTTACCATTCGTGACATTCGCGATTCCCAAGGGTACCTCGAAGCATTGGGCAAGCCGAGAATTGCCCAAGTCAAGCGCGATGCACAAATTGCACAGGCAGAAGCGGACCGCGATGCAATGATTCGTTCCTCGGCGGCAACGCAAGCGGGGCAGGAGGCGAAGTTCCAGGCAGACTCAAAGATTGCGGAGGCCCAACGAGATTATCAATCGAATGTGGCGCAGTATCAGGCGGCGGTGAATCAGAAGAAGGCCGAGGCTGATTTGGCGTATGATTTGCAGAAGTTCAAGACCGGGCAGCTCGTCAAGGCGGAAGAGATTCAAGTCAGCATCATTGAGAAGCAGAAGCAGATTGAGCTGCAGCAGCAGGAAATTCAGCGCAAGCAACGCGAGCTGGAGGCCATGGTACAGAAACCGGCGGATGCCGAGCGCTACCGGGTGGAGACACTGGCCAATGCGAAGAAATTCCAGTTGGAAACGGAAGCAGCGGGAGCAGCCGCGGCAACCAAGGCCACCGGGTTTGCCAATGCGGATGTGGCCAAAGCCACGGGCATCGCCGAAGCCGAAGCGAACAAGGCGCGCGGTCTGGCGGAAGCCTCGGTTATCGAAGCGCAGGGTTCCGCGACCGCCGAGGCAATGAAACTTAAGGCCGAGTCGTTCAAATTGTATAACGAGGCGGCAGTCATCGAAATGATTGTGCGCATCCTGCCGGAACTGGCGGGCAAGATCAGCGAGCCGCTGGCGAAGACGGAGAAGATGGTGATTATTAACAGCGGCAACGGGCCGGGAGGCGGCGCGAGTAAATTGACCGGCGACGTGACGCAAATTATCAGCCAATTGCCACCGGTGATCGAGAGCTTGACAGGCATCAAATTCGAGAAGTTATTGGAACAGGTGCCAGCGATTAAAAGAGCGATGGAGAAGGATGACGCGAGCAGTAAGCAAAGTTAACAGCAAGGAAACAAATTATGATAACCGGCCTGCTTGGATTGGTGTCACTGGCATTCATCATTGTTTGCTTCATTTTTTGGATAATGATGTTGGTGGACTGCATAAAGAATGACCGACTGTCCTCAAACGAGAAAATTATCTGGGTGTTGGTCATTTTGTTTCTGCATGCCCTGGGCGCTTTGATTTACTTTTTAGTGGGGCGCAACAAGATGGCCACGTGAACCGGAATATAATTTGAAAGGAAAACGTTATGTTGAGTGTGTTTTTGCTTGGCGGATTTGAGATTCTTTTTCTTTTAATGGCGCTGCTGATTATACCGATTGCCATCCTAAGCTTCGTGTTTTGGATCTGGATGTTGGTGGACTGCATTAAGAACGAGAATATCAGCGGCAACGAAAAGATTGCCTGGGTATTGGTGATTGCCCTGACCCATTTTCTCGGGGCCGTTATCTATTTCTTTGCGGGACGCCAGAGACGCAGGTTGCAAGTTTAGCGGTTTTATCGGTCAGGGCTGACGGTCTTAATCTATGCGTTTATTTGAAGCCATAGTGGATGCCAATCATCGTGCGCTGGCGGGCGACGCGACGGCGGGGCTGCATCCAGCTGATTTTGCCGATGAGTTGCCCATTGCGGCGCTGACGTGCATCGACGCACGATTAAATCCGCTTTTTCCGGAGGTGCTGGGGTTGCCCAAGGAAAACTTCATCTGGCTGCGCAATGCCGGCAATATCATTACCGGGCCGTTGAGCAGCACGATGCGGTCATTGGCGTTGGCCTGTGCCGTCGAAGGCGCACGGGAGATTGCGATCATCGGGCACAATGATTGCCTGATTTGCAAGACATCGGCGATGAAGTTGACGGATGCTTTTCGGGCGCTGGGAATAGACCGGACCGCGCTGCCAGAAAACCTGACCGAATATTTCGGTTTATTTGCCAGTGAGAGACAGAACGTGATCAAGGCGGCCGATTTCGTGCGGCGGAGTCCGCTGATTGGGGCCAAAGTGCCCGTGCATGGATTGATGGTGGACGTCGGGACAGGGAAACTGGAATGGATCGTGAATGGGTATCAGACATTGGAGACAGCCGTCGCCCCACCGGCGCAACTGACCGGCGCGCTGGCGGAGCAGGGGATGGATGCGTTGAAGTCCCTGGCTGAATTCAAGATTGGCGAGATGAAGTTTCCGGACACCAAGATTGGCGAATTAGCGACGCAAGGGAAGAACTGGCTGGCTCATGAAATTCAGGAGTTGGAAAGCAAGCCGCCGGAACCACCCGCCGCTCCGCCACCCGTGGCACCCAAAATTCCCCTGCCGCCAGTTCCGCCAAGGATAACTGTGCGGACATGGAAGCGATGACAAAAATCAGCAAGAATCAGAAGAAACCTAACTTATGAATAACATTGAAAATCCCCCCAAAAAGCGCGGTTGTTTTTTCTATGGCTGCATCACCTCCCTTGTACTATTAGTGATCGTCCTGGTAGTCGGCTTTTTGGGGGTTCGTTTTGCGCTCCACAAAATCGACGCGATGGTGGCGCAATATACTGACACCCAGGCGATGGTGATGCCGAAGGAAGAGATGCCGGCCGCCGAGCTGGAGAAATTAAAAGCGCGCTTCGCGGCATTTCAAGTTGCGCTGGACGCACACAGCAACGCCGTGCCGCTGATCCTGACGGGACCGGAAATTAATGCGCTATTGCGCAGTTCACCCAATATGAAAGCCATGCATGACAGCTTTTATGTCGCGGTGGAGGGGGACCAGATCAAGGGGCAGTTGAGCCTGCCGTTGAGCCAGATAAAGTTTCCATTGGTGGATCTGAACGGGAGGTACCTCAACGGAGCCGCGGTGTTCAAGGCGGTGCTGACCAATGACCAGCTCTGGGTGACAATTCAGCAGTTGGAGGTGAAAGGTAAACCGGTGCCCGAACAATTCATGACCCAGTTCAGAAACAAGAATCTGGCGGAAGACGCGCAGAATAACCCAACCAATTCGGCGGCAATCCGAAATTTTGAAAGTATTGAGATCAAGGATGGCAAGGTGATCATTACGCCGAAGCCCGCTCAATAATTTTGCTGCGCGCGGGCGAATCCCGCGCAATTTCAAGGCGTGGCGCCGAAGATGCGAGCGTGTTCCTGCATGGCGTACCGGTCGGTCATCCCGGCCAGGTAATCGCAGATGGCGCGATGGCGGCCGATTTTGCGGAAACGTTTGCGGGCCTGCTCACCGACCTGGGCAGGGTGCTTTAGATAATAGTTGAACAAATCATCCAGCATGCGGACCGCGCGCAGGTTTGGCCCGTGCACCACGGGATTGTAGTAAAGATTCTTGTAAAGATAATCGCGCAGTTCCAGGTTCAATTCACGGCGTTCGGGGCTGTATTGGACCAAGGGACGTGATTGCAAACGCACGTCATCCGCGCTCTGCACGCCGGCTTTAAGGATGCGTTGTTCGGCGGTTTCAACGACGTCCTTTACCTGCATATCAATGATGCAACGGATGATAAAGTAACGACGGCATTCGTCCGGCAACACGCCATATTCATCCTTCACCATACGGCTGGCCTGGCGCCAGATGCGGACGTCCCGGTTCAGCAACTTCTCCGAGAGCAGGCCGGAGTCCAGGCCGTCATCGAGGTCGTGACTGTAATAAGTGACTTCATCGGCGAGATTGGCAACCTGGGCTTCCAGCGAAGATGACTTTGCGTCGAAGCCCTTGCGTTTGCTGGGATGATCGTAGCTGGTGTAATGCTTGATCAAGCCCTCCCGGACTTCCCAACTCAGGTTGAGACCTTGAAAACGGGGATACTTCTGCTCCAATTCCTCGACAATGCGGAGGCTGTGGCGGTTGTGCTCGAAGCCGCCGTGTTTTTTCATCAAGCGGTTCAAGACAACCTCACCCTTGTGTCCGAACGGCGAGTGGCCCAGGTCGTGCGCCAGCGCGATGGTTTCGGCGAGGTCCTCGTTGAGTTTCAACGCCCGTGTGATGTTGCGCGTGATGGCCGCCACTTCCATGGTGTGGGTGAGCCGGGTGCGGAGATGGTCGCCGGTGCCATTGAGAAATACCTGGGTCTTATATTCAAGCCGGCGAAAGGCGCGGGAATGGATCACGCGGTCACGGTCGCGTTGGTATTGCGTGCGCCATTCGGGAGGCGGTTCGACATATTTGCGGCCGCGGGATTCAGCGCTGAGTTGTGCGTAAGGAGCGAGGTTCAATCGCTCCAACTGTTCCAATTGTTCACGAGTACGAGGCATGATGTGGTCAGGTTATGAAAGTGTCAGCGCCGAGGCGATGCAGGAATGTGGCTGGCACTAAGTTTTGGGTTCCAGCAGTTCCCGCACTGAAATCCCGCGCAGCTCAAACAGCCGGCGGATGGTATCTTCGATTAAATTGTTCGGGCACGAAGCGCCAGCGGTGATCCCCACCGTAATCTTGCCCTGCGGCAGCCAGTCGCAAGTCTCCACTTCCTCGCCTTTATGTTGATTGTAATGGACGATCAGCTTGTCGGACGCCATTTTCGCCGCGTTTTTGATAAAATAAGTCGGCAACTTCGCCTCACCCATCTCGGCGAGATGCGACGTGTTCGAGGAATTATAACCCCCGATGACCAGCAACAAATCAATCGGTTCGCGCAGTAACTTTTCCAGCGCATCCTGCCGGTCCTGGGTCGCGCCGCAAATGGTGTCGAAAAACCGAAAATGCTTTTCAATCTCGCCGATGCCGTAATTCTCGATCATGGCCTGCTTAAGGCGACGCTGAACCTCCTCAGTTTCGCCGCGCAGCATGGTGGTTTGGTTGGCGACGCCGATGGCTTTTAAATCAATGTCCGGATCGAAACCTTCCGAATAAGCGCCCTTGAACTTTTCCAGGAACTCCTGCTTGTTCCCACCCTTGAGGATGTAGTTGCAGACGTAGTCTGTTTCCGCCAGCGTGAACACAACGAGATAATGTCCGCCACCGCTGGTGGTTTGGGAACTGGTCGCCTTGGTTTCCTCGTGCCAGGCTTTGCCGTGGATGATGCTGGTGACCTTGTCCTTGGAATACTGGCGCACGCGTTTCCAAACGCTCATCACGTCGCCACAGGTGGTATCCACAAATTGACAGCCTTTTTCCTGCAACTTGGTCCGCATGGCAACTTCAGTTCCGAATGCGGGAATGATGACCACGTCATCTTTTTTCAAGTCATCGATGTCCGCATCCTTCTCCTTGCCGGAAAGAAACTTGATGCCCATGGCCCGAATCTGATCGTTGACTTCGGGATTATGAATGATTTCGCCCAGGATATAGATGGGGCGATCGGGAAAAACCTTGCGGGCGGCATAGGCGAGGTCAATGGCGCGTTCCACGCCATAGCAAAAGCCAAATTCCTTGGCGAGCTTGACGGTCAGCAATCCATCGGCGGAGAGCACGTGGCCATTCGCCCGGATGCGTTCGACCAGTTCGCTGCGATAATGTGAAAGGACTTGTGCCTGAACCGCCTGCATAATATCGGGGCGGCGAAGGTTGATTTTCTGAGGCGCCGAGGGCGCATGAGTTGACATACCAAAGGAATATTAGCACGGTTAAACCTGACGTCCAGCGTAAAGCCAAAGGGTTGTTGGCGAGGTGGCGAGGTGGTTCTCTGGCTCGGCCGCGACGGAGTCTTCTTTGTATAACCAGCGTGCGGCATCGAACAGATGCGTCTCGACATCGAAAAAACACCGTTATACTATCCCTTAACCGAAACGTAGCACGTTTTATAAAGTCGGGGTTTAATCCAAATCAGCGATGAAATCCATTGTGGCCATTCTGATTCTTGCCACCGCGGTTTGCTCCGCCGAGGTGAAGCCGAAGAGTCTGGTCACAGCGGCCAGGAACCAAATTGGGGTGACCGTTGCTTATGATCCTGCTTATCGCAAACTGGATTATCCCGGTGGTGATGTGCCCAAAAAAGTCGGCGTCTGCACGGACGTGATAATCCGCGCGATGCGGGAGCAGGGGATTGATTTGCAGAAGGAAGTGCATGAAGACATGGTGCGGGCTTTTGAGGCCTATCCCCAGAAATGGGGTTTGAAGAAACCGGACTCGAATATTGATCATCGGAGGGTTCTCAATTTGATGACCTATTTCAGCCGCCAGGGGTATGCCCAGTCCGCGGTTGAAAAAGCGACGAACTTTGCCGCCGGAGATATTGTGGCCTGGGACTTGGGCGAGGGCGTCACCCACATCGGAATTGTTTCCGACAAAACAGGTCCGAAAGGCACGCCGCTGATAATCCACAACATCGGCAATGGAACCCAGGAGGAGGATATTCTGTTCCAATTCCACATCATCGGACATTACCGATGCAAAGGGTCCAGCAGCCAATAATATGCGACTGCAAATCTTTCTGCTTTACCTTGCGACCTGGTCGCTGACCGTCCGGGAAAAATATTTAATGGAAATTACTTTGCATCCAGAGAAAGTTTTTCAAAACCTTCTTCGATGAACGTCGTATTCTGGATGCGGGCCAATTTGGCGTAGAGGCCATTGATTGCCAGCAATTCGTCGTGGGTGCCGCGTTCCACGATCTGGCCCTGGCGCAGGACGAGGATTTGGTCGGCATGGCGGATGGTGCTGAGGCGGTGCGCGATGACGAAACTGGTGCGATTGGCCATGAGCCGTTCGAGCGCTTCCTGGATCAATCGTTCGGTGCCGGTATCCACGCTGGCGGTGGCTTCATCGAGAATCAAAATGGGCGAATCCTTCAGGAGGGCACGGGCGATGCTGACCCGTTGCTTCTCGCCGACACTTAGTTTGACGCCCCGTTCGCCCACATGCGAATCATAACCTTGCGGCAGGCGTGAAATGAATTCATGACAGTTGGCTGCGCGTGCAGCGGCAAAGAGTTCTTCCTCGGTGGCGTCGAGTCTGCCGTAAAGAATATTTTCACGGACAGTGCCATTAAAAAGAAACGCTTCCTGGCTGACGACGCTGATTTGCTGGCGCAAGGATTCGAGCGTGATGCCCTCGAGGTCGTGGCCGTCAATGGTAATGCGACCGGAAGTAATTTCGTAAAAAGCGGGGAGCAGGTTCACCAAGGTGGATTTGCCCGCACCGGTGGGGCCGACGAGGGCAATCATTTCACCCGGTCGCGCCTGGAGTGAAATGTCGCGCAAAACGGTTTTGTCCGGCGCATAGTTGAAGGCAATATTTTCGTAAACCACCTCGCCGCGGACGGGCAAGGGTATTGAATGACGGCGTTTGTTGTCCGCGCGTTCGACGGGCGCGTCGAGGATATCGAAGACCCGTTCGCCGGCAGCGCGAGCAGCTTGCAGCATTTGATTCAAGCCATGCAATTGGCGCACGGGCTCGTAGAAAAGCGCGAGAAAGAGGATGAACCCGATTAATTCGCCGGGTTTCAATGCGCCAGCGAGGACTTCACGGCCACCCACCCAAAGCACGAGACCCGTGCCCAATGAAGCGGCGAAGGTCATGGCGGGCGAATACAAGGCCCAGACGCGCATGATGCCAAGACTGCCGATGCGCAAGTCA
The DNA here is from genome assembly GCA_028293325.1 of Pedosphaera sp. Lineage (GTDB taxonomy): Bacteria > Verrucomicrobiota > Verrucomicrobiia > Limisphaerales > Pedosphaeraceae > JAQGOT01. Next base: position 25,704 of record JAQGPA010000218.1, on the reverse strand, counting down.
TCCGCGCGTTTGGCAAAGCGGGTGTCTTCGTGGGTTTCGCGATTGAAGGCTTTAATCTGGCGGACGCCTTGCAGGTTATCCATGAGCAGCGCATTCATGGCGCTGGCGGCTTCACGTTGCACGCGATAACGGCGGTGGGCCGTCAGCGTGTAACAAAGCGCACCGCCGGCCAGAATCGGTATGGGCACCAGCGCCACAAAAGCGAGCGTGGCATTGGTATAGAACATGATGAAGAGCACCCCGATGATGCTCAGGATGGCGAGGGTACCTTGTTCGGTGCCATCGATGAGGACCCGTTCCAGCGAGTTGACGTCCTCAATAATGCGCGTCATGAGGTCGCCAGAAGCGCGTTGGTCAAAATAGTTGACCGGGAGCCGTTGCAAGCGCCCGTAAACCTCGCGGCGCATATCGTAAATGACATTTTGCTCGAAGGTGTTGTTAATGCGGATGCGGAGGCTGTTGAAGACATCGCGGAGCAGAAAGCTGCCGAGCAAACCGATCATTATTGGCGTGAGGCTGGCGGCCTGATGCTTAATAATGACATCATCAATGACGTACTGAGTCAGTTTTGGGAACGCGAACGTAAAGGCGAGGGAGAGCAACGCAAAGCAAATGGTTCCGAAAGCCATCAATTTGTAGGGCTTCAGATAAACGGCCACGCGTCGGACGATTTCCCAGGTAGAACGGGATTTGGCCGTGAAGGTTGGATCCGTCCGCGCGATGGAATGAGAGAGTTTGGACATTATTTTTTAACTAAAAATGTGAACTTAAATTCAAAGTCGGACAGTATAACTCAGGTTGCCGGGTTCTGCTGGTCCAAAAAGCGCACCATGGCGGCGGCGAAGGGAGCCAGGTCAAGCGGCGTCCGGCTGGAGATGAGGTTGCCATCGACCACCACCGGTTCATCCCCCCAGATAACACCGGCATTTTCCAGATCGTCCTTGATGCCGCGCGAGCCGGTGGCGCGTTTGCCTTTGAGAATTTTGGCGGAAATCGGGATCCAGCCGCCATGGCAGATGAAGGCCACTAATTTGCCCTGGTCGAAGAACTCGCGGGTCAGCGAAAGCACCTTGGGATCGCGTCGGAGTTTATCAGGCATGAACCCGCCCGGGATGAGCAGGCCGCAAAAATCCTTGCTGGCGACGTCCGAGAGCAGGGCATCGGCACGGGCCGGATACCCATGTTTGCCGGTGTAGGTTTTCAACTCAACGGCGGCAACTGTCATGGCGTAACCAGCCTCTTGCAGGCGCAGCTTGGGATACCAGAGTTCGAGGTCCTCATAAATATCATCCACAAAGGTCAGCAAGGTCTTTTGCATGGGATTACTTAATCACAAAACAGGCTGGAAAACAGGTTTTTCGGCGGGGGTGGAGCGCGGCAAATGATTGGTTCACAAAATAACGTGCAATTTAAGCAGTTATGGCTAAACTATATCCAATGTTTCCTCTGGGTGTTACAAAGGACCCGACTGCGGTTGAGGTTGAGGTGCAGAACGCGTATTGCGCCATGTTTCCTCATGGTGACAAGTTGTTCGTGCCACAGGTCTTTGGCTGGGCGAACGAGTGCTTCACCGGGCAATACGCCAATTACCAGGCGGTCGATGCCAAGTATCATGATTTCGAGCACACTTTGCAGGGAACCCTGTGCATGGTGCGGCTACTCCATGGACGACAGCAAGCTGCGGCTGATCCACCGCTGAATGGGAAGTTGTTTCAATTAGGTTTGGTGGCGATATTGTTTCACGACACCGGCTATTTGAAGGAGAAGGGAGATGTGGAAGGGACGGGTGCGAAATATACCGTGACCCACGTCGTGCGGAGCACCGAGTTCGCCGCGCAGTTTCTCAAAACAAAAGGCTTTCGAGCGGAAGACATCCAATCGATCCAAAATATGATTCTTTGCACGGGGGTGAATGCTTCGCTGAACCTGATCCCGTTTCAGAGCGAGCTGGAAAAGATCATGGGTTATGCCCTTGGCACGGCGGATTTGCTGGGGCAGATGGCGGCGGAGGATTACGTGGATAAACTGCCCGTGCTGTATTCGGAATTTGCCGAGGCGGCACATCATCAACGGGAAAAGACGAACATTGTGGGCATGTTCTCCAGCGCGGACGATCTGATGCGGAAGACACCGGTGTTTTGGGAAAAGTATGTCCAGCCCAAGCTCAGCCGGGAGTTTGGCGGTTTGTATCGCTATTTGAATCAGCCCTTCCCCTTTGGCCCGAACTTCTACCTCCAGCGGATTGAGGCCAATATGAACCAGTTGCAATGCCTGTTGGACGGTTCGACTCCGCCGGCGAAGTGATAGCGGGTGGCACCCCAATTCTTTTCCCTTTTTAGTTTTCCACGATGCCTTAAATTTGAAATATGTCGCGTGACTATGTGTTGCAATCGTTTCGTGCGCCGGTTCATTTGCATATTGATTATGCAAAGGAACTGAACGAGCAGCAACATGCCGCGGTGACGGCGGCGCCGGGACCGGCACTGGTCATTGCCGGGGCGGGGTCGGGGAAGACCCGGACGCTCACATATCGGGTTGGTTTTTTGCTGGAGCAGGGGATTCCCGCGGACCGGATACTGTTGCTTACGTTTACCAACAAAGCGGCGAAGGAAATGATGCGGCGGGTGGCGGATTTATTGGGGCAGGAATTGCCATCGCTTTGGGGGGGGACATTTCACTCGATTGGGAACCGCGTCCTGAGGGCGCATGCGGACCGGTTGGGTTATCAGCGGGATTTCACGATCATGGACCGGGAAGACGCAAAGGATTTAATCGATGCGTGCCTGGGCCAGGCGCAGATCGACGTGAAGGCAACGCGATTTCCCAAGGCGGAAGTGCTGGCGGATATTTTTTCCATGGCCAGCAACATTCGGCTGCCGATTCCGGAGGTGCTGGCGAAAGATTACGATTATTTTGCATCGCTTGCACCGCAGATTACGGATGTGCAGCAGCGTTATGAGGCCCGGAAGCGGGCCACCAACGCGATGGATTTTGATGATCTGCTGGATTTGTGGCTTAAGTTAATGCGGGAGCACCCGGATTTGCTGGAGCATTATCAACGGCGATTTCAGTTTATTTTGGTGGACGAGTACCAGGACACCAACAAGCTCCAAAGCGAATTGATAGACCTGCTGGCCGCGCGACATCATAATGTGATGGTGGTCGGCGACGACGCGCAGAGCATTTATGCCTGGCGCGGGGCGAACTTTCAAAACATCCTGAAATTTCCCGAGCGTTATGCGAAGGCGAAGGTTTACAAGATTGAAACCAATTATCGGAGCACGCCGGAGATATTGAATGTGGCCAACGCCGCCATTGCGGCCAACACCCAGCAATTCACCAAGAATTTGACCCCGGCGCGCAAATCGGGCACGAAACCGGTGCTGGTCACCTGCATGAGCGGATCGGAGCAGGCGGCTTTTATTGCGCAGCGTGTTTTGGAATTGCGCGAAGAAGGAGTGGATATGAATGAAATGGCGGTTTTATATCGCTCTCATTTTCATGCGTTGGAACTGCAACTGGAACTGACCCGTCGCAATATTCCTTTTAGCATTACCAGTGGCATCCGATTTTTTGAGCAGGCGCATATCAAGGATGTCACGGGTTACCTCAAGCTAATAACGAATCCACGGGATGAATTGGCGTTTAAGCGCATCGCGCAATTGCTGCCGGGAATTGGCGCCAAGGGCGCGGAGAAATTGTGGGCCAAATTCAGTGCTGATTTTGGTGCCAGAAGTTCAACGCCGGAAAAGCAAGCGGGGCAGGAGGCTCCGGTTGCGCCGCTGGCTACAGCGTTGCAGGGGTGCAGTGCGGGTGTGCCCAAAAAGGCCGCGGTGGCCTGGGCGCAATTTACCGCCACGATTTCGCAACTTGAAGCAGCACCGGTGCGCGGGAATCCGTCGCGGATGATACGACTGGTGGTGGAAGCCGGTTATGAAGATCATTTGAAGGAAAACTACGCGAATTTTCGGAATCGGCTGGAAGATCTCGAACAATTGGCGATTTTCGCGCAGCAATTCCCGAACACGGAAGATTTTCTTTCACAGCTTGCCTTGCTGACCAATTTGGAGGCGGAAGCCGAGCAAACCAACAACGACACTGAGCAAATCCGTCTCTCTACAATACATCAGGCCAAAGGGTTGGAATTTGATGTGGTGTTTCTGATTATGCTGTGCGACGGGATGTTTCCCTCCGCGCGTTCGTTGGATACCATGGATGGAGAAGAGGAAGAGCGACGGTTACTTTATGTGGCAATCACGCGCGCGCGGAATGAACTCTATCTCAGCTATCCACTGATCCGGATGATGCCCGGCGGAAGCGGTGATGCGATGCAGCAGCCGTCCCGTTTCCTGAGCGAAATTCCCAAGGAATTATTGGAGGAGTGGAATTTGAAGCCGGTTGATCCTTATGGTTGAACCGTTGGATACGGGGAAATGGAAACTCCGACTGGCGCGTGAGGATGACATTCCGGCGTTGGAGGTTCTAATTCCAATTTCAGTTCGGGCTTTGCAGGCGGCCCATTATTCTGCGGCCCAGATGGAGGCTGCGCTGGGGCCGGTCTTCCGTGATTAATTGCGGTTCAGTTCAATGTGTCGGGACCGTTGTCAGGTTGCCGGTTCCGGCTGCTCTTCGATTAGATCGGCTTCAACTTCCTCAGCGGGCGTGACGGTGGCCGTGGCGAATTTGGCGCAGCCGAGCAAGACGATGCTGACGGCGACGTAGCTGGCCGCAACCACCGGTGATTCGCCGATGCCGATCTTCTCGCCGTGCATGAGGCCGAAGAACGTCAGCACCGCGCCAGCGAAGGCAAACCCGGCCGCCTTGGCAAATTTCCGGTCAATGATGAACACAGCCACAGCGGCAAGGATGACGCCGCCAACAATCGAACCGCCGCCGAGCACGTCCAAGCCATGATAAAGCACACCGTTATTTCCCAATTTATCCAGGCCGACCGCAGCCGCGTTGGTGCCGGCCGCGCCAAGGGCATTATCGATTTGTGTCTTACCCCAGGCTGCCAAATGCGGCACCAGCGCAAGGATGATGGCCGGAGCATGACGGCGCGGCGTTTCCTGGAAGGCTTGCGCCCCGATCAACATGCCGATGTAGAGCAGAATCGGAGAAATGGCGACCACAGGAATGAGCGACGACATCAGTGAGATAATGCCGAACCAGGATAGCAGAATCACCACGACGCCGGTGGCGGCTGAATAGCCGATGCGCCCGCCCATGGCTTTCCAGCCGGGGTGCCCGATATAAACGGCATTGATGAACGGATTGCCGAGACAGCAGCCGATGAGGCTCACCACGCCGTCGGCAGTCAGCACGCGGGTGGTCGGGAAACTATCGCCGGCGACGGCAGCGCTTTCAACGTTGTCGAGCGCCTCGACGAGATCATAGATGCCGAACGGGATGGCGGTGATAAGAATAACCCCGATAAATTGGAAGCCGGAGAAGATGTGGTCAAATGCCGGGATTGGGACCGAGAAACCAAAGTTGCTGAAGGAGGCGGAAAGTTTAGCGAGACTCATGCCGCCATAGTTTAAGCCAAAAGCATTGGACCCCCACGCGATCAGGCTGCCGACACCAATGGCCACCAATCCGGCGGGAATTCCACGAAAGTAACGCACGCCACCAAACCAACTTAAGAGGATGATCGTGAAGCAGACAAAGCCGATCATGGGGGTCAGGAACATGTTCAGAGCCGGGGCCATGGAGATGAAGGAGATGGAGACGCCGGCCAGAGTGCCAAGCAGGGCGGCGCGGGGCGTGATCTTACGGATAATTGGCGCGACGAACCCGCCGATCATCAACACAAAGCTTTGGATGAACACCCAGGTCAGACCTGCCTCCCAGCCTTTCACCGGGTCGCCGGTCTTGAGTGCGATGGGCAGCATGATGACGAAGGTGACGACGAACATGTGAGGCACGCTCGTGCCGGATGGCAGTGCGCACACGTCAGTGCGCCCGGTTTTTTTGGCCAGCTTGTAGGCAAGCCAGGCGTAATAAATCGTGCTGAGGCAAAGCATCAGCCCGGTGGCGGGAAGGATTCGTCCGAAGACCAGTGAGTCCGGCAGCTTCAGGACGAAGCGCAGCAGGGCGGTGAGAGTCAACAGGTTGACGAGGATATTCGTCCCGAAACCGAAGAAGGCATTCCAATCGCCGGGCGACCACAGCTTAGGTTTGTTGGAGGTAGTCATTGCGTGTTTCGTGTAGGGTTGCGGCGGTGGCAGGTTGCTGATGTGCTTGCTTGAGAGCGGCCAAAATTTTTGCTGAGTTCGACACCCATCCAAAGATGCCTCCCTGGGCCTTGATCATTTTCAGCCCCATCTCCTGAAATTCCGGAAAATAAGAGCCCACGCAGTCATCGGGAATGAGGCAGTCGTAGCCGCGGTCATTGGCTTCGCGGACGGTGGTATTCACACAGACTTCCGTGGTGACGCCGGTGACGACGAGTTGTTTGATGCCGCGATTCTGGAGAATTGCGTGCAGGTCCGTGGCGAAGAAGGCGCCTTTGCCCGGCTTGTCGATGACCGGCTCGGTCGGGAGCGGGTAAAGTTCCGGTATGATGTCGTGACCCGCTTCGCCACGCACGAGGATGCGACCCATGGGGCCGGGATCGCCGATGCAGGTTTTGCTTCGGCCGCGAATTTTTTTGGCGGGCGGGAGATCGGTTAAATCGGGGCGATGGCCCTCGCGGGTGTGCATCACCTGCAATCCGGCGGCGCGCCAGGCGGCGAGCAATTGCCGGTTGGGTTCAATGGTCCGGCGCAGTTGTGAGACATCGTTGCCGAGCATTTCGCCAAAACCGCCGGGTTCCAGGAAATCGCGCTGCATGTCGATGATGATGAGCGCGCATTGCGTGGGGATAAACTCGAAAGGATAGGGTTCGGCTTCGACGCTTAAAATCTGTTTCATATCCACCGCATTCCTCTTTCGTTGGCGACCCAGGCTGACAGGAGGTTCAAGTCCAGCACCGTAATTGCCGGACACTTGGCACGATTAGCGTTCTTCGTGCCAAGTGGTTGCTGTGATGCTTAACTATCAGGACAGCAATGAGGTGCAAAGAAAACCACACTTACGCAAGTTGTTTAGACCTGCGCTAGTTCTTACAGGCGGCACAAATTGTAACAGTGACCGGGAGGCACAATGCGCTTGAAATATTTTCATATCTTCATATCAAGATGCGTTGATTTTTTACTTTTCAACTGTGGGTAAACGAGTTATCCTCTTTGACTGTGAATCAGAATGCCTCAAATCGGGCTGACAAAGCCGCGCAACTCGAACGTCTCCTCCGGGAGCGCATCGTCATCATTGACGGCGCGATGGGAACCGTCATCCAGCGATATAAGCTGGATGAAGCGGCATTTCGCGGTGAACGGTTCAAAGCGCATAAGGGCAAGGATCTGAAGGGGGATAATGAACTGCTCGTCCTGACCCGGCCGCAGGTGATTGAAGAGATTCATCGGCATTACCTGGAAGCAGGCGCGGATATCATCGAGACCAACACCTTTTCTGCCACGACGATTGGGCAGCACGATTTTTTCTTCAAACATGCCAATGGTCGCAAGGACCAGGCCTATCTGGATGAAGTGGTCAATGACCCGACGCTACAGGAACTGGCCCGCGAATTGAATCTCGCCGCCGCTTATTGTGCGCGGAAGGCCGCGACGGAAGTGGAGCAAAAAACGGGTCAACCTAAATTTGTCGCCGGGGCTTTGGGGCCGCAACCAGTCAGCGCCAGCACCGTGGTGGATGTGAATGATCCTGGTTTTCGGCCGATTAACTTTGAGCAATTGCGCAAGGCGTATGCCGAGCAGGTTGAGGCGTTGATTGATGGCGGTGTGGACATACTGCTGGTCGAAACCATTTTTGACACGCTGAATGCCAAGGCGGCGCTCTTCGCGATCCAGGAAGTTTTTGAGCGGCGTGGCTTCCGGTTGCCCTTGATGATTTCCGGCACGTTGACCGATAAAGCGGGGCGCACTTTAAGCGGGCAGAACGTGGAGGCATTTTGGAACTCCGTTGCCCACGCCGATCCGATTACGATCGGACTGAATTGCGCTTTGGGCCCGGATTTGATGAGGCCATTTGTTGAGGAACTTTCGCAAATTGCCCCGGTCAACACCTGTTTTTATCCCAATGCGGGATTGCCGGATCCGATGTCCGAAACCGGTTTCCCGGAGACACCAGAATCCCTCGCTCCGCAGCTGCGCGAATGGGCAGAGGCCGGATTCCTCAACGTGATTGGCGGTTGTTGCGGCACGACGCCGCAACATATCAAGGCCATTGCCGATGCAGTGCGCGGCATCGCTCCACGCAAGCTGCCGACGATTCAACCTTATTTGCGGCTCAGCGGCATGGAAGCGTTCGTGCAAACGCCGCAGACGAACTTTATCAATGTTGGCGAGCGCAACAATGTTACCGGTTCGCCGAAATTCGCCAAACTCATCCTGAACGGCCAGTATGAGGAAGCGCTCGTCATCGCGAAACAGCAGGTAGAGAATGGGGCGCAGATCATCGATATCAACATGGACGAAGGCATGTTGGATGGTGTGGCTGCGATGAGCCGATTTCTAAATTTAATTGCCGCCGAGCCGGATATTGCCAAAGTCCCGATCATGGTCGATTCCTCCAAATGGAGCGTGATCGAAGCCGGGTTGCGCTGCCTGCAGGGCAAGGGCATCGTCAATTCCATTTCGCTCAAGGAAGGCGAGGCGAAGTTCCTGGAGCAAGCGCGATTGGTTCGTAAATATGGCGCGGCGGTTGTGGTAATGGCTTTTGACGAAAAGGGCCAGGCTGACAATCTTGCGCGCAAGATTGAAATCTGCACGCGCACTTACAATCTGCTCACGCAGCAAGTCGGCTTACCGCCGCAGGACATCATCTTTGATCCGAACATCCTGACCATCGGCACCGGTTTGGAGGAGCATAACAATTATGCCGTGGATTTCATCGATGCCACCCGTTGGATCAAGCAGAACCTGCCCCACGCCAAGGTTAGTGGTGGCATCAGTAATATTTCATTTTCGTTCCGAGGTAACAATGTCGTCCGCGAGGCAATGCATTCGGCTTTTCTCTATCACGCCATCAAGGCGGGGCTGGACATGGGCATCGTCAATGCCGGCATGCTGGAGGTTTACGAGGAAATTCCCAAAGACCTGCTGGAGCTGGTCGAGGATGTGCTGCTTAACCGCAAGCCCGAAGCGACAGAGCGCCTGATTAAGTTTGCCGAGTCGGTGAAGCAAAAGGGCAAAGCGGAAGTTGTCGAGGAAGTCTGGCGCCAATTCCCCGTTGAATTGCGGCTGCAACACGCATTGGTCAAGGGCATCGACACCCATATCAACGCGGATACCGAGGAAGCGCGGCTAAAATACGACAAGCCGATCATGGTCATTGAAGGCCCACTGATGGCCGGCATGAACGTGGTGGGAGATTTATTTGGCGCGGGCAAGATGTTTCTGCCGCAAGTCGTGAAGAGTGCGCGCGTGATGAAAAAGGCCGTGGCTTATTTGTTTCCTTTCATGGAAGAGGAAAAGCGCAAATCCGGCGGCGGTCGGGCGCAGGGGCGCATTGTCATGGCGACCGTCAAGGGCGACGTTCATGATATTGGGAAGAACATTGTTGGCGTTGTGCTGGGTTGCAATAACTACGAAGTCATCGATCTCGGCGTGATGGTCTCGTGCGAAAAAATTCTGGCTACTGCCCGTGAACAGAAGGCGGACATGATCGGGCTGAGCGGACTGATTACGCCATCGCTCGATGAAATGGTCCACGTGGCGAAGGAAATGCAGCGCGAAGGCTTTAATGTTCCGCTGCTGATTGGCGGCGCGACCACCAGCCGCGCCCACACCTCCGTGAAGATTGCGCCGGGCTACACGGAACCGGTGGTCCATGTGCTGGACGCCTCCCGGGCGGTTGGGGTGGTCGGGCAACTGATTAATCCGCAGTTCAAACCGGCATTCGTTGAAAAACTGTTGGCGGACCATGACAAGCTGCGTAAACAGCATCTGGCCCAACGGGACAGCAAGCCGTTGCTCAGGATTGCCCAGGCTCGCGAACGCCGGACGCCCATTGATTGGAAACCGGCGGATCTGCCCAAGCCCGCATTTACCGGCACACAGGTTTTGGAAAACTTTCCGCTGGCAGAGCTGGTTCCGTTTATCGACTGGTCGCCATTTTTCCATACCTGGGAATTGCGCGGACGCTATCCGGACATTCTCAGTGACCCGAAGTCCAAGGAATTATTTGATGATGCGCAGAAATTGCTGCAACGCATCGTGAATGAGAAATTGTTTACGGCGCGCGCCGTTTACGGATTTTTTCCGGCGAACAGCGTGGGTGACGATATTGAACTTTACACCGATGAATCGCGCACGAAAGTGTTGAGCACTTTCCATACGCTGCGGCAGCAAATGGACAAGCCGCAAGGCCAGTTCAACCATGCGCTGGCCGACTTCATCGCGCCCAAGGCCACCAGCCTGCCGGATTATCTGGGAGCCTTTGCGGTTACGACCGGCCATGGCACGGATGAACTGGCAAAGGAGTTTGAAAAGGACCTTGACGATTATAATTCCATCATGACCAAGGCGCTGGCCGACCGGCTGGCGGAGGCGTTTGCCGAGTATTTGCACAAACGCGCCCGTGAGGATTGGGGCTATGGCAAGACCGAGGGACTCTCTCATGAGGACCTTATCCGCGAGAAGTATCGCGGTATCCGGCCCGCCGCCGGCTATCCCGCCTGTCCCGACCATACCGAGAAGGGGCTCTTGTGGAACCTGCTTGATGCGGAGAAGAAAACCGGCATCAAACTCACGGAAAGCTACGCCATGTGGCCCGCCAGTTCGGTTAGCGGCCTTTACTTTGCCCATCCCGAGGCGAAATATTTTGGCGTCGGCAAGATCGAGCGCGACCAGGTGCTGGATTATCATCTTCGCAAGCAAATGGATCTGCAGACGGTGGAGCGCTGGCTTTCGCCGAATCTGAATTACGATCCGGATGGCGTGGCCAAATCCCCGGTTGAGGCAACTGCCCCCGCAAAGGCGGTAATTGCATGTTCGTGTGGTCAACCGCATGGGATCGCCTGAGTTGAACCAGGCGCCTGGAAACAGGGCGAACTGTAGGGTCGCGAAAGATACTAAAAAGTATTGCGCTTTGGGTTGGTGATTGCGATACCTTGCCACAAGTTAGGAAGTAGTTTTATGCAAACACGTTTTTTATCTGTTTTATTGTTGGTCAGCGTGGTGGTTGCCGGTTCATTGCGCGGTGAAGAAACTCCGTCGGCCGTTAAACCGCCGGAAGGTGCCCAAACCAATGCAAACGCCGCCGCAAGCAGCGCGGCCAATCCGGCGATGAAGCAAAAGGATTATGAGTTAAAACAGGTGGGCACTCTGCATCTGATCATGCCACAGAATATGGAGGGTACGTTTAAAAGTGCGCTTGAGTTGGGCACACGGGTTGACGAAATGGCGTTTTTCCCAACGGCAAGCGATGACTTTGTAATTATTGTGAATGCAATCCATCAGGATGCCAAACAAGTGCGAGGCATGGACACCAAGGCAGCGTTGGAGGAGGCCATCCAGAAAGAACTGGCAACTGCGGAAGAAACGAAAGCTGACATCCATGCAGTTACCGGCTTTGAAGTGGTGGGCTCTTATGTCAGCCTCACGGACAAGAGCGTGTCCGTCACCCGGCCAAAACCAGGCGAGTTTAAGTATCTGACCCAGGGATTTGCCAAGCTTGGCAATCTGATTCTTGCCTTCCGCTCCGTCTCGAACAAGGCCAACGGCGAGGAGAAGGAAATCATGTTGAGCATGATTAAAACGGCCCGCCTGACGCCGGCGAAATAAGTTGTCCCGTGTAAGTGCCTTGTGTAGAGCCGGTAATTTTGCTCGTCTTGCAGCGGCTTTTTGTCCAGCTTCCCTGCATGTGGAATCTTTCCGTTCAATGGTCGGAACTCGTCCTGCGCGGCGTCATCGTTTACCTATTCCTGCTGATACTTTTGCGCGTCACCGGTAAAAGGCAGGTGGGTCAAATGGCGCCGTTTGATCTGGTGTTGTTGTTGGTGCTCAGCAATGCAGTGCAGAATGCGATGAACGGCGGGGATAATTCGCTGCTGGGTGGAGTGATCTCCGCAGTCACGCTGGTGGCCTTGAATTATCTGGTGGGACTGGCCACCTATAAAAGCAAGCGGCTGGAAGCATTGGTTGAAGGCAGACCGGAAGTGCTCATCCATAATGGCAACCTATTTACGCAGGTCATGGAGCGACAGAGACTGACCCACCATGAGCTCAACGCCGCCTTGCGGGCGGCAGGCTGTGCCTGCGTGGAGGAAGTGCATTTTGCGATTCTCGAAAACGACGGGCAAATCACCGTCCAACCCCGCAATCGGGCCACAACCCAGCCGGTCGGTCCGCCACCGGAATCGCGCCCCGGCTAAGGACCCACACTTACACAAATCGACCGCAGTCCGTTGGAAGCGGGCTTGTTTTTTCAAATGCAGGCCGTTACAGTTAAGTTATGAAGAATGATGTCGTGCCGGTGCAGATTCGCGGAATCTTGCCTGCCAACAGTGGTTGTGCGCTCTTCGTTGGAAATGATGAGAAAGTCTTTGTCATCAACGTTGAACCGGCCATGGGGCAGGTCATCGGGATGTTTTTGCGGGAAACCCCAAAGGAAAGGCCGCTGACCCATGATTTGATTGCCAATATCATGAAGGGATTCAGCATCACGGTGGAACGCGTCATCATCACGGAATTAAAGAATTCAACCTATTACGCCCGCCTCATTCTGCACCAGCAAAACGAACTCGCCCGCAAGATTGTAGAGATCGATGCGCGGCCCAGTGATTGTCTGGCGCTCGCCACCGCACAAAAGCGTCCCATTTACGTTTCCGCGCCCCTCTTTGAACAGGTGGAGGACATGACCGAAGTGTTGGACCGGATCAATGAGAATGGCGGCGAACTGGAATAAAGCTGATGCCTCCGTCTGCCAAGCCGACCCCGCCGCTCGTGCTGATCTGTGGTGACGATGACTTTGCCGTTCACCAGCGCGCCAAGCAACTTTATCAGCAGTGGAGCGAGGAATTGGGGGGCATGGATCACGAGATTATCGATGCCAGCGTGTCCAACAGCGGTGAGGCGTTAAAGGTAATTGCCCGGTTGCGCGAGGCCCTGCAAACCCTGCCTTTTTTCGGCAGCGGCAAGGTCGTCTGGTTTCAAAACTGTAATTTTCTCGGAGACGAACGAACCGCGTCCGCCCAAGCCGTGACGGAAAATCTGGGTGAGCTGGCGCAGGAGTTGAAAAATTTTTCCTGGGGCAGCGTCCGGCTTCTCATCAGCGCGGGCAAGGTGGACAAGCGAAAAGTTTTCTACAAAACCATCGACAAGCTTGGCACCGTCGAAAGCTTCGCCGGGTTGTCCATTGATGATCGCGATTGGGCGCAGCAGGCGGAGACCATCGCCCGCCAGGCATTACGCGACCGGAAGAAGGAAATTTCCGATGAAGCGCTGGCGGAATTGGTCAGCAATGTCGGCCCCAATGCGCGGCAGTTGAACAATGAAATCGAGAAGCTGACCTTGTTTGTGGGCGACCGGGCGGAAATTGAAGCAGGGGATGTAACCACGATCTGTACCCGCAATAAATCCGCGCGGGCTTTTGCCTTGGGGGATGCGCTGGGCGACCGGGATCTGCCCCGATTACTGCGCACCTTGGACGAGGAATTGTGGGAATTGAAATTTGACAGTCAAAAGTCCGAGATTGGCCTGCTGTACGGTTTGATCGGGAAAGTGCGGGCAATGATTCTGTTGAAGGAGATGCTGCGTGAAGGATGGATTAAGGCGGACTCCGATTATTCGCGATTTAAATCGCAATTAGAACGTATTCCGGCCGATCAGATGCCGGAGGATAAGCGATTCAATCCGCTCTCGCTAAATCCTTATGTGCTGTTCAAGGCACTCCCGCAAGCGCGGCGGTATAGCCAAAAAGAGCTGATTGAAGCGATGGATTTGCTGCTGAAATGCAACCAAAAGCTGATTTTCAGCAGCCTAGACGAGGCATTGATCCTGCAACAAACGCTGGTCCAAATTGCCGGCCAACCGGGCGCCAAAGCCGCAGTCCCGGCCAAAGCTCGAAATAGTTATTAATACCTTGCCAAGCAATACTCGAAGCGATGTCATGCGTGTCTTGACTCCCACCCGCGCCAATCACATATTGGTAGGTATAGCTGAGAGTCAATTATGAGTACACCATCTGCCAAATTGCTGGTATATGTATCGGGGCAATTGGCCTGCGTTAAAATCGTGGGGCGCGCGAATTTTACGTCCAGCATTGATTTTAAGATTCTGCTCAACGAACTGCTGGAGAAGGGGTATACCTGTTTTCTGCTGGACTTGGCCGAATGCATCCTGATGGACAGCACCTTTCTGGGAGTGTTGGCGGGATTTGGATTGAAGCTGGCAGTGGCGCGCAATGGAGAGCAGGAAACGGGACCCATTGAACTGTTGAATCCGAATCCACGAATTGCGGAACTGCTGGAGAACCTGGGGGTGTTGCACCTGTTCAAAGTAGTGGAGGGCCCGCTGGCGGTGCCGACGGAAATCCAGGCCCATACGCCCTCGCTCAGCCAACCGACGCGCGAAGAGGTCTCCCGCAATTGTCTCGAAGCCCATAAGACCCTGATGGAGATTTCCCCCGCCAACATTCCCAAATTCAAGGAAGTGACGCAGTTTTTGGCAGAAGATTTAAAAAAGGCCAAGGCGGGTTCGTAATGCTTTAAGCGCGATATGCTGGATGCTCTCCACTTCGTCGCTGCCAGTTTCCCGGGAGCCCAAGATGGGGTATGGCTCTATCTGCTGTTGATTTGTCTGGCCGGTCTCGCCTTTATCAGCTGGCAGCTGCGCGCGGAACGGAAAAAAAGCGAGGCGCTTGCCGCCCAGATTGAATTGCTCATTTATCGGCGCAGGATTGTCTTTGATTTTCTTCACGATCTGGGCGAAGCCTTCACCGAGGGTATTGATCTTGATGAATTGCTGCGCATGATTGCCAATTTTTCGGTCAATACCACGCAGGCCAGCGCCGGCGCTGTGTTTTTGCTCAATCCGGGAAAAACGAGTTTGCGCGCCGAGGTGATTATTGGTCCCTTCCCACCACCTTTACGACCAACGGACGCCAGTGTCATTACACCGGCAAACCGCACATGGCAATTGGAGCAGATGGTCAAAGCCCAGGTCATTCCGCTTGGCCAGGGAATCATTGGCGAGGTGGCGCAGAAAGCGAAGCCAGTTCTGATTCAGGACGGACTTAAGGACCCGCGGTTGATCCAATACGATGACCCGGCGTTGCAGACCCGGACGGCCATTTTTATTCCACTCAAGTTCAAGGAGGAGGTTTTGGGCGTGATGGCCGTGGTAAATAAGCAGGCCGGTGAGGCCTCTGCGTTCTTTAATGCCAATGACCTTTTTCTGCTCGACTCCCTCGCGGATCATGCGGCCATTTCGCTCTATAACACCACGCTTTACAAGCTGCAGACCGAACAGGAGCAGATTGACAATGATCTAAGAATTGCCAGCGAGATTCAGAAGATGCTCCTGCCCGAACATGCTCCCGCCGTCAAAAATTTTGAGATGGTAGGGCACAACATTGCGGCGCAGCAGGTGGGCGGAGACTATTATGATTTCCTGCCCCTGGATGGTTCACGCGTGGGCGTGGTGATTGCGGACGTCTCCGGCAAGGCCATCCCCGGTGCCCTGATCATGACCATTTGCCGGTCCGCCATCCGGGCGCAGACCGGTTCCAATCTTTCTCCGGCTGAAGTCCTACGCCGGGTCAATCAAACAGTAATTCCAGACCTGCGCGAGGATATGTTTGTAACGATCCTGTATGGCATCCTGGATGGAGAGCAGCGAACCTTCACCTTTGCGCGTGCGGGACACGATCCGGCGCTGTGGTATCATGCGAAAACAGGGGAAGTGGATGTGTTAACACCACATGGGGCCGCAGTGGGACTTGATCGATCAGAACGGTTCGGCCAAAGCTTGGAGGAACGCAAGTTGGAGTTGTCGCCGGGGGATTTGGTTGTACTTTACACCGATGGCATCACCGAAAGCCTGAATGCGGAAGAACGGGAATTTGGCCGCGACGAGCTTATTGTCACCGTGAAGCAGAACGCCGGCGGCAGCGCCGACCAAATCTTACAATCCATCTTCGAACGCCTCCATCAATTCAGCGGTGATATCCCGGCGCAAGACGATAGAACTTTGATTGTCATCAAGGCGAGGTAGCTGTATAAACGAGCAAACGGACAGTTGGATGGTCTCGACGTTATGAAATCGCGAGTCATTTTAATTTACGGGGTACTGTTTGTGATTTTCGTTTTGGTGCTGGCGATGCTTTGGCACTGGCAAATGGCCGGCAATTATTTTATGAGCAAGGAGCGGGGGATCATACTTGATTTTCTGCCTCCCTTTGCGCACGCGGGTGTGGACGGGGATTTTTACATCAAACCGCCATACGTGGTTTACACGATTTGGTCGATTTACCTGATGATTGCACTGCTGCTGCCGGCGGTGTGCGCGTGGTTATTCGTCCGGTTGTACGAAAGAGACCTGAAAAGAGCCTGGTGATGGCTATTCCGGTTTGGGGGAAGGGATGGGCATTTCACTGTTCGGGCCTGAATTTATCAGGAATTGCTCGAGGTTCCCGACCATTTCGACCAATTTAGAGTTGGGTGCCGATTTGGTGTAAAAGGCGTCAGCGCCCAGAGCCTTGACCCTTTGGATATCCCCGGCCATGGAAGAGCCGGATAGAATCACGACTTTTAGTCCGGGAAAAGATTGTTTTTGCAACCACTCGAGAACCTCAAAACCGTTCAGGCGCGGCATTTTTAAATCCATCAATAACACGTCAGGTATGGGCCACAACTGACGGTCCTGGTATTGATCCAAGCCAGACAGGTAGGAGATGGCTTCCTCGCCATCCCTGACAGCTCCAACGACTTGAAAGCGCGTGGATTGGCGCAATGCCCGCTCGAGAAAGAAGCTGTCTTCTTCTGAATCATCCACGATGAGGATCGAATATTTTTGATTTGTTACTTCAGCCACGCGCAGGACTCATATTGTAGGACAAAATGGCACGTCAAGCGATTTGTATAAATTATGGCGAATTAAAACCAAAATCGCGCTGGGCAGAGCCGATTGGGTTTGGAGGCGTTTACAGCGTCAGGAGCATTTTTCCTTTTTCATGAAGGCTTCGGCGCGGCGGCCCAGTTCCTCGGGGGTGATATCTTCCTTGTGCGTGGAGATGTTCCAGGAATGCCCGAAGGGGTCGGTTAACATTCCACTGCGGTCGCCATAAAATTGATCGGTTACGGGCCTCGTTTCCGAGGCTCCGGCGGCAAGGGCGCGTTTGAACATGGCATCAACGTCCGGCACGTAAAGCATGATGCTGACGGGTGAACCGCCCAACGAGAGCGGGCTGCGGGTACCGATTGCCGGGGCTTCATCGGCGAGCATGAGGCGGGAGTCGCCAATTTGAATTTCGGCGTGGCCGATTGCCCCGTTGGGCATGGCCATGCGAAACAATTCGGTGGCGCCGAAGGCCTTTTTGTAAAACTCAAGGGCAGCAGCCGCGCCTTTGATGATCAAGTAAGGGGTTACGGTGTGATATCCGTCAGGAATTGGCTTAACTGGCATAAATATGTCCTTTTGTTGGATTGAACTCAGGGATGCTGAATCGACTGGGAGGCGATGTCAATCCGGGACAATATATCTCGCGCCTCTTCATATTGGCTGTCCGCCAGGACCCCTGGCGATTTTTGTCCACCGCAATCCCTTCTCCTGTAAACGATTATTTTCATTAGCCTTAATTCTGCTTAAGTTCCTACCTTTCCTGAAAGTGATTGCCCGACTCTTGTCGCGCCATGGCGATTAGCGACGGCGGCAGCGCCCACCCAGGCCCGGAACTCGGCCGCCAATACTCGTCCCCGCGCCTGCTCGTTTTGTTGCGCTCCCGACTTGAGCTCCCGCAAATGCCACTGCCCCGCCCGCACCTCCGCCAGTTGCAACGCCACCACCGCGCGCGTCAATTTCCGCAACACCCGCAAGTTCCGCTTCAACCGCTCGCTCGACGGATCCCGGTCCCACTCCGTAATCATCCCTGCAATCCGCATGGCCAGGCACAATCCCAGGTTCTGGGCAAAAGACTCCTTGTGCTTCCCGTTCCTTTCCTCCCGCTCCCTGAGGAACTCCACCCCCTCTTTCCCCATCTCGCAGGCATGCGCCACCAACTCCTCCTGCGCCCGCGACTCCGCAAAACCGCCCTGTTTCCACGCCGTCAAGTTCTGCTCATTGATCGGCCGGCCCTCAAATTCCCCGGCCAACACCTTCTGCACCGCCGGCAGCTTATTGAGCCACACCACCAGCGCCCGTTGCGACTCCCCATTCTCCAGCCGAAGGTTGAGCTTAAACCGCACCGCCTTGGGCAACCGCGCAATCTTTCCCACACGAGACATCATAACATTCCTTGGTTAGTTGTTTTTGTTGATTGTAGATCGTTGATTTTGATTTCAATGGAAATCCCTTAATCCCGCCAAAGCCCTGGCGACGGCGGCGAATCCTAAAAAATTTTGAATTTTTAGTTTCCTCCGCATTTTATGGATCGTCCCTGGCGATTTTTGACCATCGCAACCCTTTCCCCGCCAAACAATTATTTTCATAAGCCTTGATTTTTCTTAATGTTTCCCCTTGAACTCGGATTTGGGTTTGGTCTTCACCATACCCAGTCCGGACTCCTCGCGCGATTCTGTCCGCCGACATGTCCGTCGTAACCTCGGCGAAGCAGGAACACTCTTTGGCGACCGCAGCGCGCCGAAAATTCCGCACTCCGCACTCCGCACTGAGGTGCTCTGAATATTCTTTTACTATTCATTTTTACATTTAAGCACCTTCGGCCAATCACGACTGTCGCTCGTGTCGCTCGTGTCGCTCAGCTTTTTGCGACAAAAACCACAACTATCCCCTGTGTTTACAGCCCTTTGCTGAACTTGAACCCCTCAAAATGTGAAAACACCTCGTCTAAGCGGAACCATGCAGTAGGAAATGGGGAGCGCGACGTGAGAACGCTCAAACATTTCCCCTCCCACCTGAACTCAAAACTCGGAACGCCGAACTCTGAACTATTTTGTTGCCCATCCGTCTCCATCCGTCCCGCATCCGGGATTGGATTGTCCGCCCCCAGCCCCGGAGGGGCGAAAGAATTTAGCCCATAGCGCAAGCTATGGGTAATCTACAAAAATTATCCAAGCCCCGCAGCGGGCGACACAACCATTCGGCAACCTCCTCATATATGTATGCTTCCTTTCTTCATGGTGGCCAGTGCGCAAGCACCCGCTCCCTTCTTTCCGCCGGACTACCGTCTGATGAACTCTCCACCATTACCCGATCAACCACTAAAAAACCATTATTCCGCTTCACCTCCAGCAGTGCAACCGTCCATGAACTAACACATCTCCACGAAAACGTCATCGCAATGTAACGAACCAAATTAAGAGAAGTAATATCTTTCAATTTTTGAAACATTTTTCTTGCTGCCTCGAAACGCACATATACTCTCACAACAAATTCTGACTCGGTCAGTTCGGACGAGGTCGTAAACAAGGAGTTTTTCAGAAAAACAAAATAGGTGCCTATGCAATATAATATTTTGCCCAACCGACTTGTCTTTGCCTCTTTTTCACGCTGCTACCGTATATCGCGCCACCATGTTAGTTTCCTAGCGGCACTGTTCGTGGGTGCTTTGGCTTTTGACGCACAAGCCCAAAATCCGGCGCGCTCTTCGGCGAGCGTCCCCGCTCCTATTGAAATCTCGCCCTACGCGGTTAAATCTCGGGATGCCAATCAGCGCATCTGGGAGCGGGTCACCGCCCAAACCAGTCCCGATGGTAACGTCACCTACCAGACCAACTCCTACACCGAACTGGCCACCGGCATGCATTATCGCAAGGATGGCCAATGGGTTGAGTCCAGCGAGGAAATCCAAATCGCCCCCGATGGCGCGGTGGCCACCCACGGCCAGCATCAGGTTGCCTTTGCCGCCAACATCAACACCGCGGGAGCCATTGATCTTACCACCCCCGATGGCAAGCACCTGCGCAGCCACATCTTGGGCTTAAGCTATTTTGACCCCACCACCGGCAAAAACGTGCTGATCGCCGAACTCAAAGACTCCATTGGTGAACTGTTACCCACTAAAAACCAGGTGCTCTATGCCGATGCCTTCACGGATTTCAAAGCCGACGTGCGTTATACCTACACCAAGGCGGGCTTTGAACAGGACATCATCCTGCGCGAGCAGCCTCCATTGCCAACTGAATGGGGTTTGAATCCGGCCACCACCCGGCTCGAAGTGCTGACTGAATTTTTAAATCCCCCTGCCGCTAAAGTCAAGTCGCAAAGCACCAATCGAATCGATGATTCAGTCATTAGTTTTGGACAGATGCAAATTGGACATGGCAAGGCCTTCATGACCGGCACCAACTCAGGTTCTGCCAAGGGCCTCTCTGTCCGCAAGCATTGGCAACAGTTGGAAGGGCGGCAGTTTCTCATCGAAGAGGTCAAATTTCCTGCCATTGAGCGCCAAATCATGACCTTGCCCGCGCCGCCAACTCCTGCAGCAACCAATCAACTCAGTGCCGGGTCGATCCTGCACCGGGTTTTGACGCAGCAACAACTGCCCCCGCCCAAGCTGGCTAGGCGTTCCGCAGAAAGCATGAAACTGGCAAGTGCGGCTGCCCCTGCGCGAGGCTTCGTTTTGGATTATGTGACCCTCAATACGGATACAAATGACTTCACCTTTCAAGCGGATACCACATATTCGATTCAGGGGTACGTCATCTCGGGAGGTGCCATTACCATTGAAGGGGGGACGGTCATCAAATTTAATAATAGTCTGGATTTGGGTGGGTCGCTGGTGCTCAATACCGCTCCTTATCGGCCGGGGATTCTTACCTCCATCAATGACAATACGGTCGGGGAAACTATTTCCGGCAGCAGTGGCAATCCCTCCAGCGCAGAGGGTATTGTCTATCTGGATCTTGAGGGTAACCCGAGCATGTTCAAAGTGAGCAACCTTCGATTTTCGTATGCAGGCGTCGGTTTGGATTTGATAGGCCAAAACGTGGAGCTCTGGAATTGCCAGTTTGTTAACTGTTACGCCGGCATCGAAGTAGAATCTGGGATTCCGCTCACTTCAATAGGCTTGCACAACGTTCTTTTCGGATCGTGCTCCGAGGCAATTAATAGTGCTCAGGATGGATTGTCCATTATGGCGGAACACGTCACCGCCGATGCTGGATTTTTTGTGGATTGGGTAACTACTCCGGGTTCATTGTTTTTAACCAACAGCATTATCAACGGAAGTGTAAGTGCCGGAGCCGTGGCCACCAATGCGGTTGTCATCAATCCCGCTGGCACACCCTTCCAAACCGTGGGCGCCGGCAACTACTACCTGGCCGACAATAGCCCCTACCGCAATGTCGGCACCACCAACATCAGTGCGGACATGCTTGCCAATCTGAAACAAACCACCACCTACCCACCGCTACTCTTCACCAACATCACGGTTTCCGTAAATACAACTTTATCGCCCCAAGCCCAGCGGGACACCGACACTCCCGACTTGGGCTATCACTATGACCCCCTTGACTACCTCGTCGATACTTTCGCCTTCACCAACGCCGTCGTAACGGTGACCAATGGCGCAGCCATCGCCAGCTACAATGATACCGGGCTGTGGATTCAGGACGGCAGTGCCATCGTCTCCATCGGCACGCCGCTCGCACCAAACTGGTTTGTTCGCTATAACTCCGTGCAGGAGCAATCATTGGCGCTGGGACCCGGGATAACCTATGGCGTGGACGTGAACCCTTACCATTATGGAACCGTCGGGCCGACGGGCACCTATCGCTTCACCCAGTTTGCTTCTCCCGCCGGGGCCAGCTTTCATTTGTATAGTACCACCATCTGGGCATACACCAATCTCTTGGTGCAGGATTGCAGCTTTTGGAATGGAAAAAATGATTTCAGCGGCTCCGCCTATGGTTCCACCATCATCCTGAACAACAATCTATTCGACCGCTCCTTATTTAATGCCACAACAGTCACCAACTGCTCATTGGTGCTCTCCAATAACCTTTTCTGGCATTTGGCTTTAACTATCCGTGAAACCAGCAGTTCGCCTGAATGGGACGCTTTTAACAATGCCTTTGATACCTGCACCATTGGCTTTTCTACAAAGATAACGAACGGCTACAACGCCTACATCAATTGTGGATCCAGCCGCCTCAATCCTAACTTTGGCAACCACGACCTTGTCTTGACAAACTTTGTTTACACCAACGGACCGTTGGGCAGCTTCTACCAAGTCTCCACCAATCTGCATGATGCCGGCAGCACCACCGCCGACCTCGTCAGCCTTTACCACTACACCACCACCGCCAATCAGGTGAAGGAAACCAATTCCATTGTGGATATCGGTCTCCACTACGTGGCTACCACCAACGGTGTGCCTATCGATACGGACGGCGAAGGCTTGGCCGATTATTTTGAGGACACCAACGGCAACGGGGTTTATGACGCCGGGGATTTTAGTGATTACACCCAAGCCAGCACTTCGGGAGACGGAGTCAGTGACTACCTCAAATGGCTCCAGGGCCGCAATCCGCGGGTGGCGGGTACCAATGCGGATGTAAGTGGTGTCATCAAGCTCAATGTCTATACGCCTTTAAAGTGAGCACCAAACGACCTTTTGCCAGAACCTAACCAACAATTCTCCACATCATTATGAGCACAAGAAAGCTTATCCAACGAATCTTGGGTACAAAACCTAATCTGAAACCGTTGCGAGGCGCAGCCATTTTCTCCTTGTTAGTGGTCTGCCTTTCGGGCCTTCCGAAAATCAGTAACGCTCAACACGCAGTCACCGTGACGATCCGCGAGGATGCGGAATTTCTGGGCCACAATACTACTAATAATCCACATTATTATGCTTTTAGATTGGGTTCCTTTTCAACTAACAACGTTGCCGCCATTGGAAATCTAGATCCTCGTCCTGCTTTCGCAATCAGCGATGTTCAAGTACAATTAGTACCGGGCCAAACTTATACCGCACAGGCAACGCTTGCGAACAACGATTATTTCAACGAAGGATTTCAGATGACCGGTGTCCCCTCCTGTTATGGATTCTACATTAATGGCGTTATGGCTAGCTATAATAAGAGTTATCCCGGGACTTTTGTTTCATCTTTCCCTTCTTATACCGTCACTGTGTTTCCCTTAAAGATCAGTTTTGGTTGGGACAGTCCCAGCAGTGGCATTAAAAGCATACCTGCGGACAATTATACCACGGTAACTCCCTATGCCTTCGATTCCATGAGTAATCATGTGAACCTGAAGTGGAGCATCATTGGGCCCGATTTGCATTGCCAGTTTAACACCAATACCGGAACTGTTACCGCCTCAACAAACTCCGGCACCATTACGCTGCAGGCCTCGGATAATTCCGGAAACAGTTGCTTTACACTGCCTTTGGAGTTGAAGGACTGCCTGAGCTGCCAAGGCGGGGCATCCTGTGCCGCCCGGGGCGCACAAGTGGTGGATGGGAGTGTGGACATTAAAATTCCTCTGGGCTGGTCCATGCTGGGCGACACCGCAGGATACATGTACATCAAGGAGAGCGATCCGACCAACTCCCTAGCCACGCCAGGGGCACTGCGTTATAACTTCATTCGACCGGATGTTGAAGTTTACACCAATGGCTCGGGCGACCTAACCCAGATAAAAGCTCCGGAGGAACTGGCTAATATTGTGGTGTCCAATACCTATTGTTATGCCATTCAAATCTTCAACCTTACCAATGTCGTCAGCTTCACTAATGGAGGTTACCGACTTACGAACAGCCCTTTTCGAACAATTTCCATCACCAACCTCAACGCCGATACCAACCAGCTCCAGATCACGGATAGTTCAAGTGGTGGCACTTCTTACGTTTATAACTACGCCTGGACAAATGGCGGCTGGGTACTGACTTCCGGCAATGGCCTGCGCACCGAGGCAAAGGCGGTGGTTTGGTCGCAAACCAATACGATCCGGACCGTGACCACCACCATTCAGCAGGGAACCAATAGTCCGGTTTTTCAGAGTGTTGAACAATTTGCCGAGAGTGCCACTTACGGCGAACGGCTGCTCGCCCGGACCAATGGCACCGGCAATAATCCGCTCATCAGCACCTATTCCTATACACCCAGCGGATTTATCCAACAGGCCATTCATGAGAACGGTTCCTGGGAATATTACCGTTATGATACCCGGAATCGTCCCACCAACATCTTCTCCTCTTTCCTCAATCAAGCCGTCTCCACTGACTCCAATCTCTGCTCCTTGGTGACCATGGATTACACCACCAACGCACTTTCCGGTTCGGGCGACGCCGGTTCCTTGAGCCCGGACCTTCCCCGCCGCACCATCAAATACCTGCTGGGCAAGGAAATCGCCCGCAGCTACCTGGTGGCCCTGCCTGCGGAAAGGCGCGAAATTCGCTGCGTAACTCCCGGAGCGGCGTGGAATGCCGCGGACAACCTGGTCACGATCACCAAATTGTTTACCAATGGCTTTCGCGTCAATGAACCCTTCAGCATCCAACAGCCCGATGGCACCATTGAAATTTATCAATACGGGCCCATCAGCCCCAACACCACCAACATCGTCCTGCGCGGCCATCCCAGTGATGCCAATGGCACCAACATTGATGCTGGCACCCAGACTTTTTCCGTGCTCAATCTCACCGGGCAAATGCTTTCCCAGTCCGTGGTCGATGTCGCTTCCAACATCACGGTCTCCAGCGAGTCCTACCAATACGACTATCTGAATCGGCTGACCAACACCACGTTCATGGATGGCACCAGCATGGGAAAAAGCTACGATTGTTGCACCTTGAGTTCGGAAACTGATCGCGATGGCACGGTCACCACCTATTCCTACGATGCGCTTAAGCGCCTGGTCACCACCACCCGCAACAGCATCACCACCTCCAACGCCTACGATGCCTATGGCAATCTGCTAAGTGCGGTGCGTTACGGTACCAATGGAACGGCCATCACCCTGAGTTCCGCCACCTATGACGATGCCGGTCGCCAGACCTCGCTCATCGATGCCTTGAGCCACACCACCACCTACACCAATTATTTTACCGGTGGCGGGCAGTTCGGCGGCGGCCAGTTGGTCAAACAGAGCACTTATCAGGATGTCGGCACCCGCTTTGAAACCAACGCCCTGGACGGCTCGTTGCTGGCGGTCGCCGGTACTGCGGTTCGTCCCATGCAGTATCTTTACGGGGTGGACTCAGCCAGCACCAATTTCTATACCCAGGAAATCCGTCTGGATGCCTCCGGCGGCACCAATGAATGGACCAAGACCTTCCATGACATGGTGGGCCGCTCCTACAAGACGGTTTACGCCAGCGGTTCCGGCACGCCCACGGCCACTTCGTATTTCAACACCCACGGCCAGCTCACCAACCGGGTCGATCCCGATGGTGTTTCCACACTCTACACCTACGATACCAAAGGTGAATTGGCCTGCACGATCTTGGATCTCAATCAGGACCATAACCCTGATTTCAGCGGCGGTGATCGCATTACCCGCACGACCAACGACG
>JAQGPA010000210.1 GCA_028293325.1 Pedosphaera sp. | reverse complement strand
AACAAGTTTATATCGCCTGAACGCGTGAATATCTTCAGTATTTTTGCCAGAAAGCAGCCGGACGGCAGCTTTTCAGGACATGTCTCGCACAAAATCGAGGGCGCGCCCGCAGACAAGGAAAAAATCTATGACGTCGGCATCAGCGGCACCGAAAAAGAGGCTCTGGAAGAGGCGCATGCTTATGCGTCCAGATATATCGCTGAACACAAATACGACGCCTGAAACCCGGCCTGCATCGGAAGGCGCTGCTTAAAACTCTTCCCAGTCGTCGCTGCGCCGAGCATTGGCGGCAGGTTTCGGCGGTACCGCCGGAACCGCAGGTGCGGCTGCTTTTGCAGGCGGCATGCGCGGCAATGCAGGGCGCGGCAATGCGGCCGCGGGCAGAGTGGTTGCAACAGCGGCCGGCGTGGCGCGGGACACCGTCGGCGGCAAAGCGGCATGCTGTCGGTCCAGCTTGAACACGCCCACTATCCGGGCCAGATTGCCGGCCTGGTCCTGCAGCGACGCTGCTGCTGCGGCGGCCTGCTCCACCAGCGCGGCATTTTGCTGTGTGACCCGATCCATCTGCGTGATCGCGTCGTTGACCTGACCGATGCCCTGACTCTGCTCTTCCGAAGCCGACGATATTTCACCCATGATGTCGGTGACCCGGATTTCCCGCGCCCCCAAATTGGCCAACCCGGATGCCGTTGTTGTCACCCGTATCGGTGACCCAATTACCCTGAACCAGCGAATTTCTGCCACCGGCCACCCGTATGCCGTTGGCCCAATAAGAACCGATGGAATTATTATTGATAACTTTGGCGTCAACCATGTTCCCGGAGGTGCCGGCGCCATTTTGCGCATTGATCGCGATGCCGTCGTCACCAGAGCCGATGATGTAGTTGTTTTGAACTGTAAGTCTCACGCCGAGTTTGTCAGGATCCACGGCAGGGCCATTGTTGATGTTGATGCCATCGGCCCAACTTTCGGTGGACCGGCAATCTTTGATGGTGCCGTCCGTGCCACTGCACCAGAAACCAGCGCCGCCACGATGTACCCATACCCGCTGCACGGTCCAGCCGCCGGCACCTCTGATCAGAACCCCGCAATCATGGCCCTGTGCTGTGGACCGGCCCGTTTCGCGATTGTTAAAAAATACATCCTGAATCGAGCCGTTCAGCATATTGAAGGCATGTTGGTTGCCGCCTGAAGTGTCAATAGTGCTATACCACATTCCAGCGCCGTAGATGTCTACGTTGTTGAAATTAATGCGTGCTGAAGTATTAAAAGTCCCGGCCGGCACCCACATGCCTTTTCCTTGAGATTGACAGGCGTTGGCACACGCTTGAATCGCGCTGGTATCGTCCGTGCCATCGCCAGCCGTGGCGCCATAAGAGGTGATTGAAAGCGTGTTAGCAGGTTGGGACAGGGCCGCACCCACGTTCTCCAATCGAATCATGTCAACGTAGTAGAATGCCGCGGTGTTTGCCGAATCTTTCTTAAGCATGATCGTGCTTCCCGAAGCGATGGCGGCGCCGCTGATAAACGCCATACAATCATCATAGAATCTCTTGGGAGTGCCCGTTGATGGACTGTTGTTGGTAAAATTATTGACCCCATAAACCCAACTGTATTGGGAGCTAAAGTTCAGCGCCTGGCGATAGACTCCATTGACATAGAGATCCAAGGTAGCCGTGGTGCCGCCGCCGCCGGATGCATCGGGAATGGAAGCGCGAATCACGATGGCATTGGCGGTTGCGGTGGTTGTCCAGGTCACCGATTCGCCGGTGGCATTCAATTCAACAAATTTTCCTCCCGAAGCTTCCAATTCTGGAGTCGGTGCTGTCGGCAGCCCTCCCAAAGAACGAACTGTGGCACCACCACCCAGTGTGCCGGATTCTCCTTCATAACTCTGGAAGGGATTGCTTGCCCCGGAGGCAAACACGATTGTCGTCGTGGTTGCCAATAATCCTAGAACCGTCAAAACTGACAATAGCTGATTGGAGTTTTTGTGTTTCATGGTATCTGTATTTAGGGGTTATGGATGAGATTCAAACGCGAGGATTTATTATTCATAGTTTTTGTCTTTAGGTTCTGAGGCTATAGGACAATGATGCCACTGTTGGCACATGGATCTGTGTGTGAATTAGCAGCACTATCCACAACGATGGCTTTCCCGCCTATCCCTTAAATCGGGGAGGAAAGCTGGCCTCCGCGCCGGCTGGACTGATTTAAATTAAATTGCCATCTCGATACCCCTTTGTTACAAATGAATTCGGAGACTGCGGGTGTGGTTCAATGGTAGAATGTGGCCTTCCCAAGGCTGAGACGAGGGTTCGATTCCCTTCACCCGCTCCATTTGTTATAAACGGCTTACGAGGCAGTGCATAAAATGCAGTATATTAGTCCAAAACCAAGCCAGCGAATCCGTCTTGGATTTGCCTCGTAGTCAATTTATCGGCGCCCCTACGGGTAGAATGTTGCAAGATAACCTGCGCTGTGACTTCCTTTCGAATCCTCACGCGTCCAACCTGGTGAGCGACACCACGAAAAAATCTGATGATTCATGAAAGAAGAATTACGCCCCTAAAAGCGTACGCGCATATTTCAATTTAGCAAAGGCACGAACAGCTTGCTTTTCATTTATTTTGATTGGTAAAAAGACCCCTCATCAGGGGCCCTCATTTCCTGGCAGCGGACTCGGTCTTGCGCCTGAAATCCAGGCAGGCCAGATTCATGTTTCCCTCAGCGAGAACATGAACGGTCAGAACGCAAACGCCTTTCACCAACTCGACTTCGGCGATGTTTTTCATCAGGTTCCAATGGTGCCACTGACGCCAGGCAAGAGGGTCAGCGTCGTTCCTGGTTGAAATAAGGTTGATCGGCGGAGTCATTGGCTCGCCATTGAGGTCGAGCGAAATCGCCCCACCCCGGTTCGAAGTGTATAAAAGATCAACAGTGTAGATACCGGAGCGCTCGACCGCGACCGTCATCTTGAACCATTCTCCAGGCTCAGTCCATCCCACGTAGAGTTGGTTTTTCGGCGGGACCACTAAATCGTACGGATTGTTGTCGATGGCGTCATGGAATTTGGTGTAAGAAGTATCGACCCCTTCGTTCATGCGAAACTCGTTCAGATACGTCCCGTCCGGCGGGTTGAGTCCACCGCTGCCGTGGTTCGTTGCGTCATTGTCGTGATAGGCGACGCCTTCCTCCCCTAGATCGTAGTATGCGCACTGCACGCGACCTGGAATCTTTTGCGGACCTCCCTGATAGCCGCTGTCGTTAAATGGCTTTCCCTTGTATGCTTTCAGACCGCCGGATGCGCATCCGCCGAGAAAAACCAAAATTGCAACAGCCATGGATGCTGGCGCCATCCACCAAAGCGTTGTTTTGCGGTTCAGGCACATCGGGTTGGAAATTGAGTGTGGCAATACTAACGCCAGACGCAATCTGCGCAATGATATTCCTGCGCAGCCTTGGATTCTGCCTGCCAAATATGACGGACCCGCACGCTCGAATTATTAACCGGACCAGCGAAACGAGGGTTCGATTCCCTGCACCCGCTCCATTGCTAATCAATGGCTCGCAAATCAGTGTAAAAAAATTATCCGTTTTAAATGATCCAGCCGGAACATTTGGTTGGAGCCGAATGGTATCGGCTCACGTCCGTTCAACGCTGGCTGGAAAGCGAGAAACGCTGGCACACCTATCCCACCCTCGGAGGCTCACTTGATCCCGAATCCGATACGCAAAGTCCTTTCTTCGATGCGCGCGCGCGCCGCGTCCGCGCCCTCCTCATGGGCGGACAAGCGTGCGTGTTCTACGGCGCGGCCGAATTTAGCCGCGACACTGATCTCGCCATCGTTCCCGATGCCGCCAATCTCGCCCGGCTGCGTTCGGCGCTGGACGATTTGTCGGCCGAAGTCATCGCCGTTCCACCCTGCCAGATTCACCTTGCCTGTCCACTAAATCAGGGGAGCCTCACGACTTCTGTGTGTCGAGTTCATAAAATCATTTATCTTCCTTTCGAAGAGATATCAGTTCTTAGTCTCGATAATTTTCACTTTCGCTGACGGGTCCACGCCAACCCAATCGCGGCACCGACACCAACCAGGGCAAACACGGATGGTTCCGGAACCGGGACAAGTGAGACATCATCCAACGCAGAAAAGGTTGGGTTCGGGTCGATAAATTCCAAACGGCTTTGCGAACCTGGGCCACCGACCAGGGTGAGACTTTCATATGCCCAATTGCTTGAATATACATTCAAGGTAAAGCTGCCGACTGCTTGGGAATTCCAAAGCACACTCACCACAAAGGGCGGGGATTGTCCGGCGGGGTAGGAACCGCGAATATAAAAACTCAACGTATAACTTTGGCCGAATGTCGTCGGCACATTTTGATAAAGTGGTGACAGGCCCAGCGAATCCAGCCCCTCAAATGCCCCGCCATCAGCACCACCTCCATAGCCATACCAAGCTCCGCCGTTTCCTGAAAGACTCCACCCCCCGCCAGACTCGAAATTCCCATTCTGCACTATGCTTGTAGGAGGAGTGAAATATATGATTGCAGATGACTTGAGTGGTGCAAGGACCGCACCGAAAGCCAGCAGTAGTATAGTTGCAGTTTTCATCTTCTGTTTCCCTTTCTCTGTTCTTTTGTTCCTGACTCAAAACGCCTAGCGTCCAGAATTCAGCCACGCACGATCAAAAAACCTGAACCGCGAAGCGGAACCCCGCGTTGGCTGCGGCGATTTGTTAAGTTCAATCATTTTAGCATCTCCGGTGGAATCTGGTATCCAAGTGCCGCCCGGTCTGACAATGGCGCATCAACAATCTTGCCGTCCTTGATCGGGACAAAGATCAGCGAGACATTCTCGCCTGCAATCACGAAATCCTCCGGCATCTTGCTGGCCTCATCCTTCGCCAATCGGCGCAGGTAATAGGATATGCCCGTCTTGTCGCTCTTGAATGCGAACTTGAAATTGGAGTCGGCCGTGACCACCGCAGCGTCCTTTGGATAAGCACTACTCGTGCTCGGGGAAGAGAAACTGCTCTGGCTCTTCGAGCAACCGGCTATGAGCATGGCTGCCAACATGGCGGTGATTGCGGCAATCAATTTCACATTCAATAGGGATGCAACTTGGCGATGAGAACTCAGCCACGCCGGGCCTGCAATGTCAACTACAAAGCGAAACTGAATGCGCCACCTATCACGGCTTGGCGAGCCCGACGAAATGGGAGAAATATTTCTCGCGCACCGGCACCGCCAGGTTTATGGCTGAACCTGACACAGGACAATTCCACGGCACGAATGCAAAAATGGGATTGGTCACTTGCAGGACGGAAGCTGGCAGGCCGCAACGGCATCCTCAGGCCGGGAAAGTTGGAGCGGTCATGAAAAATTCTTTCCACGCGCAAATTCATTGGGCATTCTTCTTCGCGTGAACAATCAAAACCTTACACCCCACGCCATTCTTCAAACCGCTTTTTCGTTTTGGTCGTCCAAAGTCCTGCTCACCGCCGTCGAGTTCGGTGTCTTCACCCGGCTCGCCAATCGCCAACTTACCGGCGCGGAACTCGGCGCGGAACTGCAACTCCACCCCCGCGCCATCGCCGATTTCTTCGATACCCTCGTCTCACTGAAATTTCTCGGTCGCGACGGCGACGGCCCGGCGGCGCAATACTTCAACACGCCCGAGACCGCGCTCTTCCTCGACGAAAAAAGCCCGCGCTACATTGGCGGCGTCCTCGTCATGCTCAACGCGCGACTCTTCAAATACTGGCACGACCTGCCCGAGGCGCTCCGCACCGGCAAACCACAGAATGAAACCAAGCACGGCGGAAAAGGAATCTTCGAAGAACTCTACGCGA
>JAQGPA010000208.1 GCA_028293325.1 Pedosphaera sp. | reverse complement strand
GCCGCTGCACTTTGCACACCTCAACAGACCTTTGAAGACGTTCGGAACCTTTCCGCTGGGCGAACCGCCGCGGTTGGTTACGTTACGTGCTATTTTTGTTTGAACGGCGTAAAAGTCTGCATCCGACACCAAACGAGGATAATGATTATCAGATTCAAACGAACCTACTTTGCAGTAGCCGAGCACGCACCGATTAGCGAGAATGTGTTTGACGGTAGTATTAAACCAAAGTGTGTCCCTTATGGATTTTACATTTTCGTTATTCAGTGTTTTGGCAATTGCTGAACATGAATTCCCGTCAAGATACATTTGAAAAACTCTTTGAATGATTTTATTAATCCGCTCGCCAACAATCCATCCTCCATTTTCATCAACGCCTTTAATCCACGTTGGAGCCAGACCACCGAAATAAATCCGCTCTCCTTTCTTCGCCCGTTCAATCTTGTTTGCTATATTCGCCTTTGACAGGTCTGATTTCCTTTTGGATTCTCCCCGCGCTCTCATAAATTCGTTACTAACGTAGGTCCACAACATCGGGTTGTTGTTCATTTGGTCAAGGTCGATAATGATGTTCATTGACACAAGACCGATGTTCACTCCGGCCTTGATGATTTCAGAGAAGCGCCCGATACAATCCGTAATGTTGTCTCTTGAAAAACGGTCAAGATTTTCAACAATTAAGACAGAGCCACGGTCAACATTTCCTTGTCGGATTTGTTCAATGAATTTCCCGAGTGCTGCGGTATTGGAAAAGTTTTTTCCTTTAAATCCGCTCACCCCAGCGTCAACCATGTGTTGAACAACCGTAAGGTTGTGCCGTTTTATAAAATCCAATACCAACGGGGATTCCTGTTGACGGATTTTTGATATTCCTTGGGACTGTTTGCCCGTGCTGAATCGTGTATATGAATATGCCTTGTATTTCATCTGTGCCTCTCCTTATTTTGATTGTATCGGAATTCGGCGTTTTTACAATTTCTTATAATTGTGCTTAATCATCACATCACGACTCTGCTCTATTGCTTCAACGAACGCGATGAAGTGCTCCTGCTCGAACGCGCGCAGCAACCCAACCTCGGTCTCTGGAGTCCCTGCGGCGGCAAACTTCACACCGAGACCGGCGAATCCCCCTACGCCTGCGCCTGCCGCGAAGCCTTTGAAGAAATGGGCATTACCCTAGAGCCAACTGATCTGCATCTTACCGGCCTCGTCGCCGAGCAAGGTTTCCAGGGCCAGGCTCACTGGCTCATGTTCCTCTTTGAAGTGAAGCCCAGGCTCACCGCACTTCCGCCGCCGCACCGCGAAGGCATTTTTCAATTCTTCCCCCGCACCGCCTTGCCCACCGCCAAAATGCCGCAAACCGATCTCGAACAAATCTGGCCCTTGTTCTGGCAACATCGCGGCGGATTCTTCGCCGCCGCCTGCCATTGCCATCCCGATGGTCGTAATGAATGGCTCCTCGAACAATCCGCGCCGAAAAAATAAATCGACATTCCCCGCCTGAAATTTGACATTGGCTCCGTGCCGGAAGAACCGATCATCGATTTACAGAGCGACCAATACTTCATGGGCGAAGCCTTGCGTCAGGCCGCGCGCGCCTATGAAGCGGAGGAAGTCCCCGTGGGCGCCGTCGTGGTTCGCGCTGGCCGCATCATCGCACGCGCTTTCAACCAGGTGGAGTTATTGAAGGATGCCACCGCCCACGCCGAAATGCTCGCACTCACCCAGGCTGAGGAAGTCGTGGGCGATTGGCGGCTGACCGATTGCACTCTCTACGTCACCAAGGAACCCTGTCCCATGTGCGCCGGCGCCATCGTCCATGTGCGTTTGGCCCGCGTGGTCTATGGTGTGGGCGACCCCAAAGCCGGCGCCGCCGGCGGCGCGTTGAACCTCCTGCAATTCCCCTCCTTCAACCATCAATGTGAAATTACCCGCGGCGTCCGCGAACCGGAATGCCTCGCGCTGCTCCAAACTTTCTTCTCCGAACAGCGCGCGAAAAACCAGAAACCGCCCAACACCCTGCCCCCGCTGAGCGCAAATTGATTTCTTGTAAGTTACCTCATCGGTAAAGAAGCGCACCTGTCCTCCGCAGTCAGAGGCGCGCGGCGTTTACGCCGCTTCAATACAAGAACCGGACACCAGCGCTGGCACCATCGATCAGCCAGGAACGCCCACCGCTATTCGTTCCCTCTTCAGCTTTTACGCACCCCCCTCAACTCACCGCCAGCAGCGAAACCTTTTCATCCTTCTCGTTGCGCGCCACGCCCTGCGCGCGCGGATCCAACATCGGCTTCCCATCCACCAGAAATTGATAATGATGATGCCCATGAGTCAATGGCACCTGAATCAACCAGCCGCCATCCGGCTGCCGTATCATCGGGTGGGAAGCGGTGTCCCAATCATTGAAGTCTCCCATGAGGAAAACAGTGCGCGCGGCGGGTGCCACACAAATGAAATTTACCGGCTTGGCCATTTTCTTGGCTGAATAACGATCCGGTTGGTTGATGGCTTGAAAAGGAGATTTGGGGCGGTACATCGTATTACAACATTTGTGTTTGCATTAATTCTTTACTGTTTTCCTGATTGCCGCGAAACCTTCGCGCGAGAAAAAAGAGCACGACATGATACGACAAGCAAGTGGAAAAGTAAAATTCGCCGCCTAAACTCCTTATTGCCCATCAACGTCATGCTTTTTCAGACCAAACCCCCGGCCCGCCGTTCAATGGGCGAGGTATCGGGCCAGGCGCGCCTTGAGCGCCTTGAAGCTGATCGACTGATACCGCGCCGTGATCCGTTTCAATTCCCACCGTGCCGTCGCCGCCGTATTCACGCCAAACTCCGTCGTGCATGCCGTCGCATAACCCGCCTCCTTCACCAAATCCCGCACCGCCGGATTCCAATCCCCGTACGGATGACAGAAATGCCGGATCGGCACCCCAAAACGGTCTTCAAGCTTTCGCTTGCTGGAAAAAATCTCCTCCCGCGCCTCCGCCCGGCTGATCCGCGTCAGAAACGGATGCGTCAGCGTGTGCGAACCGATTTCATGGCCCGCCGCCAGCCATTCTTTGATCTGCGCATTGTTCATCAGCGGTTCCCGCACCTCGCCCTCTTTCACTTCCCATTCGTTGGCGCGTCCAATCCGGTCCGCCACCAGGAATTCAATCGCGCGAAATCCATTTCGTGCCAGCGGCTCCAACCCGTGCCGCAGCACATTCGCAAACCCGTCGTCAAACGTCAGCGTGATCTGCTTTTCCTCGTTCCCTTTGTCCGCAGGCAACGTCCCATAAGCTGGTGTGGTAAAACCAGCCTGCCGCAATTCCCCCAACTGCCGCTCAAACAATCGCGCGCTCACATACAGCCCCTTCAGCCGCACCCCTGCCGGACGCGACCCCAGCTTGTGATACATCAACATCGGCGCCCCCGTCGCAAACAGTTCCGCAAACGGCTTGAGTCCGGTGTAATAGGATGGCAACTCAGAACTCATCTGGCATTCCCAGCCACCCGCTGGCATTTAAATCCGCATTTGCAATGACAAAACTTCACCCGGGGATTTTAGCCCCGCCAACCCTCTTGTCCAGACACCGTTTAGAGCACCTGCTTATAAATCCCTGCATTCGGAATGTAACCATTTGCCAACCCTTGGAGTCTTATTGGGTGTAACTGCGCATCATTAAATATGACTGGAAAATAAAACCGATTGGCATGAGCTGCTTTAAAACCAACAAACCGGCACACCAGGCAGAACGAAAATGCTTTTCTGCTCCTCTATTAAATGCTAGGCTCAAAACAGTGTCAGTCATGACGCGCGCTGACCCGCGCACACTGGCACCTTTTAATCAGATCGCATGAAAGCCCTTCAGAAAACACCCGTCACAAAACTGTTCCGGTGGCTTCGCAACAAGACTCACGGTCAGGCGATTCCAACCGGTTTCACCCCCATTGATCAATTCCTTCCCAACGATATTTTCATCGTGGGCTATCCCAAATCCGGCAACACCTGGTTCCAGGATTTGGTCGCGGGCATCGCCTTCGGCGCTCTGCCGGAATTTGCCCCGCTCCATCTCGTTCAAGATCTCGTTCCGGATTCGCATGCCGTCCGCTATTACAAGCGTTACGGCAAAAACGCGTTTTTTAAATCCCACTCCCTTCCCCGGCCTGACTTCCGGCGCGTCGTTTATTTGATGCGCGATGGTCGGGACGCCATGGTTTCCCTTCTTCATTACCGCGAAGCCTTGGAGCGCAAAAAATACGATTTTCTCGGACTCGTAACTGCGGACCGGTCGCAGTTCCCCGGCAAGTGGCACGAGCACATTCAAGCCTGGCTCGCCAACCCCTTTCATGCCGAAATGATCGTCATCAAATATGAGGATCTGAAAACCAACACCGCGCTCGAATTGCAACGCTTCTGCGATTTTGCCGGGCTGAAACGCTCGCCTGAATTCCTCCAACAAATTGCCGAAAGCACCGCCTTTGAAAAAATGCAGGCCAAGGAAGCCGTCGAAGGCCCCTGCAGTCCACTCTGGCCAAAAGACAAAGCCTTCAGAAGGCGTGGCGCCGTGGGCAGCTACAAGGATGAAATGCCTTCGGACGCTCTCAACGCTTTCATCAAGGAATCCGGCAGCGTGCTTCGCCAATGCGGCTATCTGTTGTAACCCGCGTCGCTCGCAAAACCGCCACGCCGTCCGCCTCGCCCTTTGGTCTTTACCCCGGCCCGGCGCACCCGTAAATTCAACTTGCGGGTCGCGCCGGGTGGTTCATCGCGCTGCCCGCATTCATTGCGCAACCATAACCTTTCATCAACCATCTGATGCTGCCGCTGGGAGTCGTCATCCCCACCAAAAATTCCCGTCCCTATTTGCCCGCGCATCTGGATGGCCTGCGGAGCTGGCTCGACCAGTCGGAGCAAGTCGTGGTCGTGGACAGCTTCTCCACCGATGGCACCGTCGAATACCTGCGCGAACATCTCGCGCATCCCCGCGTCTCTTTCCTCACTCATCCGCCCGGCCTCTACGACTCCTGGAACCACGGCATCGCCCACATCCGCTCTCCCTTTGTCTTTATGGCCACCACGGGTGACCTGATCACCCGTCCCGGTTTGGAACAATTATTGCACACCGCCCAATCGCTTGACTGCGACGTCGTCATCAGCAAACCAACCTTCCGCGACCCGGCGGGCCGGGCGCTCCCTGATATTCCCTGGCCCATCGATGACCTCATCGCCACTCTGCGCATCACCCAGCCAAGCCGCTTGCACAAGCTCGAAGCCATGCTTTTTGCCGCCACGCACGCCACCGGCGCATTGCTCGGCAGTTCGGCCAGCAATGTGTACCGGACCCAAACCCTCCAAAAATTTCCCTTTCCCACCACTTTCCGCGGTGCGGGCGACGGCATCTGGGGTCTCCTGCACGCGCCAGAAATCCGCTGGGGCGTCGTGCCTGAAAAATTTTCCTCCTTCCTCGTCCATCCGCCCACCGACTCGGTCCAAGGCAAATCTGCCAGCCCTCCACCCTCGCAGGACAAAATCCTGCGCGAAGCCACGGAACAATGGCTGGCCAATGGCACGGTCACGCCTGCGGAATTGCAATCCATTAAATGGACCCAATGCCTCCAAACCCTCACCGAATATCTAAGCCAGAAAAACGCCTTCGATGATTTTCGCCACCAATCCTTCCCTTGGGTGCTGAATCCGGCCGCCATCATCGCCCGCTGGCGCCGCAACCGCGCCCGTCAGCAACTCCACACCTTTCGCCTGCTCGGCTCTCCACTGCCGAGATAAAGGTTGAACAAACAAACCGGAATATCCTAAATACCACCGTAGTTTCAATCTTTGTGACTCAATTACGCCCAACTCTCAGAAATCTGCGCAAAGCCTGGAAGCGCCGGCACTTTCAACGTTCAGGCATGAAACCGTGGACCCGGGGCTACGGGGAATACAAAGTCCACGAAATCTCCCGCGTCCTGCGCTCGGACGACTTTCGACCGGATAAACTTCCCGCCGGCTTTGGCTTTCGACTCGATGAACGCATCGTCGAATACCCGTGGCTTTTTTCCCGCTTGCCGGCCGGCCCCGGCACCTTGCTCGATGCCGGTTCTGTCTTGAACGCGGATTTTTTGGTCGGTCATCCCTCATTAAAGTCCAAAAAGTTTCACATTTGCACCTTGGCGCCCGAGGGGGATTGCTTTTGGAAACAAGGCATCTCTTACGTCTTCGATGACCTGCGCCGCCTTCCGTACCGCGACCAATGGTTTGACTGGACCGTATGTCTTTCCACCTTGGAACACGTCGGACTGGACAACACCTTGCTCTACACCGCCGCTGTTGCCAACAAGGAAGCCCAACCAGAGGACTACCTGCCCGCCGTGCGGGAACTCCACCGTGTGTTGAAACCCGGCGGCACGCTCTACCTGAGCGTGCCCTTTGGCAAGGCCGTGAACCATGGCTGGTTCCAGGTTTTCGATCAGCGCATGATCGAGAGCGTGATCACCGCCTTCAAGCCTGCCAGCCATACCGCTGACTATTTTCTTTACCAACCGGATGGCTGGCGCAATTCCAACGCCTTGGATACTGCGCATGCCACGATTTTTGACATTCACCACTCCAAAGACTATGACGCGGATTTTGCCGCGGCTGCACGGGCGGTGTGTTGCCTGGAATTAAAAAAATAACACTTATGGGAGTCCCCGCCCCGCCCGAAGCACGAGAAATCCCCGGTTCAGTTTCCTGCCGGGTCTGTGCCCAGCCAGCCCCGCTGTTTTTTTCCAAGCTGATTCTGGGCCGCCGGAAAGTGGGCTACTACAAATGCCCAGCCTGCGGTCATGTGCAAACCGAAACGCCTTACTGGTTGCAGGAGGCGTATCAAAATACAAATTTCCAAAGTGATGTGGGCATGGCTGGCCGCTCCATCTGGACCGCCCAAACCACCACCGCCCTCGCCTATCGGTTGGGCATCGGACCCGCTGAACCTTGCCTGGACTGGGGTGCCGGCACTGGTCTGTTGGTGCGGCTTTGCCGCGATGACGGATTGAATTTCTTCTATGACGACCCCTTTGCGGAGAACGTGTTTGCACGTGGTTTCGAAAGAAAGGAATCGGGCCTGCCGCCAGCCTGGGCTTGCGTGACCGCTTTTGAAGTTGCCGAACATCTTCCGGACCCGCTCAAGAATTTTGGCGATCTCTTCCAGCTCTCGCCCCGGCATCTCCTGTTTTCCACGCTGCTGTATCAGGACCAGGCGCCCGACTGGTGGTACTTCGTGGACAACGGACAACACGTGGCCTTTTACACCCGTCGCAGCCTGGAGCTTATTGCCCGTCACTACGGCTATCATTTGGCCAGCAATGACTGCGACCTGCATCTGTTCTCGCGCGAGAAGGTTTCTGACCGCCTGCTGAAGTCCTGCCACAAATCACGTGAAAAACTGGCGCGCCGCTACCGCAAGAAGCATGGTTCGCGGCTTCTTAAAGACTTCGAGCACATCACCCGTCAACTTCAGGTGAAAGCGCAAGATTAGCCCTGGGTGGGGCCGCGGCTTTTCCCTCGCTCAGACCACGGCATCAATGGCCCGCCAAAGCCATTCACCACACTCCACCCGGCGACGTTTTCCCATCGCGACAAGCTCGCTGGCGGACGCTCGGTTGCGCGGCGCAGCCAGCGCCGCCTTCATGTGTCCGGCCAGCGCCATCGCATCACCCGCTGGAAAAAATACGATGCCCCGGTCTGTGATCTCCCGATTCACCGCTATATCCGAAATAATCGCCGGCAGCCCCAATGACACGGCATCGTAAACTGCTCCACCGCCCGGCCCGCCTTCAAACAGTGTTGGCTGAATGACTGCACAGGCATTCTTCATGAGTTCGATCTGGTCCCGTTTGGGAATCAGGCCGAGAATGCTGACGCGCTGCTCCAGCCCCCAACTCTTCAACCGGGCAAGCAATTGCGGAACATGCTCGGGATCGCGCGAACCAAGTGTGCTGCCGGTGCAAACCAGCGTAACCTGTGCGTTCTCCGCCGCCACCAGCCGGAATGCTTCAAACGCGGTGGCGTGATCCTTGTGCGCCCAAAATTGATTGGAAATGATAAAGAACGGGGCCGCTACGCCGTAACGCGGCAGTATATCCGGACCATCCTCCAGCCAATCCGGATTGGGCGCAGGCGCAAACGGCAACGCAAACACTCGTGCCGTTCCCTGCGGCACAAACTTCGCAATGTCTTCCGCCGCGGCCCGGGAATTCACGATCACCGCCCGCGCCTGCGTCAACAGATCGGCAAAGTGTTCGTCGCGCGAGCGGCAACTGTCAGGCGTGAAGTGCTGCGGCAAATATTTGTGTTGGAAATCGTAGGCGTACGCCACCCAGGGACGCGGAAAACCCACTCCCAGCGAATGCACTGCCGGCAGCACCACATCCAGTTTCAGCCGTTTGGCGGCGCGGCTAAGCGCGCCCCGGCCAATGTCAATGTGTTGAATGCGGATGCGACCCTGAAACTCGGAAAAGGCGTGGGCAATAATGGCGGACTCAGGCGTGTTCTCCTCGGCAACCCGTTTACCGGAAAAGAACGAACGCACGTTCCGTTTGGTTTGTCTCCGAAACTTGCGCCACGCCAAACGCGGTCCGAAATCAGGGATCAGGAGATGAAATTCAGTGTTTTCCGAGCGCTCGGCCACCAGCAACGAATCGATCACCATCCGCAAAAAATCGATGCCGCCGCCCCAGTTAATAAAGTCAGTGGCCAGAATCCCAATCTTCACTCGGCACTCTCCTTTTGCGACGCGGCATTCGTCGGTGTCAGCGCGAGCAATCCCACAGCTTGTCCGCCTTCCTCGCTTTGAAACACGTACCCCAGCGACCGATACAGCGTCATCGCCCTGATGTTTTCCAAATACACCTTGAGCCGGATGTGGCTGGCCCCGCGTTGCCGCGCAGTTGTGTGCAGAAATTCCATCAATCGCCGGCCATGACCGTGCCCTTGCGCCCCGGGATCAATGACAATGCCCAGACTGGGAATGGCATAACCAGCGTCCCAACCTCGCAGCATTCCGTAACCCATGATTTCATTTTCCTGCGTCAGCAAACAATAAAAATCACGCCCGGTATCAGCTGCGCGCTTGGCCGCTTCCTCTGCCGTGAATGGATGGGGATGAAAAAACTTTTCAACCCCTTGGGCCCGTAACCGCTCAAAAAAACGGGACAGGGCTTCGGCATCTTCCGGACGAATAGCACGACACGCTGGAGAACTGGAGGCCGCAGGGTCGGTTGGATTACCCATGTTGCACCGGTCAGGCGGTTTTACCTGCCTGGGAGAAAAAATCGTGAATGGCCGAAACGATATCTTTTACCTGCTTCAAGGTTAACCCCGGCCAACTGGGCAGGTTGATCCCGCGCCAGGCAATATCCTCGGCATGAGGATGGCGCTGATAACGGGCGGCATACATCGGCATGGTGTGCGCGGGATAAAACAGCGGGCGCGTTTCAATCCCGCTCTTGGCGAGGTGGGCGCGCAGCGGATCGCGTTCCGCCGCTTTCTTGACCAAAATTGATATCATCCAATAGGAGTGGGTCACCTCGCCAAACTCGCCGTGCACTTCCACGGGCAAATCCGCCAGTTGCTCGCGATAAATTTTGGCCAGTTGGCGTTTCTTGGCGATAAATTCGTCCGCGCGTTCGAGTTGGGCCAGGCCAATCGCCGCGCAAATGTTGGTCAACCGATAATTATAACCGATGACATCGTGCCAATATTCACGGTGCGCCGCGAGCCCCTGCCCTTTGAAATGGCGCGCGCGTTCAAACAGTGTCTTGTCATTGGTCACCACCATGCCGCCTTCGCCGGTGGTGATGGTTTTATTGCCAAAGAAGCTGAAAGCAGCGATGTCCCCGAACGAACCGACATGCCGGCCCTTGTATCGGGAACCAAAAGCTTCTGCACAGTCTTCTATCAAAAATACGTCATGTTCGCTGGCGATGGCGCTCAGCGCATCCATATCGCAGGGATGTCCATAAAGATGGACCGCCATGATGCCTTTGGTGCGTGGCGTGACCTTGCGCCGGACGTCCGCCGGATCCATTTGCCAGGTGTCCGGCAGGGAATCCACAAACACTGGCGTGGCCCCGGTGTATGCAATGGCATTTGCGGCGGCAATGTAGGTCAGTGAGGGCACAATCACTTCGTCACCCGGCCCGATACCCAGCGTCACCAGCGCCAAATGCAGCGCCACCGTTCCATTGCAAACCCCGACCGCATACGTTACCCCCGCAAATTCGGCAAATCGCCCTTCAAACTCGGATATGAACCGGCCCTTGGATGAAATCCAGGTGGAATCCAGGCACTCAAGGACATAACGTTTCTCATTGCCGGACAGGTCCGGTTGGTAAACGGGAATGTGATAAGTTGTCATGCTGTCATGGGCTAATCGGCAATCGCTGCCTGCACCGGGATAAAGCATAGCCTCCCTCAGGCCCGAAATGCTACAAGAAAGGAATCCCCGCTGCTGGCCCCCCTTAAGAGCGGCGTCCTGGCAAAATATCTCATGCGCGCGGTTGCGCGCTTGACGATCATCCACCGGCCGGATCGGCGTGGTGAATACCTTCTCGAAAAATTCAGCATCCGCTCCTCGTCAAAAAACTAGTCTGGCTGATTATGGACGAAATTGGGGCGTTGCATAATCAAGCCGTGCAGTTCGCCAAGTGTCATTATTTTCTTCTACGCTTAACGCACTCTGCCGCTGAGCTGCTGATAAAACGCGCGCGTTTTCTCCGCCACCGCGCCCAGGGAAAACGAATCACTCACCCGCCGGTGTAGTTCAGCGCGG
The DNA here is from genome assembly GCA_028293325.1 of Pedosphaera sp. Classification (GTDB taxonomy): domain Bacteria; phylum Verrucomicrobiota; class Verrucomicrobiia; order Limisphaerales; family Pedosphaeraceae; genus JAQGOT01. The sequence continues at coordinate 34,697 of JAQGPA010000208.1, read as the reverse complement.
GCCGCTTCCGTCGGGCGCGGCTCACTTGCCTGCCGTTGCATCGCCGCCGCCAGTGCGCCCACATCCTCCGGCCGGACCAGTTCCCCGCACCCGCCATACGCGAACGCTTCGGGAATGCCGTCAAGCTCCGACGCAATCACCGGCTTCCCGCAGGCAAAGGCTTCGCACACCACCAATCCCAGTGCTTCCGTTCCGATTTGCGGATGCACCAGGCAATCAATCGCATTCATCGCGCGCGGCATGTCGGCGCAATAAGGCGTCAGCCACGCTTTTTCCACCAAGCCAAGTCGTTGAATATCCGCGCGCAACACGTCTCCCATGTTGCCGCGGCCAACGATGAGAAACCGCGCCTGCGGCACTTGTTGATGGATGCGCGCGGCTGCTTCGAGAAATTCCCGCTGCCCTTTGCCGCGCGGCAACATGTAACCCCCGGCCACTGCAAAAGCAAAATGCTCCGGCGCCAGTCCCCATTCCTTGCGCTGCGCCGCCACTTCCGGCCCACTCAATGGACGGAAGCGGTCGGTGTCTATCCCGCCATATATAACGTGTATCTTCGTCAAATCCCCGCGCAGCGGTGGACGCACCCGCCGCTCCTCCTCCGGCGAATTGGGTTCATAAACGCCTTCCCGCAAGACTTTCGCCACGAACTCGGATACCGCAATCAACGCATCGCATTGTCCCAATAAAAAACTTCGGCTGAACCCGGAACTGGGGCTCTTGGCCATGTGCCGCGTTAAAACAATCTTCGGCCGCATCCCGGAAAGTCGCGCCGCCAAAATCGTTGGCCAGATGTCCCGCCCATGATGCCCGTGCACAATCTCAATTTTTTCGCGCCGAATGAACTTCGCCACGCTGCGGATAAACTGCATCTTCAGCGGCCCCTCTGGTGGCGTCACATGAAACGGCACCTTGAGTTCACGAATCACCTTGGAAAACTCCCTTCCCTCCGGCCCCGCAATCCAGACCTGCTCGCCCAACCGCTGTAACCCAAAAGCCAGCTTCACGCACTGATCATCCGTGCCGCCGCCGGTCAGCATCGAATTCAAATGCAGTATGCGCCGGCTCATAACCGGCCCCGTCGCCACCAGGCCTTGAGCTGTCGCGCCGGCGTGCCGGGCCAGACTTTGCGCCATAACTTAAACCGCTCGCCCAGGCTTGTGAGCCGGAATGGCGTTCCTTGCGGCACATACCAGTTGTTGAGCTGCGTGCGCTTGACCAGCCGATACCCCTGCCGCTTCAAATGAAAGTGCGTCTCCCAATTTAACAAATGGTCCTCCACAAACAGCAGCCTGGGCCGATGCCGCGCCAGGTCGAATCCCTTGAGCACTTCCAGTTGCATCCCTTCCACATCAATGCTCACAAAGTCAAGTTGTGGATGCCCCGCTTCGGCGAGCAGTTCGTCCAGTGTCAGCAGCCGCACCGTTTCGGCTTTTACATAACGCGTCTCCGCATCCACGGTGTTGCGACGCAATGACGAATGCTCGGAATTCTCGCCCACAAACAGCTCCGCGGTCGGTGGATGCCCCGGCGCGCCACAAGCAACCTGGAACACGCGCGATTGCGGTCGCGCCTTGCACAACGCCGTGTAAAAACGCGAGAGCGGTTCCACTAAAATCCCTTGCCATCCCTTGTTTTCCAAGAACCAAGTCTGCGAACTGTTCTGCGGATCATTGGCGCCAACCTCGACAAAGAATCCTTTGGGATTGCGCCCAAAAAACTCCCAGACCAGTTCGCCTTCAGTGGACATGGGTTTCAATGCGTTGGGCGTGCGGGTTGATTATAAATGGAGGTTGATCCCGGCCGCACAACGAAGCTTGCGGGAGCGGATGGTTTCATCAAGCCGGGCCAGGCTCTCGGCCACGTGGCCGCGCGGTGCCATGGGATGATTCAAGTGATACACGATGGCGTGAGCATAAACAAACTTCCGGGGCCGGCCAAGGTGATATAGCCGCGTCCCCATGTCCGAATCCTCGCCAATCCCCCAGCCCGAATACTCCTCGTCAAAACCGTTGATGGCGATCACATCATCCCGCCATGCCGCAATGTTGCAACCGATGATCCCCCGTTGCGCCGTGTCGCGCCGCACGATGGGAAACGGCAGCCGAAAGGCCTTGCCCCGGCCCGTCACCTTGCCGGTCGTGACCCATCCCCATATCGAGGTTTGGCCGGGCTCAAAGTCGGCAACAAATTTTTCCTCCACAAAGCATCGCCGGCCTTGCACCCAGAACCCGCGCTCCGCCAACGCCGCATGATCCGCCACAAAGCGCCGGTGCGGCACGCAGTCGCCATCGAGAAAAATCAGGTACTCGCCCTGCGCAACCGCGACCGACTGATTCAAAATGGCCGTCTTGCGAAAACCATCATCTTGATGCCAGACATGCCTCACGGGAAAAGATTGCCGCTTCGTCCAATCGGCAATCAACGCGCGCGTCGGCTCCTTTGAGCCGTCATCGGCGATGAGCACTTCATCGGGCCGGCGACTTTGCCGCTCCACTCCGGCAAGGACCTTCGCCAACGCGTCGGGGCGATTATAGGTGCTGATGATCAGCGAGAGTCGCGGGGCGGACATGGTGGGGCAGTCGGTTGCATATGCTCATACAGCCGCGTATGACGATACAGCGTGCCGTAAGCGGTCGAGGCGGCGATAAAAAATCCTGGATAACCGTCAAGAAATCCGCATCGAAAAATATACGCGCGGACAAAACGCCACGCAGCGCGCACAATGGTCGGCAACGCTGACCAGCGTGCGCCGCTCTCCAATTGTCGCTGCAAATAAAGTTCCGAGTAATACGGAAACTTGCGCAAATAATCCGCCATCGTCGGGCTGCTGTAATGCAGCAGGTCGGCGCGCAACCGCTTTTCCGCGCCGCGCAATTCCACCGCGCAATGCTCCGCGCTTCCGCCCCAGCACCCCGCATCGCCTCGATACAAACGCAGCACGCGGTCGGGATACCAGTCGCCGTGCGTGATCCAGCGCCCGAGAAACCACATCTTGCGCGGAAACGAGGCGCCGGCGAATTTTTCCTGATCGCCCTGAAAAAATCCGGAAATCTCGGCGCGTAATTCAGTCGATACCTCCTCGTCCGCATCCAACTGCAAAATCCACGGCTGCGTCGCCAGACTCTGCACCAGGTTCTTCTGTTCGCGAAAACCCTGCCACTTGCGCCGGTGTATCACCCCGCCATGGCGGCTGACAATCTCCGCCGTCCCGTCCTGCACTTCCTCGTTCAGCACCACCACAATTTCACTCACCCACCCCGCCACGCTTTCCAATGCGCGACCGATCCGCTGCGCCTCGGCGCCGGAAATGATGCACACGGAAATGGGCAGTTTGTTCATCGAATGAGCCGGTAGTTTTTGTGCACGCCCAGCGTCAGTCCGGTGCAACGCTTGATAATCAGCGCCACATCCTCCCAAAAATATTCGCGCCGAAAACGGATCAACGGATTGCGCGACTGATAAGTCCAACCCGCCGCCGCCACCGTCTCGCGCATGACCGCCGGATGCGTCCCTTTGAATGGCTTCACCTTCTGGTCGTCATCATAGTAACGCGCCGCGCGCCCGGCCACCGATTTCGGTTCTTCGTTGTTGTGATAGAGCGAGGCAAGGTTCGTATGTTTCTTGCGCGCAATGTCCGGCTCCAGCGCATATCCATAATGAAAATACCGGCCACCCGAGCGCCGCACCCGCAGTTTCTCCCCGTCCTGCGTGCGAAAACTCTGGGCATCGCCGCGTGAACGGATGTTTGGGTCCCGCCGGATGGCGCGCACTTCCCGATAATACCAGCCCAGCGAATAAACTTCCGTCCAGAAACTCCCGTAAAAATGCGTATAATCCACCAGCAAACCCTGCACTTCCCGGTTGTTCAATTCGCGCTCCATCGCCGCGCGCATCGCCGGAATGCTTTCCTCATGCAACACCTCATCCCCCTGAATGTAAACACACCAGTCACCCGTGCATTGGTCGAGCGCCAGGTTCGTATGCTGGGACAGCACCAATCCCGCCGTCCGCTGGGCCTCATCCCACTCCGATTCAATAATGCGAATCTTCGGGTCACCAATTGCCCGCACCGCTTCCAGCGTGCCATCCGTCGAGCGCGGCACGTTCACAATCACCTCATCGCACAACGGCAGCAGCGAACGGATCGAGGGCACGAAGGGATAGCCCAACGCGTTGCCGTTTCGGATGAAAGTAAAGCCGCTGATTCTCAAGCTGTAAAATCAAACACGCCCGCCGCATGTCGGACAACCAAAATCTCACGGGCTAAATGTGCTTTTTCGTCGTCACCACCCGTTGCTTCAGTCAAACTCCTCGCATGCAACCTTCGGGCTTGAAAGGCTTTTATGAACAAACCCGCGCGGCGAAAAAAATCGTCGTCGTGGATTTGGGCTTTTTGGGTGACACCCTGCATCTGGTCCCGGCCCTCTGGGAAATCAAACAGCACTATGCCGCCGAACTGCATGTGGTCTCCTCGCCACTAGGCGCTGAAGTCTTGCGCCTCGCCCCCTGCGTGGACCGCGCCTGGCCCGTCGTGCTGGACCCCGCCAAACGCAGTCTGCGCGAACAATTGCGGCTCATTCGCGCCTTGCGCCGAGAAAAATTCGACGTCGCCATCAATTTCGGCGGCACCGACCGGACGATCATTCTGATGGCGCTGACCGGCGCTCGCTGGCGTGTGGCTCATGCAGCCGGACGGTCGCATTTCTGGAATAATTGGCTGGTGCCCTATTGGGTGCCGCGTCTCAACCCAAACCTAACAGCCTTTGAGCAACGCCGCCAACTTCTGGCCGCCTGCGGCTTCACCCTGCAACCTCCCCGCTTTGATTTGCGGGTGGATGACGCCTCGCTGCAATGGGCCAAAGCCACCGTACCACTGGGTGCCGTTCATCTGTCCATCAACTCGGCCAACCCCATGAAGGAATGGCCGCTCGAGCATTACGCCGCCATGTTGAAAATGGTTTGGCAAACTGAACCGGAATTGCCGGCGGTGGTTTCCATCGGGGCCAAACCGCGGGAGCGCGATCGGTTGCAACAATTCCTGGCCATCGTAAATGACCCACGCCTGCGAACACTGCCGGAAAATCTGAGCATCATGCAGCTCGCCGCTGCACTGACCCGCTGCCGCCTACATTTCGGGCCGGATTCCGGCGGCGTGCATCTGGCCATGGCGTTGGGGGTGCCCACAATTTCATTTTTCCGCGAGCAAAAAGGCTACCAGGCTTGGTTGCCGCTCGGCGCAAACCAACAGGCCCTGACGGTTCCCTGCTCCTGTATCGATCATGGGGTCGCCCCGTGCGAAGCCTCGGGAAAGGCTGCCTGCCTTGCCCGTATCGAACCCGGCCATATCGCGAAAATGGTTTGCGACCAGGCCGGGACCGTACCACGGAGTGAGCCCTGACAAACTGCTCGCCTTGACAGTTCACGCATAGCATAATCGCGCATAGTGACATGATTTCGTTTTTGCTGAAAATCTGGGGTCTGGCCCGGCCGTACCGCGTACGCCTGTTTCTGGGCGTTTTGACCGGCATCATCGCCGGCTTGTTGGAACCCTTGATGATCGCGACGTTCACTTTTGTTTATCAGCTTATCTTTACCGAGAGCGGTCCGGATATGGGCGCGCAACTCAAATACCTGCCCGGATTTGTGCAGGACTGGCTGCAAGCTGCGCAACAAGCGCTGGCCACGGATGTAAAGACGCATCCCACAGCGGTTATTCTTGTCATCGCCACCATCCCGACGGTTATTTTTCTCCGTGGATTGTTTTCCTACCTGAACATCTATCTGCTCCAATGGACTGCCATCCGCGCCATCACCGACCTGCGCATCCGGCTGTTCCAGCACCTGATCAATTTGCCCGCGAGTTTCTTTAACCAGACCAACAGCGGTGCCTTGATCTCGCGCGTCATCAACGACACCGTTGCGCTGCACGGCATTATGAGCAATGCCACTGCGGTCATCGTAAAAGATCCCGTGACCATCGTTAGTCTGTTGTGCTATCTGATGTGGCGGGAGCCGAAGCTGACCCTGATCTCCATGGTGGTCATGCCGCTCTGCATGATTCCCATCGTGATCTACGGCCGCAAGGTGCGGCGCACCGCCAGCGGCATGCAGACGCAGAGCGCCGAATTGGTGGGCGTCATGTCTGAATCCTTCACCGCCAACCGCATCATCAAAGCCTACAATCTGGAAAACACCGTCGTGGAGCAATTCCGCGCTGTCGCCCGCAAGGTGATCGGTCATTACATGCGGATCGTGCGCGCTTCGGAAACGCCGGGACCGTTGATGGAAATCTTCGGTGCCATCGGCGTATCGCTGGTTTTTGTTTATCTCGCCTTTCACGAGGGCGGCAAAGCCCACTCGGCGGATTTCCTGGCCGTTATTCTCGCCATCTTTTCCATGTATCGCCCGCTCAAAAACCTCGCCCGCCTGCATAACAATCTCGAACAGGCGCGCGCCGCCAGTGCCCGTGTCTTTGAACTGTTGGCGACCCCCAACTCGATCCCGGAACCGGCGAACCCGAAAACGCTCAAAGCCGCCGGCGCCGACATCCAATTCGAGAACATCGAATTTGCTTTCGGTGAAAAAACGGTGCTGCGCGGTGTCAATCTCACGGTCAAGGCCGGCCAGCTTGTCGCCTTGGTGGGCGCCAGCGGCTCCGGCAAAACCACGCTCACCAATTTGCTGCTCCGTTTCTACGATCCCGCCAAGGGCGCCGTGCGCATCGGCGGCATCGATATTCGCGATGTCAACTCGCACGACCTCCGCAACCAGATCGCCGTGGTCACCCAGGAAACCGTGTTGTTTAACGAAACTATTCGACGAAACATCGAACTCGGCCGCCCCGGGGCCACCAACGCGGAGATTGAAGCCGCGGCGCGGCACGCGCACGCCCACGACTTCATCATGGAAAAGTCACAGGGTTACGACACGATCGTCGGGGAAAAAGGAGTGGCGATCTCCGGCGGCCAGCGTCAACGCATCGCCATCGCCCGCGCCATCGTGCGCAATGCGCCGATTCTGATTTTGGATGAGGCCACCAACGCCCTGGACACGGAATCGGAACGCATCGTCCAGGTCGCGCTGGAAGAGTTGATGCAGGGCCGCACGGCCCTTTGCATTGCACACCGCCTTTCCACCATTCAGCGCGCGGATGTCATCATCGTCATGGACCAGGGCCGCATCGTGGAAATGGGACGCCATACCGAACTGCTCAGCCACGATGGCGTTTACCGCCGCCTGTACGAACTTCAGTTTCAGCCCTGAACGGCAGATTGCGGAAAATGGGCGGTGCGTTCGCCCGAACGCCGCCTGCTCCGCTCCGACGCGCTCAACTACTATGACGGTGAAGAGTGACGCCGCGACCCACGTACGCATTGACTTTTCCGCTGGATAAGCTACAAGTTTCCCACCAAGAACCAATGGCCATCACCATGATTCCTTCAATAGACACAATCGTCTTATGCCGGAGCTTGCCACTGGGAAACGCGTCGCCACGGAAAAGTTAACGGCCTGTCCCGCCTGTTACTCAACTCAAGTTCGCTTTCTCTGCCGCGCCCGCGATCGTCTTTACGAATGCAGTCCGCAGGAATTTGAGTATTCCGTTTGCCGGGATTGCCGGACTTTATTTCAATCCTTGCGCCCCATTGAGGCGGAAATCGGCCTTTTTTATCCGCCAGCCTACGGTCCCTATCAGGGCTCCGATGAAATAACCAACAACACCGCTCCATTCACCGGCTGGCAAAAATTTTCCAACCGGTTCCAAACCCGCAGCCAACCGCTGCTCACCAGGACAAACCGGTTCCTCGACCGCTGCTGGCCGGACGCATTGCCACCTGCCCTCGCAAATTTATATCAACCACCGCATCCCCAGGCACGGCTGCTCGACTTTGGTTGCGGCTCGGATCGTTTTCTAAACGAAGCCCGCGGTCGGGGCTGGAAAACACTCGGCCTTGATTTCTCGCTTCAGGCGGTCACCGGTGTCCAGCGCAGTGGCCATGAGGCTTACCTGATCTCACCCGCGGTCTGGGATGAAATTCCGGAGGCCTCGCTGGATTTGGTGCGAATGAACCACGTGCTGGAACATTTATATGATCCCCGGGAAACGCTGGCGAAGCTGTATGAAAAAATGAAGCCCGGCGCGCGGTTGCATCTGGCGGTTCCAAATCCGGAAAGCCTCTCCCGAAAATTATTTCGCAGTTGCTGGTTTTCGCTGGATTGCCCGCGCCATATTATTCTGCATTCACCGGATGCCCTGCCGGAGCTCCTCCGAAGCGCCGGCTTTACGGGGATCAAGTTGTTCCAGGAGACCTTGTCGAAGGACTTCGTGCGCAGCCTCGGTTATTGGCGGGTGGCCCGCGGTGGGTCGCGCCGCACTGACCCCGCCGCGCTTGCCGCCAATCCCTTTCTGCGGGAACTGCTGCACCTGCCCGCCAAACTGGCCGCCGCCCTGAACCGCGCGGACCGCATTCACTGCTTCGCCCGCAAATAACCCGCACCTGCATGATTGCCTGGAAACCTTTTGGCTACGACTGGAACCTCGCCAGCGCCCGGCTCCGCTCGCTCCTCCCTTGTCGGCAACTCCAACAAGCCGGCTGGCCCTGTGAAATTTTTCAACCGGATCGACTGGACCGTTATCAACTCGTCGTCTTTCAAAAAGCGTACACCGCCGAGGACCTCGCCCTGGCAACTCATTTGCATCAATCGGGCCGGAAGGTCGTGTTTGACTTGTGCGATAATCATTTTTACCAGCCCGCGAATGAAGCCGGCAGCCGGGAGCGTGTGGCGCGGCTAAATCAAATGATTGATCTGGCGGATGCCGTTTCGGTTTCCACTCCCGCCGTGGCCGCGCTGTTGCCGCACCGGAAAAGCGTGGTCATTGACGATGCTGTGGATGACTTTTCCGATGCGCCCCAACCCGGTTTACTCCAACGCCTGCGCGGACAGATTGAGCGACACGCACATTTTCGAACACGCCTCGTCTGGTTCGGCAATGCCGGCACGGAAGATCCGCCGTTTGGCTTGGTGGATCTGGCGGCCATTCTGCCCGACCTAAATCGTCTTAACGAAGCCATGTCTATTTCACTGAGTGTCATCAGCAACTCACGGCCTGCGTTTGAACGTTACTTCCGCTCCGCCAACTTTCCGGTGCGCTATTTTGATTGGGACCGGCGAACCTTCAGTTCCATGTTTCAGCGACATGATCTCTGTCTGTTGCCCATCACTCCCAATCCCTTCACGCTCTGCAAATCGAATAATCGGTTATTGCTCTCCCTTTTGCTCGGCGTGCCGGTGGTTGCCGATCTGATTCCGAGCTACGAGGAATTCCGGCCGCATGTATTATGCGCCGATTGGGTGAATAACCTCAGGCTTTACATCCGGAACCCTGCCCTCGCCCGGCAACACGTGGCCGCCGCCCAGGCCTGTATTCGCCAACAATACCCGCCCGAACGTCTCCTCCAGCAGTGGACCGGACTTTTTAATTCGCTCCTCGCCGTCAGTAGTAGGGTGTTACCCCATGTCCATGACGTTCCGTTTTTGTAATGAATAGGGCGATGTTTGAGTCGTGCACTTCGAGCAGAAAAAAATGGTTCCCTTTGCGGAAACGCTCCTCCGCCACCGCTTCAGACTCACAACGCGGCAGCCTTGCACCGACACCTGACCTGCCTCGACGTGCGTCTGCCACCCGGGAGGGGAACCAAAAGGTGCGCCCCTTGGATTTTGTCATCATCGGCGCCCAAAAGTCTGGCACCACCTCCCTCTATCGCTATCTCCAATGGCATCCTTCGATTTATCTGCTGCCGGAAAAGGAAGCCCCATTTTTTAATCTCGATGCCGCCTATCTGCGCGGTTGGGAATGGTATTGCCAGGAGTTTTTTGGCGGCGCACCGGAGGGCAAACTGTGGGCCAAGGCCACTCCCAGTTACATGGCCGACCAGCGCGTGCCACAGCGGCTTCATCAGGCCATGCCGGCCACCAAATTAATTGCGTTGCTGCGCAATCCGGTGGACCGCGCCTTTTCACATTATCGCATGGCAGTGAAGCGTGGCTTGGAAAAACGGAGCTTCGCCGAAAGTGTCATTGATCAATTGCAGCCGGCATCGCTGGCGCGCGATCGGTTGCTGCCGGTCGGCATCGAACAGCAAGGCTATCTGGTCATGGGCGAATATAGCCGTATCCTGGGAAACTATCTCGAGCGCTTTTCCCGAAATCAATTGCTGGTCTTGTTCACCGAAGACCTCGCCGCGCAACCCCGCTATGTGATCCGGCGGATTCTGCGCTTTCTGGGCATTGAAGAGACTTTCGAGCCGCCCAACCTCGGCAAACATTATCACGTGGGCGGCACTGCGCGACGCGTCCCGTTCAATGCCGAGGATGTCTCCGGCAACCGTTGGTTCAACTTGTTCCTGGGCTGTTTTTCGGCGCATCAGCAAAAATTGCTGCGCCGACGTTTTCATTTTTGGTTTAAGGTTTGGAATACGCGGCCCGACCCGGCGGGCGGAAAAATGCCGCCGGAAATCCGCCGGTTGCTCGTCTGCTTTTATCAGGACGACATCACGCGCCTGCACCAACTCCTCGGCGGACCGGTTCCCTGGCTGGATTTTAATTTGCCCCAGCAACGCCAAGACCCTCCTTTTTCGCTGGTGGCGGATGATGAGCCCTGACGCGCCGTTTTAGACTGTGGGGTGTAAACCCTATAGCCGTGCCGCAACCCAGTGCATAAAAAAGGCGAGACTTCATGAAAGAACTAACCCGCTGGTGGTCGGAAATCAACGGCGCGAACGGCACCTGGCTGCTGTTGGGCAAGGGCCCTTCCTTTGAGCGGCGCGACGAGTTTGATCTGGGCCAGTTCCGGAAAGTCTCGTTGAACCATGTTGTGCGCGAAATGCTGGTGGAAGTCGCCAGCATTATTGATCTGGATGTGGTGGCCGATTGCGCCGAGTCGATCTACGGCAACGCGCATTATCTGCTCATGCCGCGTCATCCGCATGTTAAACATCAGCCGAGCGAACAGCCGCTGGAGAGTTTCTTCACCCAGTTGCCGGTGCTCGAACGCATGAGCCGGGAAGGACGCCTGGTCTGGTATAATCTCTCCTCGGGCAACACCGAGCCGGACTCCCCCATCGTTCCCACCGGTTTTTTCAACGGGGAAGTCGTTGTAAACCTTCTCGCCCAACTCGGCGCGCGCTCCATCCGCACATTGGGAATGGATGGCGGCGTCGCCTATGCCTCACATTTCCAGGATCTCGACGAACGCACGCGCCTGGCCAACGGTCACAGTAAATTCGATTTGCAGTTCGATGGTATCCAGCGAACGATCCGGCGTTATTGGATCGATTATGCGCCTTTGATCAATGAAACCCCCGTCCGAATTTTTATTGGGACCGATGAGTCGCAAAAGCTCGGCGCCAGGGTATTGGAATATTCCATCCGCAAACACTGCCCGCAGCCGCTGAGCTTCGATCACATGGAATGCGTCAAAGTTCCGCCCATTAACGACCCTCACAACCGGCCGCGTACCGGCTTTTCCTTTAACCGGTTTGCCATTCCTGCGCTCGCGGGTTACCGCGGACGAGCGGTTTACCTGGACGCCGACATGCTCGTGTTGCGGGATTTCCGGGAGCTTTGGAACCTGCCTTTCGGCGAGGCCACGGTGCTGCACGCAGCCACGTCGGATCCACGCCGGCCGAGGCAATTCAGCGTGCTGTTGCTCAATTGCGGCAAGCTCCAATGGGACTTGCCCGGGATTGTGCGTGGCCTCAACGATAGCCGTTACGACTACGAACAGCTGATGAAGGAATTATGCATTGAGCCCGCCGCCCATGTGCAGGACGCAATTCCGCCTGAGTGGAATTCGTTGGAGGAATATGTTCCCGAACGCACCGGGCTCATTCATTACACCGACATGATGACGCAACCGTGGGTCAGCCGCGCCAATCGCAACGGTCAACTCTGGCTGGAACATCTGCGCGAAGCCGTGGACACCGGGTACATTACGCTCAACGAAGTTGAAACCGCCGTCCGCCGGGGATTTGCCCGGCCCTCGCTGCTTTGGGAATTGGGACACGTCGCGCGCCGCACAGCGCTGCTGAACGGAACCGTTGGCTGGTATCTGGACCGGAATTTCAAACCCCACCAGAAACTTGTCGCTGCGCCGAATCCGAAAATTCCCCGTCCCGAAATCGTTCACCCCGCGTTATCCTGAAGACCGGCGCGGACACGACTCACTTGACCGGACGTCCCAGCACGTGCTTCAGATAAAACCGTTTGGAATTGGAGAAGGGACGGGTCGCCTTGCGGCAAAACCAGAGCCACGCATACCAGCCCGCGCCCAGAGACTTCATCATCCGCTCCTCCAACTCCAGAGAATCCTCGCCAAAAGCCTGTTTGGCCCGCAGCCAATAGAGCTGCCTGAAAAGCATTTTGCGCCGCTTCTGATTTCGTAACCATGGCCGGGCATAATATTCCGCCAGCAACGTCAGATATTCCCGTTCCCCAATCTGGCTGGCCCGGTTTACTTCGGTTTGTTGGGTCGCATGCCGCCGAAATGCGCACAAGGGTTCGTTGGTATAGACCACGTCCCCGTCTTCCAATAAATGAAACCACATCTCCAAATCCGTGAGTTGGCGAAATTGCCGGTTGAAACCGCGCGACGCCGCCTGCCGGCGCAGCATCACCACCGACGGCTCGCCGATGATGTTGGCGTTCCGCTCCAGACAGCGGATGATCACCTCCAAACCACGCTGGACGCCATTGGCGCCCAGCTTGTCGCTTATCTCCAAAATCCTGGAATTCTCATCAATGATGTTGCGCGCCGTCACCGCCAGCACCGCCGAGGGGTTTTCATCCAGCATCCGCACCATTTTCGTCAGCGCCCGCCGGTCCGCCAGCTTGTCGTCGCCAAAGAGAAACTTGATGTATTCGCCCCGGGCTTGCGACAGGCAATAATTCCAGTTGGCCACCATGCCCAAATTGGGCCGGTTAAAGTGGCAGCGGATGCGGCTGTCCCGCGCCGCATAACGCCGGATCACCGCCTCGCTTTCATCCGGCGAACAATCATCCACAATCAATATCTCATAATCCTGAAAATCCTGGTCCAACACCGATTCAATGGCCTCCGGCAGATAGCGCGCATAATTATAAGTCGGGATTAACACGCTGACCCGTGGCGAAGACAACGCCACGGATGTGTCCTGCCCGGGAAAATCTCCGGCCGCCGCGGACGGTTCAACAAGGGATTGGATGGTGGATGGCATATATGGCGACGCTCAGGCACAGGCGGGTTTAATCGCCTCAAAAACTCTTTCCGGTGTCATGTCTTCCAGACACTCCACTTTTCGGCGGGTGCTGATACAACAATTGCCCCGATTGCACGGCACACAAGGCCAGGACTGTTGCAACAAAGTGATTCGTCCGCGTACCTGGACGTCGCCCGCGGCCTTGAACGGACTGGCGGTGGGCCAGTCATTGGGCCACGGTCCCCATGCGTCCGCCGGTGTGGGACCATAAATGGCAACCGTGGGCACATCCAACGCCGCCGCCATATGTGTGGCCGCCGTATCAACACCGACAAAACCCCGGCTGTCTCGAATCGCTGCCGCCAATTGTGGCAGCGTGAACGCTCGTGGAAACGTCTCCACTCCACCGCCCGCTGCCAGCTGAATCTGCTGCCACTGCGCCTCGTCTGACTCAACGCCCGACCGCGTGAACACCGCCCGAACGGAGGTTTCCGCTTGGATCCTGCCCGCCAGCTCTGCCCAGGCTGCCGCCGGCCAATATTTGTTCGCCTTGCGCGTGTAGGGATGCAGCAGCACATAGGGTTTTCCGCCCAGGTGTTCGCGCGCAAAATTCTCGTCCTCCTCATCATATCCCACCACCACGCGCGGAATGGCCGGTATTTTCAGTGGCTCCAACTGGGTCAGCATCAGCGGCACCATGTGCATCCGGCCATTGAGCACGCACCGCTCTTTCATCAGCCAGCGCTTCCACCACTCCTGTTGCGGAGCCACAAATCCGTGGGCACGACGCCCGGTGGCATAACAGAAAATCGCCGTGCGATCCGACCAGTTCGTGCCGATGGCATAATCATAACTGCGCCAAAGCTTGAGCAAGGTTGCCACGCCGCTCGCACCCGGCTTGAGCGTGTGCACCCAGCGCACGTGGGGGTTTTTTTCCAGCACCCCTTCCGTTCCTTTGAAAACCAGATAATCCACCTGCGCCCGTGGCAGGTGGGTCTTGATGGAAAGCGCCAGCGGCGTCGAAAGCAGCACATCGCCGATGTACCGCAGACAAACGATCAGAAATGATGGATGGGTCGGGCACGCCTCGTGCTTCACCAGGTTCCTCAGTAATAAACCAGCCGGTCGCGACGCCAACGCTCGCGTAGCGTGTGGCCAAATTGCCGGCGTTCCCTTAAACTCCACAGCACCGCCCGGGTCTTGCGTTTGAATCGGCTCACCCAGCGCTGGATCTGGCTCAGCCGCCATTTTTTGCGGAAATAAATCCGGTTCTCCTGCTCATACTCCCCGCAACTATTTTTAAGCCGGATGGCCTTTTGTGTGACCGATCCAAAATGATGAATGAACGAGCGCCCCGTGCTCCCCAGCTTGAACCCAGCCTGCCGGGCCCGCTCAAAAAAATCCGTGTCTTCAAATACGCCAATGCGAAAATTCTCGTCGAACAGCCCGATCTTCTCAAACACCCGCCGGCGCACCATGAAACAAACGCCATCGGCCACGCCCAGCCGGATCGCCCCGCCCGCCGCCCGGACAAACTCCTGCGCGTACGGCTCCAGTTCGTAGTTGAGCAAGCCTTCGCGCATCGCTGGCGTGACCACATCCAAATCCGCCGTTACCGCCGACCCCAGCAATCCCTTCAGCCAGCCCTTCGTCACCAGCACATCGTTGTTCAACACCACCACCCATTCTGCGGTGGTCGCCTTCACTCCCTGGTTCCACGCCACCGCGCAACCGCGATTCTCCAGGTTCCTGATCACTGTGACGTCCGCACAGCCCGCCAGATACTCCGCCGTTCCATCCGTTGAACCATTGTCAATGACCACCACCCGGGCCCGCAAGCCTGCGCTTTGGCGCAGGCTTGCCAGGCAGTTTCGTGTGTAGTCCAACTGATTAAAGACTGGGATGACAATTTCCACCTCGGGCGTTGCGGCCGCTTTGACCTTGCCCCCCGCTTCAACGGCGGCTCGGATCGTCGGGAGAAAAGGCGCTTCGCGGAGAATTTCGCGTAGGGGTTCGGCGCACGGAAATTTCTGGGGAACGGACTTCTGCGGACACTCCGCAGGCTTCTGACTATCGGTTTTATGGGGTTGGGCCACGTTTTCATCAGACCGCAGAACACCTCTTTTCCCATGAACCGAGGCTCCTTCGGTCAGGCTGCGATTAAGCAACCCATGTTGACGCTCAGTCTATTCGTTCTCCTTTCCGCAACCATGGGGTTTAACCCCATAGTGGTTTCCCCGATGGCTTTATTGTCCTCCTTTTAATCTTTCTCCACCGCCCAATCCGCTCTAATTTCCGGGCAGCACTACATTCTTCCATTCCACCATGCGAATGGGCTGCGTGCCAATGCGGAAAGTTTTTATATTCGAAAGTGGCGTGTCGAATATAAAATTTGCCACGCTCACGCCCGAACCGACGCCGCTGCCGCCGGTTTCGCCGCCCGATGACTCAAGCTCGCGCCCCTCTTTGGTCACTGCAATGACACCAAACCGCCTTGTCTTCATTTTTTCTGTGTCCACAGCAATGGCGACAAAGGCCTTGCCGTCCGCATCCTGGCCGAGGCCATTGAGCAGGCTGCTCCCTTCAAGCCCGATCGAATTTCGTGTGCCCGACTGGACTTCAACCTCCTGTGTTCTTTCCAGCGGGCCGACTGTGTAGCGCAGCCGCACTGTCACGTGCGCCGGAATATTCGTGTCTTTGCCGGGACTCAAGGTGTAGGTGATCCAGCCAAGATTTCCGTTTTGCGCGGAGGCCTTTTGGGCTCCACCATGCATCCAACCATAGGCGCCCGCCGGAACGATCCCGCCCTGGTCATCCAACAAGGTGATTTCCCTGAAGAATTGCCCTTCAAATAGTGGGTGTGAAAACCATAAGTGGAGAAAGCGCAGATTTCGCTTCGCCAGGTCCACGTCCCTGCTCACGTCCATGCCGCTGGGAGTAACCACGCGGAGCGCGCGCAATTCCAACTCATTTGTGACCGTTGAGCCATCCGAATGCCGCGCGGCACCCGGGTGGTTGGTCTGCCATTCGTCCTGCCAGGCAAGGAATCGCAACTGCGGCGGTTCGGCAATTGTGGCGGGAGAAATTGCACTTTTTTGGCCGGGATACTGGCCTTCACCGGTTGTCGAAATCTTCGCCTCCGCCGGTTGGCTCATTACCGGACCATCCACACCTACTCTTCCGGGCAATGCTTCGCTGATGATCCGGTCGTTGCGCCGCACAAAGAAAGGCGCGTCCAAAATGGCTCGTTTGGCTCGCACCCCGGTCGCGTCGCGAAAAAGAATCGGATACGTTGTCACGTCGTCATACTGAAACCGGGGCTGATTCTGCGCCTGGATGTGCAGGTGGGGATGGCTGGTGTTGCCGGAATTACCGCATTTGGCCAGCGGCTGTCCCGTATGCACGACATCACCGTCAACTACCAATAAACTGCCTTGTTGCAGGTGCGCCATCACCACAAAGCGGCCATTGCCGATATCCATTACAATGTGATTGCCGGCCGGATTTTCCACATCACTTCCGCCGATCACATTATCCTCCAGATTACTGATCACTTCCGTGATCTTCCCGTCCGCCGGCGCAAGGAGTGTTTCGCCCCACGACGGATAGGATTCAAGTTGCTTCGCGCTTCCCGTCCGCTCGTGTCCGTTCACCAATCGCTCGATGTCGAGCGCATCCCGCTGACTGGTGAAATCGTAATGGCCATTGATCAGGCTGCTGCGCCCGCCGTGGAGTACCAGCCATTCGCCCCGGACGGGCGCTGACAAAATCACACCCTCCGATTTCGGCACCGGCCAATAAATACGTGCCATCTGGGTGGCCATGAAAACCGAGCCTGCCGCAAAAACCAGGTTCGTTGCCATGCGAATTCGTTTGCCCGGCAAGAGCTCCAGCAACATTAAAAGCCCGACACTTCCCCAAGCCAGGGCGCGCATGACTGAGTAATCTGCCGCCTTGAATTGGGCGGGAACAATGCACATTTCCAGGATCAACCCCGCGAGCAGCCAGAATATCCAGCCATTCAATACCTGCCATCGCTGTCCGCGAAGTTCGCGCGCGAACGGCTTTCGCCAAAGGCGATGCTCCAATGATCCGCTGAAGATCTGCCAGGATATCAGCACAATGCGAATCGGTCCCATCAACAAAACAAAGAAATACAGCGCGTTAAAAAATATGCCCATCCCTTTGACTGCCCAGCCGGCTAATGCCAGCAATCCCGCAACGATAATATCCAGGGCAATCAATGCCCCTGTTTGAATCCGTGATCGGCGCGCTGGTGATTTGGTTTCTGAACTTCGTAGTGGAGTTTTGGCCATCTCCGCCGAAATCGTCTCCAATTGTGTCCTGAGCGCGCTGGCTTGCTGAAAGCGAAGCTCCGGTTTCTTTTCCAATGCGCGTAGCACCACTTCGTCCAGGCGCACGTCAATGTGAACCTTCCGCGACGGCGGCTGAAGTTGCTGGCCGGGCAGTTCGCCGGTCAACATTTCGTAAAAAACCACACCCAACGAATAAATGTCCGCCCGATGATCCACTTCCCCCGGTTTTTCCGCCTGCTCGGGCGACATATATTTCGGCGTCCCCAGCACGCTCTCGGCGGTTAATCCTGCCACCGGGGCGGCGGCAGCCTTCGCCGACGTTTCACCCGCCACCGTGCTGCCCATGATCCGCGCGATGCCGAAGTCGGCAATTTTCACCTTCCCTTCCTTGTCGAGCAGGATGTTCTCGGGCTTGATGTCACGATGCACAATGCCGCGATCGTGCGCGAATTGCAGCGCCTCGCAAATCGCCGGCACGATGGCCAGCGCCTCCTTGGACGACATCCGCCCCGCGCGCAGCAGTTCGCGGAGGTTCACCCCGTCCACGAATTCCATGAGCAAATAAAAATATCCGCCGCTCTGGCCAAAGTCGTGAATGGTCACGATGTTGGGATGATTCAATTTGGCGAGCGCCTGCGCTTCCCGCAAAAAGCGTTCGGCAAACCGCGCATCCTTCACCCGCTCGGGCGCGAGGATTTTCAACGCCACCAACCGGTCGAGTTGCGGCTGGCGCGCCTTGTAAACCACCCCCATGCCGCCACGACCCAGGCATTCGAGAATTTCCAATTGCGGAAAATGCGGCGCCAATTCCGACGGCAGTGGTGGAACGGCTGGCGCGGACGGTTCATCAACAAATACTGTTTCCGTATTGAGATTCAGCGCCATCACGCAACGCGGACACAATCCGCCCGGCGCATTTATTGGAATGAACGTGCCGCATTGCGGGCAAATCTTTGGCGGTAATGTGCTCATGCCCGATACTTACCGATTCCCAATTGATTGTTACACGCGGGCTTCATTTATTCGTGCGCCAGGACAGCGGCGAGATGGCGCAATTCCCCCTCCAGGTCCGCGCCTTCGGCCAGGGTTTGAGAGATTTCCTCCCGATACACTTCGCGAAACCGCTTGCGCAATCGATGCACCGTCACGCGCGCCGCACCCGGGTTGACGCCTAGTTTCTCCGCCACCGCCTCATAATAAAATGTGCCGTGCGCGGCCATGAGACAACCCTTGAGCGCTTCGAAATCCCCGGCTTTGCCGGCGGCAGCGAACTCCTCCTGCAGCCGTTTGAGTGTCAATTCCAGCAACGTCAGCGCCCACTGCCGGTCGAACAAATCGTCCGGCGCCAGTTTCGCGCTGGGCACCACCGCGTAAAGGCTTTCCGCAAAAGCGGTGTCGAATTCAATGTGCGCCTGGCCGCCGCCCCGCTTTTGCGCGGACGCCCGTCGCCACTCCTTGTTCATAAAATTCTTGAGCGCCACAATCAAGAACGTTCGCAACCGGCCCTTCTCGCGGTCCGCCGTGTCGAGCCAATGTTGCGCCAGCAGGCGGGCGAAGAATTCCTGCGTGAGATCCTGCGCGTCATGCGCCGATTGCCCGCTGCGCCGGACGTACGCGTAAAGCGGATACCAATAAGCGCGGCAGATCGCTTCCAGCGCCACCGCCGATTCGGGCGAATGTCGTTGCGTGGCCGCAAGCACCACCGACCAGCGGGTGTTTGGAAACACCTTGGGCGCATCGCCGGATGAGAACTGGCTGCTCATGGGTGCATTGTATGTGATGCTATTACCGGAAACGAGTCCACTGTTACAGCTATAACCGGTATTTCGCCAACACCGCTCCCGAGAGATTCCTGGCAAAATGAATGTGATTCAATAAATGGACGGTGAAAAGGAGTGCCGAATAACAATTTGTAATCTGGAATTTCGTGCTATGATGACGGTTATGCGTTTTGCAGCGAATTATTCTTGCGCCGTTGGCCTGGCGCTAATGCTGCTTTGTGGCTGCGCCTCTGAACGTGCCGCAGTGTTGCCGGATAAGCAGGCGTCGTGGCAAAAGCACATCGCGGCCATCAAGGTGGGCATGGGCAAGACCGAAACGGAGAACATCATCTGGCAAAAGGTGCGCTATCCGGCGGATGAGTTGTTGTTTAATGGTTCCGTCGACACTGACAGTGGATCGGGGAATCGCGTGTATTACTTCGTCAGCAGGAATTGGTGCGTGGAAGTGCCTTATGTGTCTGATCACGTGAGTGCGTTGCCAACGGTGCGAAAAGCGGTCCGCGAGAATGGCTTGTTGCATCCAGTTTTATAGTTTCAAACATAGGAGAAGTCCGGAGTGAAGTGCCCCAACAGTTTCTACGTTCTATCCTTTGGCGTTTGTGGGTCGTCACCCCACGCTGCGTGTTCTTCACGCGCGAATTTTACGCAAAACGCGTCAAAATTTACCGTTCTGAGGAGTGGCAACCTTCAAAAATGGCCATTTTCGCCCTAAAATGACCTTGGCGCAGCTTATGCTCATAAACATTCAGTATGTCAAAGCCATCCACACAAAGTTCTGGTGCCGACCCGCGGCAGTTGTCCGAACCCACCAAGGCCATCGTGCGCTGCTGCGAATTGCGCAAACGCCGGATGAGCCAGGCCATGCAGCTTTTTAGCCGCCAACGGTCGCGTGCCATTAGCGACCACTGAGTAGTCGCGGTGCCATAGTTGGTAAGTAGTAGTAGTTAGTTGTAGTTGCAGTAACCCGTGCTTGCGGGTCGAGTTGGGCCTCCTGCCCAACTCGTTTTGTTTTTAGGCCCCCCTCTTTTCTGGCCACTTAACAGCCAATCTCTGGTGGGTAGAAGTTTGCCGTCCTATATTCCATGCACCCCAATCCCCTGCTTCCGCGCCAACCCCGCAAACACGCCGCCCATGCGCAACAACTCCTTGAAATGTCCCTGTTCGACGATTCTTCCCTCGGAAAGCACGATGATTCCGTCCGTTCCAGCCAGGGTTGAAAGCCGGTGTGCCACGCAAATCACTGTCCGATCTTCCGCCAACCGGTCGATGGCCGCCTGCACTTCGGCTTCGGCATTGGAATCCAGATTACCGGTCGCCTCGTCCAGCACCAAGATCGGCGCGTTGCGAATAAACGCGCGCGCGATGGAGAGCCGCTGCCGCTGGCCGCCGGAAAGCAATTTGCCGGTTTCGCCTATCCGCGTCTGAAAACCCTTGGGCAGACGCATGATGAACTCGTGGGCGTAGGAAGCGCGCGCCGCCGCTTCGATCTCCGCCGGTGTGGCGCCCGGTTTGCCGTGCGCGATGTTCTCCGCCACCGTCTGGTCAAAGAGCACGATGTCCTGGCTCACCAACGCCAGTTGGTTTCGCAAATCCGGGACCGACACATCCCGCAGATCATGTCCGTCAATTTTGATGCAACCCCCGGTTGGATCGTAAAACCGGAAGATAAGATTCATCAGTGTGCTCTTGCCTGAACCGCTTTCCCCCGCCACGCCAAGCCGAAAGCCGCGCGGGAGGCGCAGGGTGAAGTTTTGCAACACCGGCTTGTCCCCATAGGAAAAGCTGACATTTTCAAATGCCAGTTCGCGGGAAAAACTTTTAAGCCGCAACGCATCCGGTTTTTCCACCACACTCGGCTGCAAATTGAAAATGCCAATCAACCGCTCGGATCCGATGCTGGCCTGCTGAAAATAAATCGGAATGCCGCCCAGCTTTTTGATGGGCGTATAAAGCAGGATGATGCCCGTCAGAAAACCAACCATATTGGGAATGGTCTTGTGCGTGTAAAAAATAAATACGA
Organism: Pedosphaera sp.; assembly: GCA_028293325.1. GTDB lineage: Bacteria > Verrucomicrobiota > Verrucomicrobiia > Limisphaerales > Pedosphaeraceae > JAQGOT01. Next base: position 13,345 of record JAQGPA010000208.1, on the reverse strand, counting down.
TGACCACCCCCAGCCCCATCACGGAAATGACTTCGATGATGGGGTTGATGAGTTCCTTGGCCTGAACGCTCTTCATTCCGATATGAACCAGTCGCTGATAAATATTCCGGAATCGCTCGATTTGAAATGATTCCAGGCAAAACGCCTTCACGATCCGGATGCTCGTGTAAACCTCCACCACCAAACTATCCTGCGAAACGCCCGCCTTAATGCCCGAATGCAGCGCCTTCTTCGTCTTCCGGCTTAACACACGAATGGGAATGATGATGAACGGAATGAACATCACCGAGAGCAGCGTCAGTTGCCAGTCGATCAGCAGCAGCCCAATGCCCACGCTCACCACGGTGATCGGTTCCTTGACCAGGTCGGAAAAACCGAGGCTCATGCAGCGATACAAAGCCATCGTGTCCCCGTTGATGCGCCCCAGCAATTCTCCAACCGTGGAGCGATTGAAAAAATCCATCGAGAGCGTGTTCAGCTTGATGAGCAAATCCAGGCGCAGATCCTTGATGACCCGCTCACTGACCCAACTCATGCAATAGCTGTTTAAATAGCCGACGCTGCCGCGCACAAACACGAGCAATGGCAGCAACAACATGCCGCCCATGATTTGCAGCGGATCCAGCGGCCGCCCGCGCAATGGCAACAACGGGTCCAGAGCAGCTTCACCCGACTTTTGCCATTCTTTCAAATGACGTGCCAGCGCAGTATCGGATGTTTTCTTGACTGGAGCGGCTTCGCGTTGTTCCGGCGGCGTCAGCCGATCAAACAACGTCCGCGTGGCCCAGACAAAACTGGCGTTGGAGACGCCGAACACCAGCCCCAGCAAAATGCCGGCAATGAGCCGCCCGCGATAACGCTTCAGATAAGGCCAGCCAAACTGGAAGATGTTCTTTAAATTACTCATCGCGCGTTTTTCATTCACGGCTCGCTCCAAATTAAGTGCGGATTTCCTGCGTCCGTCCGCATCAGTACATGCCAATGCACGACAAAATCCCGCACCCGGGAGCACCCTCCGTAAAAGCGATTGTAGTATGCCAAATTTGATCCCAAAAAGCGATAAAAAGTAATTGGGGCGTCCAAGATGTGGCCACCCGACAGCACGCTGGTGGTTGCTTTGCAACGCCGATTCATGTTACCAACAAGGCTTATATGAGTTATAAAAGCTCAGTGGCCTGTTAAAACGCACATTCTAAATGGATCAGCCCATCCCTTATCTCGACCTGGCGGCGCAAATGCGGCCGTTGCGCAAGGAAATTGACGCCGTTATCGCCAAAACGCTGGATAACTGCACCTTTTGCCTCGGGCCGGATGTCGCGCAATTCGAGCAGGATTTCGCCCAATATTGCGGCGCGCAACATGCCGTCGGTTTCAACAGCGGCACCTCCGCCTTGCACGTGGCCCTGCTGCTCCTGAATCTCGGGCCCGGCGACGAAGTCATCACCACCCCTTACACCTTCATCGCGACCAGTTGGGCGATCTCCTACGTCGGCGCCAAGCCGGTTTACGTCGATATCGAAGACTTGACCTTCAATCTGGACCCCAAGTTGGTCGAGCAGGCCATCACGCCGCGCACCAAAGCCATCCTGCCGGTTCATCTGTATGGACAGGCGTGCGATATGGATCCCTTGCTGGAGATTTGCCGGAAGCACAAGCTCGCCCTGGTCGAGGACGCCGCGCAATCGCACGGGGCGAAATATCGCGGCAAAGTTGTCGGCACTTTCGGCGTCACGTCGGAATTCAGTTTCTATCCCGGCAAAAATCTCGGCGCCTATGGCGAAGGCGGCGCGCTCGTCACCAACGATGCCGCGCTGGCCGCCCGCGCCCGCTCGTTGCGCGAACACGGTTCCACCCAGCGTTATCACCACGATGAAGTCGGTTACAATTACCGCATGGAAGGCCTGCAAGGCGCGGTGTTAGGCGTCAAATTAAAGCATCTGGATCAATGGTCCCAGGCCCGCCGTCGCGTGGCACAACGCTACCACGAACTGCTCGCCAACACGCCGTTGCAACTTCCCCGCGAAGCTGATTACGCGGAAAGTGTTTATGCACTCTATGTTGTGCGCCATCCCCGCCGCGACGACCTTAAGAAACATCTGGATGCCCACAAGATCGGCTGCGCTTTGCATTACCCCGTCCCCCTGCATTTGCAAAAATGCTACGCCTCCCTCGGCTACCAGCCCGGCGATTTTCCCGTCTCCGAAAAAGCCGCCCGCGAATGCCTCAGCCTGCCGATTTATCCCGAACTGACCAACAGCCAGATCGAACACGTCGCCGCCGTCATCCGGGACTTTTTCAAAGCATAATTTTAATTTCAGCCCGCTGTAGCGCGCCTCACAATTTTTTTACAATCCCCTTACCGGATTGTTACAACCTCCAGCCGCCAGGGTTTTAGGCTGCTGCCATGAAACTCTCATGGTCTCCTTCCGTCCGTGCGGCAAGATTGCTTCGCCCTTTGCCTTTCCTGCCCGCCATCGCACTGGCGCTGGCGCTCTCCCAGTCTCAGGCTGCCTTTGCGGAAAAAGCCGCGCCGCTGAGCGCCTTGGGCAAAATGCCGGTCAAGGAGATCACCGTCTTCAAGGATGGCCATGCGTTCGTGGCGCGGGAGGGCGTCATGCCCACCGATGCCGCCGGCAACGTGCTGATGGATGATTTGCCCGCACCGGTCCTCGGCACGTTCTGGCCTTACGCCGCCGATCCCAATACCAAACTCACCGGCACGGTGGCCAGCCGACGCCGGGTGCTCGTGGAGCGAACCGCGTTGAGCTTGCGCGAATTGTTGGCAGCCAATGTGGGCGCGGAAGGTTACGTCACGGAAGATGTCACGAACCATTACGCGGCCACCATCATGGGCATTCCCGAGCGCAGTTCCGAAGAATTGGCGCAGACCAGCCCGCCCAATTCCGGCGAGAAACTTCCCGAGAAAAGCAACATCATCCTGCTCCAAACCCGCGACGGCTTAAAGGCGGTCAACATCGACCGGATTCAGGACATTACTTTCAAGGACTCGCACAAGCCTGCCGCCACTCAGGAGGAATTCCGCAATCTGCTCACGCTTAAACTCGATTGGACGAAAGGTCGATCAGCCAAAACCGCCAATGTCGGCCTGCTCTATCTGCAAAAAGGGGTGCGCTGGATTCCCAACTACAAAGTGTCGCTCGACGGCAAAGGCCAGGCCACGATTAAACTTCAGGCCACCTTGATCAATGAGTTGACCGACCTCGAGGATGCCAACGTCAATCTGGTCATCGGCGTTCCCACTTTTTATTTCAAAGACACGCTCGACCCCATGGCGCTGCAACAAGTCGGGGCGCAGTTATCCTCCTTCTTTCAAAATGATCCGAGCGGCAACTTCTGGAATGGCTCGATTGCCAACAATTTCAGCAATGCTATCATGACGCAGCAGGCTCGTGTCTCGGATTATCGTCGATCCGGATCCGAAGCGGGTACCGCTGCTGCGGTTGATTTGGGGCCGGAGATTGCTGACTCAAAGAAAAGCGAGGATCTTTACGTATTCAACGTCAAGCATGTCACCTTGAAAAAAGGGGAACGCATGGTCCTGCCGGTGGCGGAGTTCACCCTGCCGTATCAGGATGTCTTTACCTTGGAACTTCCGTTCGGCCCGCCGCGCGAACTTCGCAACAACAACAACCTGGACCAACAGCGCGAGCTGGCGCGACTGCTCAACGCGCCCAGGGTCAGCCATAAAATCCGTCTCCGCAACAACAGCAAATTTCCCCTCACCACCGCGCCGGCCCTCATCCTCAGCGGCGACCGCGTGCTGGCACAGGGACTCATGACGTATGCCTCCCCCGGAGCGCAAAGCGATGTGACCATCGGAACCGCCATTGACGTTTCGGCCAAAAAAAGCGACGTGGAGAGCAAGCGCATGCCCAATGCCCTGACTTTTGATCGCGAGCAATTCACCCTCGTCAGCCTGAACGGCAAAATTACCCTCACCAATCATCGCGCCCAACCGGTGGATTTGGAAGTGACACGTTATGTCTTGGGGAGCGCCGATTCCGCCGGGCATGACGGCAAAATCGAAAAAATCAATGCCTCCGAGGAAGGTGAGGAGGGGATGGCCGGGGACCAACCATACTGGCAAAGCTGGTACGGTTGGCCCTCGTGGTGGCACGCCTTGAATGGGGTTGGCCGGATTACCTGGAAGCTGAACCTGGAATCCGGCGCCTCCGCGGACCTGGATTACACCTGGTCTTACTACTGGCGCTGATCCGCGCCGGCTTTATGCCCTCCGAAAGGCATGGTGAAATAGATGCCATAGATCGTTTTATCACCGGTGTTGCGGCCATTGAAATTTTGCGCGAGATAGAATTGGTAGTGCCAGGCTCTGTGGTCCGTGTAACCGACGCCCACTTCATAATACTGGTTATATTCCTTCGCCTTTGGAGTGTAGATAATGGTGTTGCCGCTCCCGCCGATGTCCACCCCGCCGGTATCCTGTTGGTGCCGATAGCCGCCGTTGAAGTTGAAGCCGTTGTAGCGTTGCGAGAGGCCGACCGAACCGAATATCTGGCTGTTGCCGCCGCTCCGCATGTGACGATAGCCCAGATTGCCATACATGCCAAAACCGTCCCAGCCAAAATTCTTGCTCAACAGCACGGAAGGTTCCACACCCACGGAGTCATTGCCGGGTGCGAACGGGAAATTACCATGGTAACTGCCGTGATAAATGCCGCCGGCGCGCAAGGTCAACGTCGGTGTGTATTTGCAGGTGGTATTGGTTTCATTCAGCACCTGCCAGCGGAGTCCGAAGGTCACATCCATTATTCCCGCCGTCGTTTGCACCGTGCCCGGCGGCGTGGAAAAAGACCGCGTCGCAAGACTCGTGTAACCCAGCAGTAAATCCGCCGCCCAATTCTGCTTGATGCCATATTCCGTCAGCACCATGCCATCGTTCTGGTCGAACCCGTGATCCTTCACGGTGATGTTCTCCTTTTGGGAACCGCGCCAGACGTTTTCAAACTCGGTGTATTGATACCACGGAGTTACAAGCCATTGCCCCTGTTCCGGCAACCAGACCGCCTGGGCAAAAGGTTTGGCGGGTAAATTCTCCGACGCTAATACGGATGGTATGGGGGCAAATAACAAGCCGATGCAAACCGCAGTGAGTTTTCGCATGAATAATCCATGTTGAGGAGCCGGATGGTCAACGGCATCGGTGCCATGCTTGTATGAGTAAAAGCCCTTCAGGTCAAGATAATACCCCTATCGCGGCGTTGCGACGCTCAATATCAGGCCCTTTTTAGCAGATCCCGCATCTTTTGAAACTGGCTAGAACACAAAAACATCAATCTTCATTTCTGCCCGCTGCTTTTGGCGGCAGGATTTCCGGAATTGCAAGGTGCTCCAGCTCCGTGTTTACCTCCTCCATGATTTGTTGCAGACCGGCATTCCAACCGGCGACCAGTGCAGCAGGGGTGCGGTGTGCGAGAGGGAGGCGTTTGGAAAGTTCGCGTTCCCAGAGAACGCGTCCGCGATTGGGGTGGTCGGTGTTGTAGAGTAGAAAGCGCAATTGCAGGACAGCGAAAGGCTTGTCCGGCTGGCGGAAGTCACCATATAGCTCGGTTGCCGAAACTTCCATGGAGTAAGAGGGCTTGAGGCTGCTGCCCGGATCGAGCACATCCGCAAACACATGACCATTGCGCAGGTAGGTGCGCAGGCACTGCTCCAGCATCCGGTTCGGGGGCACGAGGAATTCAGCGTAGGGGTCTCGTTCGTAACTGTTCTCGCCCGTACGATAAACGAGGGGCTGGTCGTCAAAGAGCGGCGAAACCGCCACGCGGTGCAACGACAGGACATTGGTGTGCGCAGCAGCGGAGCCTGTCTCGCGGGAAGGGGCGGCGAGGGCGAATGCCTCTCTTTTCCAATGTGCGCGCGAAGCGCAGCTGCAAAGCAGCAAGGTCGCGACCAGGCCAGATACAAGCGAGAGCTGCCGCAACGTGGTTGAGCTTTTGGCCGGTGGCGGAGGCGCTGGGCTGGATTGAAGAGTGTTCATTTCCGGGGCGGGGTTTCGGCGCTTCGTGCGGGTGGAGGTGGTTTGCTGAAAATTACGCTGGAAGGTTGCTGCTTCAGCTCACTCAACAGGGCGTTCAGTTGTTCGGTAGCCTCGCGGGCGTTCGCCAAGGTTTCGTTCAGATTGCCGGAATCCAGGTTGGCCGCCACTCGGTGCAATTCGCCGGCGAGGTCGTTGAGACGGGCCTCCAGAGCTTGAGTGTTACGGCCCAGGGCGGGGAGGTCGGTCCCTTTGATCGCTGCTTGCGCTTCTGCCAGGGTTGCCTGCAGCTGCGCGCTCATGCCGCGTAATTCCGTGACCAGGGCGTTCGCATTCGTGCCCAATTTATCGAAGTTCACCTGATCGACATTGGTGACGAGTTGGTCGGCCGACCCCAGGAGTTTATCCAGCCGCGCAACGATGATCGGAAAATCCACTTTTTCGATATTTCTCAATGTTTTCTCAATCGAGGCCATTATTTCGGTAAACTGCCCCGGGGCGGAAGGGATGTAGATATGCTTGGGAGTCCAGGGAACTTGCAGGGGTGGATTGCGTTCAGGGTCCAAATATTCGAGGGCGAGGATGCTGGTGCCGGTGATACCCTGGCCTTGAACACGGGCGCGCAGTCCGCGCGCGATTTCGCGATTAAGCAACGCATGCAGGTTCGTGGTCGTGGTCGGGGGGAGCAGGCTCGTATCCTTCGGGACTTCAAACCGGATCAGCACATACTCGGTTCCGAATTGGGGATATTCGTTCCAAACAAATCCAACGTACGTTATCTTGCCGATGGTGACCCCGCGCAACTTGACCGGCGAGCCAACCGAAAGCCCTTGCACCGCTCCCGGGACGTAGGTTTCAAAAACATCCCGCTCCTGAAAGTAACTGCGCGCGCCGAACGCAAAGAGGCCGGCAATGAGGAGGCCTATGCTGCCGAGCACAAACAGACCGATCTTGAAACTGTCCGACCGGACGCTCATATCGCCTCCCTTCTGAAGAAATGCCGGACCAACGGATCGGTGGCGTGATCGCGCAGATAATACGGATTGCCTTCCGCCACGATGGTCTTCCTTTCAGCATCGAGCAGGATGACGCGGTCGGCGATGGCATAGATACTGGGCAGTTCATGCGTCACAACCACCAAAGTGATGTCAGAGTTTCGGGAAAGCTCTTTAAACAGCGCGTCCAATCCCGCGGAAGTGATCGGATCAAGCCCGGCTGAGGGTTCATCCAGAAACAGGATTACGGGATCGGCCACGATGGCGCGCGCCAATGCCGCGCGCTTTTGCATGCCGCCACTCAGTTCGGCGGGCAGCCTCGCGGGGGACACCTTCAGATCCACCAGCCTTAACTTGGAAAGGGCAACCAGGTCCTTGGCCAGCTCGGGCAGACGGGTGAACGCATCCAAAGGGAGCCGCACATTTTCGAGGATGGTCATCGAACCGAACAGCGCACCACTTTGGTAGAGCACGCCGAAACTGCGCAAGAGGCGCAGGCGGTCATCGCCTTCCGCCGTCACAATGTCCCTTCCCTCGATCAGCACTTCGCCTGCCATGGGCGTGTACAAACCGATCAGATTTTTTAGCAGGGTGCTCTTGCCTGAGCCGGAGGTGCCCAGGATGGCAAACACCTCGCCGCGGCGCACTTCGAAGTTGATGCGCTGCAAGACCACCTGGTCGGCATAGCCGACCGTAAGGTTGTGAACCGAAATGATGATGTCTGGCGGCGCGCTCATTTTTTCAAGGTGAACATCAGGGCGGCGAACAGGGCGTCCACGACCACAATAAGCAGAATGCCGCTGACCACCGAACGGGTGGTCGAAGCGCCGACGGCGCTCGGGCCTTCCTTCGTCTGCATTCCTCGCAGACAGCTTATTCCCGCGACGATGATGCCAAATACGAATCCTTTGCCGGTTCCGAAAGCGATATCCCGGATTTGCACGCTGGACTCGAGCTGCCGCAAGATCATGGGCATGGGGAAATCGAGCCCGAGCATTACGATGACACCGCCCAAGACTCCGGTGAACATCGAGAAGATGGTCAGCAATGGGGTGAGCAGCAGGCTGGCGAGGAGGCGTTGCACCACCAGGAACCGCACCGGGTCGAGACCCATCGTTTCAAGCGCGTTCAGTTCCTCGTTTACCTTCATGGTACCGAGTTCCGCGGCGAAGGCCGAACCCGAACGCCCCGCCAGCAGGATGGCCGTCATGACCGGTCCCAACTCCCGTACCATGACCAGGCCGATCAGGTTGGCGACGTAGATCTGGGCACCAAACTGTGCCAGGGGTTGCGCGGCCTCAAAGGCGATGATCAAGCCCACCAACAGGCTGATGAGGGACACGATGGGCAGCGCGTTGACGCCGGCGATCTCAAATATCCGGAGCACTTCACTCCACCGAACCTGTCGAGGGTGAAAGGGCATGGCAACCAGCGCGGAGGCCACCTGCCCGATGAACACAGCCATCTCCTTCAAATCACCCGCCATCCCCATAATCGCCATGCCGGTCTCCTCCGCCACGGAGGGCTTGGCCGGTTGCTGGCTTTGCAGGTCCTGATAATCTTTGATCGAAAAACTTTGCAGCTCTTTCTGGAATTCAGGTTTTAGCCCGCTCAGGGTTACCTGCGCATTCGGAGTCATTTGACCCGTGCTCAGAAAATACAAGAGCGCCAAACCCGCGCTGTCACAATGGGTCAGGCCGGCCGCATCGATTTCGAGTGTGGTGGCGGGTGTGGCGGCGAGTTTCTGTTTCAATTCCTGCCAGAGCCGCGGGGCCGAGTCCGCATTCAACTGCCCGCTTAACACCAGGACAAGTCGGCCCTCGCCCGCTTTGCGCAACTCAAAGTGGACCTGCGGGCCGGGTGGAATGGTTTTTTCACTGCTCATCGTTTCCGTGTCTGGCCTCCTGTATCGCCTTAAACCATCCCCCACTTGGGGCAAAAATCAAGTCGAGGTGTTCATTAACAAAGGTCAGCATCTTTCCGCTGCGCTTCGATTTCAAAGATTACTCGAATGCACCTTGTTGAAATTCCAAGACCTATGCTCAGGCGGACAGTTTTGCCGCGTGCCCAACTCTTGCAGCTGCTGCGTCGGGCCGATGCCGGATCGCATGAGGATGGCGGGGCTCCGGGAATGGTTGTAGATCTCCGAAAACCGGGGGAAAATGCAAGTTTGGCCATCGCGGACTTCCTAATCGGTTGTTAGCATCATTGTGACTGGTGTACGGGTCTCAGACTGATACGAACTGACTTATAAACGGGCGTGTTGCTCTTATCCGCCACGCTTCCGATCGGTACCAGGACATTTGTTTCCGGGTAGTAAGTCGCTGCGCATCGCCTGGGTATTTCATAGGGCACCACTTGAAAATGACATGCGATCCGCACCTCGCCGTTGAAATGGCTGATAATATCAACGAACTGTCCCGCACTCAGACCGGCCTCCTGGAGATCATCCGGGTTCAGGAAAATCACACGACGCCCGCCATACACTCCACGATACCGGTCGTTCAATGCATAAATAGTGGTATTAAACTGATCATGACTTCGGATTGTGGTCATTAGAAACTCGCCTGGCTTGAGGTCATGGTGCGGAATCTGATGCACGATGAAATTTGCCTTTCCGGTTTTGGTTTTGAACTCACGGGTGCGCGCCGCATTGGGCAGGTAAAAAATATCCGCGCGAATCCGCTGGTTGAAATTCTCGAAGCCAGGAATGACCCGCGAGATATGGTCACGGATGCGATCGTAATCCGCCACCAGGGCATCCCAGTCCACGGTGCTCCGCCGCCCCAAGGTGGCTTTGGCCAATCCCGCCACGATGGCCGGTTCACTCAGCAGATGGGGCGAGGCGGGCTCGATCACCCCGCGCGAGGAGCTGATGACGTTCAAAGCGTCTTCAACGGTCACGAACTGCTCACCCGCAGTCTGGCGATCTTTCTCCGACCGGCCAAGGCATGGCAGGATGAGCGCCTGCTCTCCAGTGACCAGGTGCGCACGGTTCAACTTTATTGAAACATGCGCCGTGAGGCGGCAGCGGCGCAACGCTTCGGCGGTGTAACAGGTGTCCGGCGTGGCAGAGAGAAAGTTTCCACCCATGGCAAAGAACACCTTGATGGCCCGCTCGTGCATCGCCTCGATCGTATCCACCGTGTCGCAACCATGCTTTGAGGGCGGAGTGAAATTGAACTCTCGTCCCAGATCATCCAGAAATCCCTGGGGCATCCGCTCCCAGATGCCCATGGTCCGGTCGCCTTGCACGTTGGAGTGTCCCCGCACACAGCAGGCCCCAGCCCCCGGCCTTCCCATGTGGCCGCCCAGCAGCAGTAGGTTGATGGCAGCCTCAACGTTATCAACTCCGTTCTTGTGCTGGGTCAGCCCCATGGCCCAGCAGCCGATCATGCGCTTTGCGTTTGCCATCATTTGACCGGCCTCGCCAATCCGGTCTTTTGGAACTCCGCTTTGCTCCACGATCTCCTCCCAACTCGTGCGGCGGAGATCGGCGGCAAAGTCGTCAAACCCCGCAGTGTACTGCTTGATGAACTCGTGGTCGAGCACTTCGCCCGGGCGGCGCTCCTCCACTTCCAGGATCGACTTCATGATGCCCTTGAGCACCGCGACGTCGCCATTGACGCGCACTTGCAGGAAAAGGTCGGCGAGCTTGAATGCTTTTCCCAACAAGTGCACCGGATAGGCCAGCGGATTGGGATATTCCTGCGGGTTGGGGTTCTTGACACGCATCAAACCGACTTCGGGCAGCGGATTGATGGCAATAATCTTCGCGCCGTTCTGCTTCGCGTCCTGGAGCGTGGTCAACATGCGCGGATGGTTGGTGCCCGGGTTTTGGCCGATGATGAAGATGAGGTCCGTTTTGTCGAAATCGCTGAACGTCACCGTGGACTTGCCCACGCCGATGCTCTCCACCATCCCGGTGCCGGAGGATTCATGGCACATGTTGGAACAGTCCGGCAGATTGTTCGTCCCGAACTGGCGGACAAAGAGTTGGTAGAGGAACGCGGCTTCGTTGCTCGTGCGCCCGGAAGTGTAAAAGGCAGCCTCGTTCGGCGAATCGAGCCGGTTCAATTCGTCCGCGATCAGCGCAAAGGCATCACTCCAGTCAATGGGTTCATAATGACGCCGCCCCGGCCGCAGAACCATGGGGTGGGTAATACGGCCCTGCTCATTGAGCCAGTGATCGGATTGGCCGGTCAGTTCCTCAACCGACCATTTTTGAAAAAACTCCGGCCCGACCCGGCGGGTTGTTGCCTCCGACGCAACGGCCTTGGCCCCGTTCTCACAGAATTCCGCAATAAAACGTTTTCCATCCGGGTTCGGCCAGGCACAGCTTTGACAGTCGAATCCGTCCTTTTGGTTGATTTTAAGGAAAGTTCTGAGCGTGTGGTCCGCGCTCATTTGGTCCAACCCATACTGCATCGTCTTAAGAATGGCGGGGATGCCGGCGGCAGCTTCAGAGTGGTGGCCGATCCTGGCTTTTCTTTTTTCTATTGGAGGCTGCGCCTGCCGTGATCGAGGATTGCCGGCGGCGTTCTCCTCGCATGTCTTCAGCATCTCCTGCCGGTCGGCTTCGGATTGGTGCCGTTGATTGGTTTTCGGCCAGTGTTGCGCATCAACCCTGTTTCCCAGAGGTTGATCGTCATCGTGAGAATCGCCTTCCATATCAGTCCTTCAAATCTGGCACTTGGTCGAGCACCGGCCTCGTGCCCATGACCTTACAACCTTCCATTCACGCTACCTGAGAACCAGGATGGCGGTATGGGGTAAGCACCCGTCTTCTGCGAGTCGGCCACACCGACCTTGACTGGGTTGCTGGCCCCAACCTTTGCCGGCAAATCTGCTGGTGTATTCACGTTCAGGTAGAGCGGCCACTCTTCGGGTGTAAGATCATAAACTCGGATCCGGGATTGGCGCAGCAGCGTTTGCGCGAAATGTTGAAGAGACGCATCGCTGCCCTTGAGCGCTGCCTCTGCCGCGGCCAGCGCCTCCGCCGGATAAACAGCGCACAGAGGTTCGAAGTAATCGCCATGCAAAGGGACGACTCCCACGCCAGGGCGCACCAAACCCCAAAGCTTGTTCAAATGCTCCGACGTCATTTGCGGCAGGTCAATTGCCAGTACGGCAAGGTGCGAGGTCTTGAGGCGACGCAATCCCGCCGCCAAGCCGCTTAATGGCCCGCGGGAAGGTGGTCTGTCAAACACGGCCTCAATCTCCGGTGGGCACCAAGGTGGCACAGCCCGGGCAGAAACCCAGAGCGCCTCTGGCCACAACTCGCTTAAAATCCGAAGTTGCCGTTCCCAGAGTGGTTTGCCCGCGATCAGCACAGTCGCCTTGTCCACACCCATGCGACGTGAACGCCCGCCAGCGAGAAGAATGGCGCTTAGTGTCATTGATTACCTACCCGGAGAATGCCGTCGTTCAAAATTACTGCCCGCAGTCCGCCCCGCCCTTGCAGGAATTCATTCGCGCCGGGCGCGAACGCCTGGTCCATCCAATAGCACGGTCGGCATTCTTCCGTACCGCGAAAATTCACGCCCTGAATTTGGAACTCCCGGCCAATCCATTCGTTCAAATCTGCACCAGCGGTAATCACATTGCGCCGGAATGCGAACAGCGGCTTATCCTGCACGGCCAGTGCGCGACAAATCGCTTCGTAAGTTTCCCAGGCGAAAAAGGTGATCTGGCCTTTGTAGCTCTCCTTGAAGTCAAAAAAGCGGTCGCCTCGCACGCCGCGCCCCGCGACACATTCCAGCTCCGCCACCTCGACGATTGGATTTTCGCCGGCTGGTTTGCCATGGTGGCCGAAAAATTTGTGGCCCGCCGCAATGTAGAGCCGGCGAATTTCCACGCCTCCAGCCAGAGTGGTTCCTTCGAGCATTTCCATGGCACCGTTTACTGTTCCTACTAAAATGGATGATAAACCGAATCCGTCAACCAGGGCATCAGCGCGGACCAGTTCGACGACGCTGTGTTTATCTTCATATTGGCCGTGCGCAAGCACCCATAAAAAAACTACCTTCCGATACCTTCCGGCCCCCTGGTGTCCCGTCCGGAAGGACACGTAGCGCCGACTGGCAGTCGGCTGTATCGCAGGCTGGCAGCCTGCATGCCCCAAGGCATGGAACCGCGAAATACGCGAACGCAATCTTCGCCCTTGATGACCCGTGCGGAAGCACTCGGACGGCAGAGGGAATGGGGTGAGGGCGGCTGTTTCTCCTCCCCCAACTCGGAACTCGGAACGCCGAACTCGGAACTCGGAACATTGTATTTTGTCTTCATAATGACCCGTCCGGAAGGACCTGTCCGCTAGGACCATAAAAAAACT
>JAQGPA010000157.1 GCA_028293325.1 Pedosphaera sp. | reverse complement strand
GGCCACGCGTTTTCGCGAAGGCGATCACCCACCGCCCGACACCGGAATTGGCGGCGTTCTGCACCACCCACTCGCCCGGCTTCAGGTCGACATACTCGCTGAGCAGCAGCGCCGCGGTCGGGGGATTGATCGTCAGCATCGACAACTGGCGCGGGTCCGTGTCACGAGGCAGAGCGAAAAGGCCGTCTGCGGAAATGACCATTCGCTCCCTCCAGGTGAAGCTGGAAAGCGGCGCCAGGACCCGGTCGCCAAGCTTGACCTTCTGCACCCCGGGACCCACATCAAGAACGCGGCCGACACCTTCATTGCCGATGACGGTTGGAAGCGCGGGGCGCAATGCATAGATGCCGTTTGCGAGCAGTAGGTCGTTCGGGTTGATGGGTGAAAATTCGACGCCGATGAGAACCTGGTTCGGGCCGGGAGCTTCGGGTTCGGGAACGTCGACATACTTAAGAGCCTCGACAGGGTTGCCGTAAGCCGTGAGCTGAACAGCGCGCATATTGATCTCTCCTTTGTTAGGGGCGGTCTCCAGCGCCTGCGCGGGTGACAAACACCGTGGTTACCTGAATCACTTGCGTGCCGGTCAATCACGACGGGACCCTCGAGATCCTCACCAAAAACAAAGTGCGCTGCAAAGCGGTCTTGCGTAACTAGGGAAAAACCCGTGGTTGACGCCGCTGGGGCCACTCGGCTGGCCGCTACAGCCATGTTCCAAGCTTGGGAGGGCATTGGGTTGCCTAAGACCGCCCCACGTGCCTTAGCAGGTAGGACTCGTCCCTTCACCGCTCCTTGGCCCCCTCAGGAATAAACTGTTTGCGCTTCGCCCAGCCAAAGGCACATGACCTGCTAAACTGTAAGTGGCTCGTTTTGAACTGGTTTCTCATGAAACGATGAAAAACAGAGCGCCTCAGGTGGCTCAGACTAAGCCCCTTGATAGCAACAGTTTAGTCTTGGATATGATTTGACCGTTTTCGCCTTGCCGCCCCTCGTCGGGCGGCTTTGGGTGAATACTGGTCATCGGCCTGTCAAATTAATTGGCAATAAAAGAACCTAATGCTTTGGTGGAAATTACAACGTCTGAAGTCCAAGGATTCCAAGACCCGCATCCGCATGGTCGAGGAGATGGCTGCTTCCGGCAAAGCCTCCGTTCTGGAGCCCATCACTGAAGCACTCAAGGAAGACGAAGACTCCGAAGTCCGCGCCGCCGCCGCCAAGGCGCTCGGCACGCTTCGCGATGAGCGCAGCCTCGCTCCTCTCACCGCCGCCCTCAATGACCCGAAGCCCGACGTCCGCGCCGCAGTCGTTCAAGCTCTCCGCCAACTCGGCGACCAGCGTGCCATCGATCCTCTCCTGAACTCGCTCCGCGACCCCAACCATCACGTCCGTTTTCATGTCGCCAATTCCCTTTCCGCACTCGGTTGGCGTCCCAACACTGACACCGAATTTGTCCTCCGCTCCGTCGCTCTCGGCCAGCATGAGGAAGCCGCCGCTTACGGCAAGGAATCCGTCCAACTCCTCATCAAGGCCCTCGAAGACATCACCTCGCCCAAACGCCAGGCCGCCGCTGTCGCGCTCGGCAAGACGGGCGACCAGCGCGCCATCAAACCGCTCGAAGCCGCGCTGGAGGATAACGATAACCATGTCCGCGTTGCCGCTGTCGAGGCGCTCAGCCAAATCGGCGCCTCCGAATGCAGCGCCGCGCTTTTCCGCCGTCTCCAGGATAGTGATCATCATGTCCGTGCCGCCGCTGTCGAAGCCCTGGGGCGCATGGGTGATCCCCGCATCGTGGATCCCATCGCCAAATCTCTCCTCAACGATTCCTCCTGGGACGTCCGCAAACTTTCCGTCGAAGCCCTCGGCCGCATCAAGGATGATCGCGCCACCCAACTCCTTTGGCAGGCCCTCACCGACAAGGACCACGATGTCCGCCAAACCGCCGCCGCCGCTCTCGGCCATATCCCCGAACCCCGTTCCATCGGCCCGCTTGTCCTCGCGCTCAAGGACGAAAACAGCTCCGTCCGCCAGGCCGCCAAAGCGTCGCTCCGCCAGATTGATCGCCAGTGGGAAGTCTCTCCCGGCGCTGAAAGCGTAATCCCCGAGCTCGAAGCCGCCGTCAACAACAAGGAATATTGGGTCGCCCAATCCGCTGCCGACACGCTCGCCAAAATCAACGACATGCGCCAGCGCTCGTTGGAAACCTCCTTTATCATCGACCCGGCCAAACAAAAGCGCGACCTTGCCATCACCCTGCTCGCTGACACCTTGCGCGACCTCGACCGCGACGTCCGCCAGGCCGCCGCCGAAGCGCTGGGCCGCATCGTCGATGACCGCGTCGTGAGTCCGCTCGTCTCCGCTCTCGATGACCAGGACCAATGGGTCGGCCGCGCTGCCGCCTTTGCTCTCAACCATCTCAATTGGGCCCCCGCGCCCGATGACAAACGCCGCGCCGATAAACTAAAATCCCTTTTACACCAAAGCTGATGCCTGACGCCGCCACCAGTCCCAAAAAAGTCCTCTTCGTGGACGACAATCTCCAGTTCCTGGAGATGATCGAACGCGTCATGGGCGAATGGAGCCAGGGCGAATGGCAAATCTTCCTTGCCCAGAACAGCGGCAAGGCTCTCCTCCTCCTTCAGGAGCAGGCCATTGACCTCGCCGTCGTGGACATCCAGATGCCTGTCGTCGATGGCATCCAGTTCCTCGCGTTGATGAACCGCAAATATCCCTCGGTTCAGAAGGTCACTCTCAGCGCCTACGCGGATGCCGCCTCCCGCACCGCCTGTCTCAACCACGGCGCCGAGTTGTTCCTCGAAAAACCCCGCAACCCCGGCGACCTCGAAATCATTTACAGCACCCTGCGCGAACTCGCCCGTCAAAAACAGGTCACCGCCGGCTTTCGCGGCGTCCTTCGCCAGGTCAGCCTCGAAGACGTTATCCAGATGGAGTGCCTGAATCGCAACTCCTCCATCCTCGAAATCGTCGCCGGTAAATGGACCGGTAGAATCTACGTCAAGGACGGCAGCCTCATCCACGCCGAAATCGGTGACCGCAATGGTGAAGCCGCCCTTAACAAAATTCTTTCTCTCAAAGTCGGCGATTTCACCCTCAAGCCTTTCGCCGAACCGTCCCAGCAAAGCATCGATGGCAGTTGGGAATTTCTTCTCATGGAAGCCGCCCGCTCCCGTGACGAGGCCGCACAATCCGGCGCTGACGATTCCGCCGACTCCGCGGAACCGACGCCCGAGATGCCCGTGCCCGCACCGCCCGTGCGCGCGCCGCAACTCGCCCCCGCGCCGACCGTCTCCGTTCCCTCCCAACTCGCCAATCGCCCCGCGCGCATTGACGAACTGGTGGTCTGCTCGCCCAAAGGCGAAGTCCTCTACGAATGGAAAAGCGGCAACGCCAACGACCGCATCAGCTTTTTGGAATTCCTTTCCCAGAAATCCGCGCAACTTGGCGAGGGTCTCAACCTTGGCGTTTTTGACCGCCTCGAAATGGAAGGTGAACGTCATCGCGTCATTGCCCAGGTTAAAGCCGACCGCGGCATTTTCATCCGCGCCACCCGCGCGCAATCCGGACTCAACGGCGAAGCCCATTCAACTCCATGAAAGAGCACATCAACAACTGGTTGACTGAAAAAATGAAGACCGCCGGCCTTCTCGCCTGCGGCATTCGTGCTCCCGACCGCAAAACTTTTACGCGCAGCCAGTCGCCGCAATTCTCCCCCGTCGCCCTCGAACACGCCTGCCGCTGTTTGGCTGATACTTTTCAAATTCTCAATACCAATCACTTTCCCGCCGGGCTTATTCGTTGGGTGTATGAGAATTATTTCGTTTATGGCTCCGTTCGCTCGGACGGCATTTGCATCGCCATCCTGACGCGCCGCGAAGCCCCCAACCTGCAACCCGCCGATCTGGAAGGCATCATCGCTGAATTCCAGAGCCTCCAAACCTGATTGCGGCTGAAACAATTTATCCATACTCCGATGAAAGAAAACGAAAACGCCATCGCCCCGCTCTCGCCGCTGGAAATCTCTGGGGCCATCAGCGCGCGCGTCATTCACGAACTTTCCAGTCTGATCAGCGGCATCGTCGGTAACGCCGAATACGCCGGCACCGCCAATGGTAATCCCGCCGACCTCCAAAAAGCCATCCAGGCCATCAGCGTTTCCGCCAACTCCGCCGGCAAACTCCTCGGCCAATGTCTCCCGCTCCAACAAGCGGTCCACAATCAAACTTTTCCCTTCGACATCAGCGAACAGACCGACATCATCGCCCAAGCCGCCGGACTCGCTCCCGGTTGGCGCGCCACTCTTCCCGCCACCGCCTTGACCGGTCAGGTCAAAGTCCAACCTCGCTGGCTCACCGCTGCCGTTTGGCAAATCGCCCGCGAAACCCAGGCCACCCGCGGTGGTGAAGTCCATTTCGCTTCCGGCCCCGCCGCTTTCCCCATCGTCTGGCATGGACCCAATCCGAATCCCGGCCGCCCGCTCCATCTTTTCCAAATCACCCTCGCCTATCGCTCCGACCAAATGCTCGTCTCGGACGAGACGCCCGTCACTCCCGAACGGCCCGCACTCCTCGCCGCCTTCGAAATCATCCGCCGCTTCAAAGGCCAGCTCCAATCCCGCCCCAAACCGCCCGGCCGCCAGGAAATCTCCATCCTCATCCCGCTGCTCTAAAAGGCGATAAACCTTGGCTGGCCAATCCATTTTCATTTTTCGGCTGTTTGAATCTCAACATGATATTGCATTAAGATTTCCACCTGCTGATCATCAATTGGCCGGCTGGTGATCGGGTTTTCAAAACCGGAGATCGAGACCCTGCCGGAAGTGCCCAACGCCTCTTTCAACTCACGCACATCTGCGCCGATTTTTGCGACCAGTTCCTTCCGGTATTGCGCGGTATTTCCCACCACCAAACTTGGCCCGCCTAGCGTAAAGGTTGCCTTCCCCGGCGGTTTGATGCCGCTTATAAATTGTCGAATTTTTATCATTTCCTGAAAAACTTCATTCGTTGTCGAAGCGAGCGAAAATAAAAGTTGCATCTGAAAACTTGAATCCTCCGAGTACGGAGCCGACGACCAACTGGAGCCCCCGCCCGACCCGCCCATAAACCATTTGGAATACACTTGGAACTCCTTGCTTTCCTCCGCCCCTTTCACAAGCAGTTTTCTTGCCCGGCCCATTTCTTCCAACCGCAGCACAGGATCGCCCTGGCTGCTCGAAATGGTGATCGGAACCGAAATGTAATCCGCTTTCTTGATTAGGCTGACAGCAGTCGATTGCTCGTTGAACCGCCCGCCGGAGAAACTGTCTCCCGCGACAATGGTCAATCGTGTCATCCCGACGAAAAACAATATGCTTACAAAGGTTTTCATTTTATTAGTTATTGGTTTCTGCATGGCTGGTTGATGTCCTTGACCCCAATTCTTCGCCAGCCCCCCTCGGTTGGCAAGCGACTTTCCGCTTGTGCCCGTTGCCTCCAATCGCGATAACTTCCGCTTGCGGATGAATATCTACGAAGAACTCGAATGGCGCGGCCTCGTCGCCGATTGCACCGACAAAACGGAATTGCTCAAGCGGCTCAGTTCCGCTCCCATCACGCTCTATGCCGGCTTCGACCCCACAGCCGACAGCCTCCACGTCGGCAACCTCGTGCCGTTGCTCGCGCTTCGCCGCTTTCAACTCCTCGGCCATCATCCCATCGCCCTCGCCGGCGGCGCCACCGGTTCCATCGGCGACCCCAGCGGCAAAACCGCCGAGCGCCAGCTCCTGACCCCCGAAGCCCTCACCGCCAACATCGCCAGCGTCAAGGAACAGCTCAAACGCCTCCTGGATTTCAACACGCAAACCAATCCCGCCCGCCTCCTCGACAACGCCACCTGGACCGCTCCCGTCACCTTCCTCGATTTCTTGCGCGACATCGGCAAGCATTTTTCCGTGAACATGATGATCGCCAAGGAAAGCGTTCGCGCCCGCATGGAGGACCGCGATGCCGGCATCAGCTACACCGAGTTCAGCTACATGCTGCTGCAGGCATTTGATTTTTATCACCTCCGGCAGGAATTCAACTGCGAGTTGCAAATCGGCGGTAGCGATCAATGGGGCAACATCACCGCCGGCAGCGACCTCTGCCGCAAGAAACTCGGCGCGCACGTCTTCGGCCTCACCCTCCCGCTCATCACCAATGCCGACGGCTCCAAGTTCGGCAAATCCGTCTCCGGCGCCATCTGGGTTGATCCCAAACGCACCAGCGTCTATCGCTTCTACCAGTTCTGGATCCGCACCGATGACCGCGACGTCATCCGTTATCTCAAATATTTCACCGTCCTCAGCCACGAAGAAATTGCGGCCCTGGAAAAATTGCACACGGAAAACCCCGGCGCGCGCGAAGCCCACAAAGCCCTCGCCAAATCCGTCACCGATCTCATCCACGGCCCCGACGCCACCACCGAAGCCATTCGCGCCAGTGAAATTCTTTTCGGCGGCGAACTCGCCGGTATTTCTGAAGCCACCTTCAACGACATCGTCGGCGAAGTCCCTTCCAAGGACCTCGAACAATCCAAGCTCGCCGGCCCCGGCCTTCCGTTCGTTGATCTGCTCGTCCATTCCGGTTTGTCTCCTTCCAAAGGTCAGGCGCGAAAAGACATCGAAGGCGGCGGCGCGTATCTCAACAACATCCGCGAAGCCAATTTCCAGCGCGCCGTCACTGCCAGCGACCTCCTCTTCGGCAAGTACCTGCTCTTGCGCAAAGGCAAACGCAACTACGTCGTCCTCACCGCCAAATAAATTGAAATTGGCGGAAATTTCACCGTCTCAGCTCAAAGCAAATTCGCCGCGAGCTCGGCCAACTCCGACCGCTCGCCTTTTTGCAGCTCGATATGCGCCGCCACCGCTTCCCCGCGGAATTTGCTGATGATGTAATTGAACCCGTTCGATGACGAATCCACATACGGATTGTCAATCTGGTACGGGTCGCCCGTGAACACGATCTTCGTTCCATGCCCCACGCGCGTGATGATCGTCTTCACTTCCAGCGGCGTCAGGTTCTGCGCCTCATCGATCACCATGAACTGATGCGCAATACTCCGTCCGCGGATATAACTCAACGCCTCCACCACGATGCTCCCCGACCGCATCAAATCGTTGCTGCGCCGATGCTCATGGCCCATGTTCAAATCGCTCAACATCTCCAGCGCGTCATGAATCGGCTGCATCCACGGCGCGAGCTTCTCATCCAGCGACCCCGGCAAAAAGCCCAGCTCCTTGCCCATGGAAATCGTCGGGCGCGCCACCACCAACCGCCGGAATTCCCGGTCCAGCACCGTCTTCTTCAACCCCGCCGCCATCGCCATCAGCGTCTTGCCCGTGCCCGCCTTGCCCATCAGCGTCACCAGCTTCACCCGGTCATCCAGCAGCGCGTCAAACGCAAAATGTTGCTCCCGGTTCCGCGGCTTGATCCCCCATGTCCCCTCGCGGCTGTCGATGATCGGCACCAGCTTCTTCCCCGTCGCATCCACCTTCGTCAACGCCGTCCGCTTCGGATTCCCCTCCTCGAACAACGTGCAATATTCGTTCGGAAAATATTGCGCCCCGCCGTTCAGGTCCACCTCGCCGTTCGTGCGAAACGACGCGATCTTCTCCGCGCTCACCGTCATCTCCAGCATCCCGGTGTACAGGTCCTTGATCAAAACCCGGTCGGTCTCGTAATCCTCCGCCTGCAATCCCAGCGCATCCGCCTTGATCCGCAAATTAATGTCCTTGCTCACAAGCACCGTCGAGTTTTTCGGCTGCGCTTTCTGCACCCCCAGCGCCAGCGCCACGATGCGGCTGTCCACCGTGTTGTTGCCAAATAGCACCTGCGGATTCACCCCGCCGCTCTTCTTCTCAAAAATAATCCGCAGCCGGCCGCCGTTCGCCAGCGCCACCCCTTCGCTCAAGCTCCCCTTGCCGCGCAAAGCGTCCAGCGTCCGTGATACCGTTCGCGCGTTCTGGCCCAGCTCGGTGGATTCCCTTTTAAACCGGTCGATCTCCTCGATCACCTCGATCGGTATTAGAACATTATTGTTCTCAAAGTTAAGCAGGCTGTTTGGGTCATGCAGCAAAACATTGGTGTCAAGAACGTAGTTTTTCACGTGTGATTTTTTCGAATTTAATTTTGTCCATTCGCCGATACCACCGATGCAGCCGCGTATGCGCCGCCGGTAGTCGGTAATGGTCTGTGTAAAGGAAGTTGCCCAACATGCCGTAAAGCTCGAAGTCCACAAACCGTGGCCGCTCTCCCAGCAAAAAGGGTTGTTTTAAAAGCATCTGCTCATACGGCACCAGCCGACGCGTCAATTCCCCGACCAACGTTTTCTGGTCCCGCCGCCATTGGTCCAGGCAGCCCCGGCCAAATTTGCGCTCCTTGTGCCGCAAAAAAGTCAACTGATCCGCATGCGGCACCATTTCCGTCCAGTAAATGTCATTCAGCCGGAAAGTCAGGTCCTCAATCTCGTTCTCAATCGCCCGCCACAAGATCGATTGCAACCCATCCAACTCCCGCGGAAACAAGCCCAACTGCAACTTAACATCCAGGTATTTGGCAATGACTTGGGAATCGTTATCCGTCTCGAAGACCACCCGACGCCCATCCCGGAGCACCGGCACCGCGTAATAACGATGCCGCGTCATGCGCCAGACCACCGACCGGTCGCCGCTGGAAACATTGACCACCTTGAAATGCGCACCGGAATACTCCAAAATCCGCCTTTGGACGATGCAAAAAGGACTCCAGGGAAACTGAATTAATTCAATCATGATATTTAATCCAGCTTCCGCGCCGAAAATGGTATTCAAAGGACGTTTTAACCGGCACCCG
>JAQGPA010000152.1 GCA_028293325.1 Pedosphaera sp. | reverse complement strand
GCCGCTTACCTGGCCGGTGCCGCCGGGAATGTTGCTTCACTGATGCTCAACGCCAGCCCGTTTTACGGTCTCGGAGCATCGGGGATGATCATGGGCGCATTGGGACTGCTTACCGCTCAATCCGTGCCCCTTAAGCAAGCGCCCCGCCTACCCGCAAAGTATTTACTGGGAGGAATGGTGGCGGGAATCATGTTGTTCCTGCTATTGGGCTTGTCCCCTGGGTCCGATTTTGTCGCGCATCTCGGCGGCTTTCTGGCCGGATTGATCTTTGGCCTCGCGCTGAGTTCCGCTCCTGTGTGGGTGCTGCAAAGCCCGAAACTCAATCTGCTCGCGGGACTTGCCGTAATTGCGTTCGTCCTATTCACCTGGTGGCAGGCTCTCCACTGAAAATATTGCCATATGGAACAGCCCTGATTTCACCTGGACAAATGTCGAAAAAATTCGCAAAAAATCTTTGGGCTACGGTAAGTCTCACTTCATATTCCTTGCCCTGCCCCATGGCTTGAACCAGCTCATTATGACAGACGCAATCTAGAACGCGCATGATCGGAGGTTCCTCCAACTCAATCCGCAAACGTTGGCTCGCGAACTCCCGCAATTGCTGATCGCTCAGACTTTCACCTATCAGAACAATTCCCATTTCAAGTTCCATGAATTTTCGCATCAGTTCCCCGTGAACCCGTGCACCTTCCGCGGTATTAAGAATCAGGTCAATGGTGCCAAACAAACTCACCAACACGGCGGTCACCATGGACCAGACCGGAGGCACATGCGATAAAAGCAACACTAGCGTTGCCACTCCTGTAACCACGGTCAGAAAAACAATACCCTTTCGCAATCGATCAAAAAAACGTCGCCGCCGCGCGTGGTAACGAACCGATCTTCTTATCCCGAACAACACGTCATGCTGTCTTGTCCTTTGAACATGGTCGGTCATAACTAATGCGCTCCTTGCCAGTTTCTGTTTTTGCCGGCCCATTTATTTTGGGCAAAGGAGTCTAAACCACAAAATCAGCTTTGTAAACTGACTGGCATCGCTAACTTGTGAAAGCACTCTCCTCTTTAACCTCTGAAATATAAAATGGTCGGGACGGTGAGATTTGAACTCACGACCTTCTGAACCCCATTCAGACGCGCTACCAAGCTACGCTACGTCCCGAACCATTCCGCCCGGCCGTTAGACCTGGCAAGACGATGATACTATGCCCTTGGAATTTGATTTCAACAACTTTCAATCAAATTCCACCCCCTCAAGCTTCCACTTTCTTTCGCGAGAGCGTGTGGGTGGCATGACCATAAAACACTTCCGCGGCTTCCATAACCGTTTCCGACAAGGTCGGATGCGGATGGACGCACAACGCCAAATCCTTCGCCGTGGCACCCATTTCCACCGCCACCACGCCTTCCGCGATTAATTCCCCTGCCCCAACCCCCACAATTCCCACACCCAAAATCCGCTCGGTCTTCGGATCAATAATCAACTTCGTCAGACCATCCGTCCGATCAAAAGTCATTGCCCGACCCGATGCTCCCCATGGAAACTTGGCGACTTCCACCTCAATGCCCCTTTCCTTCGCCTCTGCTTCCGTCAGACCGCACCAGGCCACTTCCGGATCCGTGAAGACCACCGCCGGCACCACAAATTTCCCCACGCTCTCCGTCTCGCCGGTAATCACCTCCACCGCAATCCGTGCCTCGCGAAACGCCTTATGCGCCAGCAAAATTCCCCCGGCAATGTCCCCAATTGCGTAAATGGATTCATCCGTGGTCTGCTGCTTCTCATTGACCTTGATAAAGCCCTTCTCGTCCTGGGTTACCTTGGTGTTTTCCAGCCCCATGTCTCCCGCATTGGGCACGCGCCCCACCGCCACCAGCACGCGATCATAAAATTCCTCTTTCTTCTCGCCCTCGAATTCCACTTCCACTTTGACCTGCTTTCCGCTCGTGGCCATTTTCAACACCTTGGACTTGAGGCGGATTTCCTTGAACGCCTTCTTCGCATACGCCATCACGGGCCGCGCCAAATCCGGGTCCGCGCCCAGCAAAATGAAGTCCAACGCTTCCACCATCACCACCTTGCTGCCCAGCGTCGCATACACCGTCCCCAATTCCATGCCGATATATCCGCCACCCACCACCAGCAGGTTTTCCGGAATGTCCTCCACTTCCAGTGCCTCGGTCGAAGTCATCACCCGCGGATTGCCCAGGTCAAATGCCTTCGGCAATGCCGCCTTGGATCCGGTCGCAATGATCGCCTGCTCGTACTTGATAAATTGTTGCCCATGCTCGGTCTCGACGCGCAACGTCTGCGAATCCTCAAAATAACCGCGCCCATGAATCACCTGCACGCCGCGCTTCAACGCCAGCATCGCAATGCCCCCGCAGAGCTTCTCCACAATCGAACTCTTCCACGCCCGCAATTGCCCCGGATCAATCTTCGGCGGTTCGAACGTAATTCCGCGATGCGCCGATTCCTTTGCCGCCGTTATCGTGTGCGCCGCATTCAGCAGGGCCTTGGACGGGATGCACCCGCGGTTCAGGCAAACCCCGCCGAGCCGCTTGTCCCGCTCGATCAGAATGACTTTTTTGCCCATGTCCGCGGCATAAAAAGCCGCCGTGTAACCGCCCGGGCCGCCGCCTACCACCACGATTTCAGTTTTAGTTGGTTCCATGTCTATGATTGGTAAAATGGAGTCTTGGAGTGTTGTCGCATTGAATTTCGCGCGCTCACTCGCTTCAAATCTTCACGTCCTCTTCCTTAAAATTCTCCAGCGCCTTGATCAGGTCCACCGTGAAACGCGCCGCTGTGCCGCCGTCAATGACGCGATGATCGTAGGACAAACCGATGGGCAGCATTATGCGCGGCTCAATCACGTTGTTCTTCACCACGGGCTTCAGCGAACCGCGTCCCAGGCCAAGAATGGCCACTTCCGGTTTGTTGACGATCGGCGTAAAATGCGCCCCGCCAATGCCGCCCTGATTGGAGATCGTGAACGTCCCGCCTTTGAGTTCCTCGGCGGAAACTTTGCGGTCACGCGCCTTCTTCGCCAAATCTTCCAATTCCTTCGACAGCTCAACCAGGCTCTTTTTGTTCACGTCGCGGATGACCGGCACGATCAACCCGGCCTCGGTATCCACCGCAATGCCGATGTGATAATATTCCTTGTACACGATCTCTTCCGCCACTTCGTCGAGACTCGCATTAAAAATCGGATGCTGCTTCAGCATTGCCGCCACCGCTTTAAGCACGAAAGGCGTGAGCGTCAAACGCGCCCCTTGCTTCTCATAAGCTGCGGCATATTTCTTGCGCAACTCCAGCACCGCGCTCACATCCGCGTCATCGAATTGTGTGACGTGCGGAATTGTGGTCCAGTTCTCCGTCATGCGGCGGCTGATGATCTTCCGCAAGGAAGTCATCGGCTTCTTGGAAATTTCACCCCACTTCGAGAAATCAATCCGTTCAGCCACTGGCTTGGCCGCTGCCGGAGCTGCTCCCTTGGGTTGTTGCGCGGCTCGGATGAGCCGTTGGATGTATGACCGGACATCCCCGATCATAATGCGTCCGCCGCGGGCGCTGCCCCGAACTTTGGTCAGGTCGATGCCCAAATCCCCCGCCATCTTCCGAATGGAAGGCGAAGCGGCAACATCGCCATTATTGGCATGGCTCACAGGTTCCTCTGCTTCCTCCGTCACTTCTTCTTCGACACCTTCTTCCACCGGTTCAGGTGCGGCAACGGCCCGCCTGGCCGGCGCTTCCGCGCGTGGCTTGACCGCAGCCGGAGCGCCACCACCGGATTCCTCAACGGAAATAATACGGCTGCCGGCGCTGATTTTATCACCGGTCTTGACAAACAATTTCGTAATCACACCGGCGGCGGTGGACGGAATGGTGGCGACCGCCTTCTCATTTTCCAACTCCAACAGGGGCTGGTCTTTTTCAATCCGGTCGCCCTCTTTTACAAATAGTCCGACCACGGTGCCTGAATCGGCCCCTTCACCAAGATTAGGAAGTTTTACGTCCATAAATATTCTGATTCAATCTGCTGCCAATGTCCTGAAACTTTTTAGAGGATCACCGGATGCACTTTTTCCGGGTCGACATTTAAGTCTTTGATGGCCTTCTCGACAATCTTCTTTTCGAGAGCGCCTTTCGTGGCGAGAGCGTTGAGGGTGGCGATGACGATCATCTCGGCATCCACTTCGAAGAAGCGGCGCAGGTTTTCGCGGGTGTCGCTGCGGCCAAATCCGTCCGTGCCCAGGGTCGTCAAACCGCCCGGCACCCACGGCGCAATCTGGTCGGGCACAATTTTCATGTTGTCGGAAACCGCTATGAACGGTCCCTTTTCTTTTTCCAAAAGCGTTTCGATATACGACTGCTTGGGCGTCTCGGTCGGATGCAGCATGTTCCAACGCTCCGTGTTCAACGCATCGTTCCGCAGCCATTTGTAGTTGGTCGCACTCCAAACATCCGCGCTCACGCCATACTTCTCGGCCAGAATGGTCTGCGCTTTCAATGCTTCGTTGATAATCGGACCGCTGCCGAAAATGTTCACCTTATGCTTTAACTTCTCCGGCCCGGACTTGAATTTGTACAATCCCTTCAGGATGCCTTCGCGAACACCTTCTGGCATCGGCGGCATCAGATACTTCTCATTGTACAGCGTCAGGTAATAAAAGATTTCTTCGCCCTCCTCGTACATCCGGTGCAAACCATCCGCAATGACCGTGGCCAGCTCATAGCCAAATGCCAGGTCGTAGGTGTAAAGCGTCGGAATCGAACTGGCGATCAGCAAGCTATGCCCGTCCTGATGCTGCAAACCTTCGCCGTTCAGCGTGGTCCGGCCCGAGGTCGCGCCCAACAAAAATCCTTTGGCCTTGATGTCACCCGCCAGCCACATCAGGTCGCCGATGCGCTGGAAGCCGAACATGGAATAATAAATATAAAACGGAATCATGTTCACGCTATGCGTGGCATACGCCGTGCCGGCGGCAATGAAATCCGCCATCGACCCCGCTTCCGTGATTCCTTCTTCCAAAATCTGGCCATCCTTGGTCTCGTTGTAATAGAGCAACGATTCCTTATCCACCGGCTCGTAAAGCTGACCTTTGTGCGCGTAGATGCCCACTTCCTTGAACAGCGCGTCCAACCCAAACGTGCGCGCTTCATCCGGAATGATCGGCACAATCTGCCGCCCGATCGCTTTATTGCTGAGCAACCGTCCGAGCAACCGTCCGAACGCCATCGTCGTGGAGGCAGAACTGCCGCCCTTGAGCAACTCGGCAAAAAAGTCCGCCTTGGGCACTTCCAGTTTGGGCGCCGTGACAATGCGCGCCGGCAGAAATCCGCCCAGCTTCTTGCGCCGTTCCAAAAGATATTTGGTCTCTTTGCTGTTCAGCTCCGGCCGATAAAACGGCGTCTCCACCACTTCTTCATCGCTGATCGGAATGCCGAAACGCGCCCGGAACTCGCGCAGTTCCTTTTCATTCAGCTTTTTCTGCCCGTGCGTGATGTTGCGGCCTTCGCCCGCTTCGCCCAATCCGTAACCCTTCACGGTCTTGGCCAAAATAACCGTCGGCGTTCCTTTGTGGTCCATTGCCGCTTTATAAGCCGTATAGACTTTGCGGGTGTCATGGCCGCCGCGCAGCAACTTGCGAATCTGCTCGTCGGTCAAATGATTCACCAACTGCAGCAACTCGGGATATTTGCCAAAGAAATGTTTGCGCGTATAGCTGCCCGGCTCCACGGAATATTTCTGGTAATCGCCATCGACCACTTCGCCCATCCGCTTGATGAGCAAGCCGGTCTTGTCCCGCGACAATAATTCGTCCCAGTCGGAACCCCAAATCAGCTTGACGACGTTCCAGCCTGCCCCGTTGAAAAGCGATTCCAATTCCTGGATGATCTTCCCATTGCCGCGCACCGGACCATCCAGTCGTTGCAGGTTGCAGTTGATGACCCAAACCAGGTTATCGAGATTCTCGCGGGAACCGAGCGTGATCGAACCCAGCGTTTCCGGTTCATCCGTCTCGCCGTCACCAATAAAGCACCAAACTTTCGGCTCTTCGCCCTTGATGATGCCGCGCGCCCGCAAATACCGGTTAAACCGCGCCTGATAGATCGACATGATCGGTCCCAACCCCATCGACACCGTCGGGAACTGCCAGAAATTCGGCATCAAAAACGGATGCGGATACGAGGAAAGCCCGCCACCCTTCGACAACTCCTGCCGAAAATTCTGCAAATGATTTTCATCGAGGCGGCGTTCCAGAAACGCGCGCGCATACACGCCCGGCGAAGCATGACCTTGAAAATAAACAATGTCGCCCGGGAACTCGCCCTGCCGAGCGCGGAAAAAATGGTTGAACGCCACTTCATACAACGTGGCGGAGGACGCAAACGTGGAAATGTGGCCGCCCAAACCGTCATGCAGCCGATTGGCATTCACCACCATCGCCATGGCGTTCCAGCGGATATAACTCTTGATCCTTACTTCGGTCTGCCAGTCGCCGGGATAATCCGGCTGCTTCTCGACCGGGATCGTGTTGATGTACGGCGTGCTGACGACATGCGGGATTTTAATCCCCTGGTCCCGCAGCCGCACCACCAGCTTCTCCAAAAATCGCGCGGTCTTCTCCGGTTCCTGGCTTTTTAAGACGTATTCCAACGCCGGCTCCAGGGATTCAAACCAGTCCTTCATGTCAGCGCCATTCGCCGGCCGCCCCGTCGGGGCGTGGGACTTCACCTCGGATGACGAATTTTTAGGTTGTTCTTTCTGTAATTTCACTTTGTTGCTTGCACCAGAGTTACGTATTCTTTGAATCAGCCGTCGTTAAACGCTCAATACTATATAAGATTACAACAATCAGGTCACATTAGACAAGATTCTTAGCCGCGAAAGACCGAGAGGATATATTAGCATAACCTTTGCACAATGAAATATATTGATTTGACTCTCCCGACGCCGGCCGAAAACCTGGCCTGCGATGAGATTTTGCTCGATCTCTGCGACGCCGGTTTGGAGGGCGAAATCCTCCGTTTTTGGGAGCCGCAATCCCCCTTTGTAGTCCTCGGTTACGCCAATCATGCTGCCGTCGAAGCCAATTTGCCTGCCTGTGAGGCGCACCAAATCGGGGTTTTTCGGCGTTGCAGCGGCGGCGGCACCGTCCTCCAAGGCATCGGCTGCCTGAATTACTCCCTCATCCTGCGCATCCCCGAATCCGGCCCGCTGGCCACCATCACCGGGACCAACGACTTCATTCTTCAACGCCAGCAAACCGCCTTGGCCCCTCTCCTTCAAGCCGGAGTCCAAATCCACGGCCATACCGATCTGGCCACCGGCAACCTCAAATTCTCCGGCAACGCCCAGCGCCGCAAACGTAAGTCCCTCATTTTCCACGGGACCTTCCTCCTCCAATTCGACCTCCCGCTCATCGAAAAATTCCTCCGCATGCCCTCCAAGCAACCCGATTACCGCCAGCAGCGCTCGCACACCGATTTCCTCACCAACCTGAACCTCGCCCCCCAACTCGTAAAGCAAGCCCTCCAAACCGCTTGGCACGCTACCGAGC
Organism: Pedosphaera sp.; assembly: GCA_028293325.1. Taxonomy (GTDB): domain Bacteria; phylum Verrucomicrobiota; class Verrucomicrobiia; order Limisphaerales; family Pedosphaeraceae; genus JAQGOT01. The sequence continues at coordinate 454 of JAQGPA010000152.1, read as the reverse complement.
CCCTGCCCCAAGTCCCAACCGACGCCATCCGCGACCTCGCCCAAGCCAAATACTCCACCCACGACTGGAACTTCCGCTTCTAAATCCAAACCCAATCGAACACTCCCAGCCCCAGCCGGGCCGACACACCCATTGCGAAAGCTTCGCATATTATTAATGCCCTTCTTCATATTGGCCGTGCGCCATCCTGTCCGCCATCCTGTCCGCCGTAGTCTTGGCGAAGGCGGATCCCCAAGGTGACCCGTGCGCAAGCACCCCATAAAAAAACATCTTAGTATTACCTTAACCAGCCCTGTCGCACCTTGTTTCGCCTTGGTCATAAAAACCTCCGCCAGGACCCCGTGCGAGGGCTGAAAGCCCGCCATGTGATAGCCTGGGCTGGAGCGAGCACCGGCGAGCGCAGGCCCAGGTAAACCATCCGTACTCCTCCAAGCGCTGTAAGCGCGACACAAAT
>JAQGPA010000147.1 GCA_028293325.1 Pedosphaera sp. | reverse complement strand
TGAAAGCGGGAGGAGCCTACGTTCCCATCGATTTGGCGTATCCGGCCGATCGCCTGAAATTCATGTTGGAAGATTCCCAGGCCAAGGTGTTGCTGACCCAGCGAAAGCTCCGTGACGCCCTGCCCCCTTGCGGCGGGCGGGTAATTTACGCGGAGGATGTCGGCCGGGAACCCCTGACGGGCGGGCTGTCGGCACAAAATATTTCGACCGCTATCACGCCCGACAACGCCGCCTATGTCATGTACACCTCAGGTTCCACGGGCAGGCCCAAGGGGGTGATTATCACTCACCACAATGTGATCCGCCTGTTTGACGCGACCGCGGGCTGGTTTCACTTTTCGGAAAAGGACACCTGGAGTCTGTTTCACTCCTTCGCCTTCGACGTTTCGGTCTTCGAAATGTGGGGGGCGCTGTTGCACGGCGGCAAGCTGGTGGTGGCGTCTTATCTGACCACCCGCTCACCCCAGGCCTTTTATGAATTGCTGGCGGCGCAAAACGTCACAGTATTGAGCCAGACTCCTTCCGCCTTCCGCCAATTGATGCGGGCGGAGGCCGAAATGGCCACGCCCAAAGCGCTCGCTTTGCGTTTGATCATTTTCGCCGGTGAAGCGCTGGAACTTCAAAGTTTGGCGCCATGGTTCGATCGTCACGGTGATGTTTGCCCGCAATTGGTGAACATGTATGGCATCACTGAAACCACCGTTCACGTCACCTACCGGCCGATCGCCCAGCGCGATCTGGACGCCGGCTCGGGCAGTGTGATTGGCTGTCCAATTCCGGATCTCGAGGTGCTCCTGTTGGATGAGGAACAAAAACCCGTGGCCGCCGGCGTGCCTGGCGAGATCTGGGTGGGTGGTCCCGGTGTTGCCCGCGGTTATCTCAATCGACCTGAGCTCACCGCTCACCGCTTCATTCCTCATCCTTTTCGCGGCGCGGCCGGAGGACAACTGTATCGGTCGGGCGACCTGGCACGTCTGCTGCCGGATGGCGATCTGGAATACCTGGGGCGGATCGATCAGCAGGTGAAGATTCGCGGTTTCCGCATCGAGTTGGGCGAAGTGGAATCGGCGTTGAACCGCCATCCGGACGTCTGTGAGAGCGTGGTGGTCCCGCGTGAAGCCAAGGGCGGAGAGCGGCGGTTGGTGGCCTATCTCGTTTGCCGTGACCAGTTTCCCACCGTTACGTCGTTACGCCAGATTCTGGGCAAGATCCTGCCGGAGTACATGGTGCCCGCCGCCTTCGTTTTCCTGGAGCGGCTGCCGCTGACGGTCAACGGCAAGGTGGATCGCAAGGCGCTCCCGCCGCCGGGACGTCAGCGTCCGGCCATGCAGACGCCGTACGTCGCGCCTGCCACCCCGGAGGAGAAAGTCCTGGCGGAGATTTGGGCCGAGGTTCTGGAGACCGATGAAATTGGTGTGCATGACAATTTTTTTGAACTGGGCGGCGATTCAATTCGCAGCATCCAGGTGCTGGCGCGCGCGCAGCACAAGGGATTCAAGCTTTCCCTGCAAACATTGTTTAGTTCTCTGACCATTTATGCACTGGTCAGATCGTCGGCAACCGAAAATGAAGATGCACTATCCCCGCTGCAACCATTCGAGCTGCTCGCGCCGGCAGACAGGTCAAAATTGCCGGACGGCTTGCAGGACGCTTATCCCATGGCCATGTTGCAAACCGGGATGCTTTTCCACAGCCAGGGCAATCCGGCATCCGCCATCTTCCACGACGTGTTCAGTTTCCGGTTAAACCTCCCGTTTGATTTGGATGCCTTGCAAAAGGCTGTCGAACGCCTGGTCAGCCGGCACGCCATTTTCCGGACCTCGTTTGATGTTGGGCGTTATTCGGAGCCGCTGCAACTGGTCCATAAGAAAAGCCTCATCCCGCTGCAAATGGATGACTTGCGCCACTTGACGGCGGAACAACAGCATCAGGCGCTGGTGGATTGGGTGAATGCCGAAAAACGGAGGCCCTTCGACTGGACACAAGCGCCTTTTGTGCGGCTGCAAGTCCAGCGCCATGGCGAAGCGTCATTTCAATTCATCGTCAGTTTCCATCATAGCATCATGGACGGCTGGAGCCTGGCCGTGATGGTTGCCGAATTGTTCCAGGATTATCATGCCGGGCTTTCCCAGGGTAGTGAACGGGTGATTGTTGCGCCGCAGGTCTCCTATGCCCAGTTCATCCGATTGGAGCGGGCGGTGATCGACTCCGAAAAGATGCGCGATTTTTGGAACCGGAAACTGCAGAATCCAACCATTCAGACCCTGCCGCGTTGGCCAAAGGCCCTTTGTAAAAGAGGTGTGGAACAGGTTCGCGGGCCGGAAATCGACATTGATGAAAAGGTTTTTGAAGGGTTGAAGCAGTTGGCGCAATCCAGCGGCGTGCCTTTGCGGACGGTCTTGCTGGCCGCCCATTGCCGGGTGATGAGTTTTCTGGCCGGCCAATCGGATATTATCACCGGCCTGGTGTCCAATGGCAGGCCCCAGGTTACTGACGGCGAGCGACTCATCGGCCTCTTTCTCAACACACTGCCGTTCCGGATCGACGTCGCCGACGGGACCTGGCGGAGCCTGGTTCGCCGGACGTTTCTGGCGGAAACCGAGTTGGTTCCATTCCGCCGCACGCCGCTGGCAACCATCCAAAACCAGTTGAAGGCCGGCTCACTATTCGAAACCGCCTTCGACTATGTGCAGTTCCATGTCTATCGCGACGTGCCGGGTTACCAAAACAACAGTTTTGAGGAAGGCCATTATTTCGAAGCCAATAACTTCACGCTGTATGTGACCTTCATGCAGGATGCCACCTCGTCGCACCTGCAGTTTCATTTCGATTATGATCCGAACGAACTCTGCTGGGAACAAGCCGTGCAACTTTGCGGCTATTATGTCAACGCGCTTTCGGCCATGGCCAGCGATCCGGAGGCCCAAATCCACAACGATTGGCTGCTGTCCCACGCTGAGCAGGAACGCCTGCTGGTGGATTGGAACCATACCGCGCGGGAATTTGATCGCACGCTCTGCCTTCACCAGTTGATCGAACGGCAGGTCGAGCGAAGTCCCAATGCAGTTGCGGCCGTTTTTGAAGGCCGACAACTTACTTATGCCGAGCTGAACCAGCGGGCCAATCAGGTCGCCGTCCACCTGCGTAAACTCGGAGTCGAACCCGAAACCCTGGTCGGCGTGTTCATGGATCGCTCCCTGGAAATGCTGATCGGCATGTTGGGGGTCCTCAAGGCGGGGGGCGCCTACGTTCCGTTGGACCCTGCCTTTCCCAAGGCGCGCCTCGCCTCCATGGCGAGCGATGCGCGGCTATCCGTGCTGCTGACCCAGAGCAAATGGGAGTCTCAACTGGACCACTCGCGTCTCCGCATCGTGTCGGTGGATGCGCTGTTGGCGGAACTGGCGGAAGAAACGGATCTTTTGCCCAATCCGAAAACTGAAATCAACCCGACGAATCTGGCTTACGTCATTTATACTTCAGGCTCGACCGGCAAGCCAAAGGGCGTCCAGGTTTTGCACCGCGCCCTGGTTAATTTCCTCACCGCCATGGCCCAGACCCCGGGCTTGTCGGTGCAGGACAAATTTCTGGCGGTTACCACGGTCTCTTTTGACATCGCCGGACTCGAATTATTCCTGCCACTGACGGTCGGCGCGCAGGTGGTCATTGCCACGGGCGAAATGGCTCTGGCTCCAGCCGCGCTCGCCGCTGAAATCGAACGGCACGGTATCACCGTCATGCAGGCCACCCCGACTGCGTGGCGAATGCTGGTGGAAGCCGGGTGGCAGGGAAATCCGCGGTTGAAGATTTTGTGCGGTGGCGAAGCGCTTTCGCCCGAACTGGCGCTTAAACTTCGTGAAAGCTGTGGTTCGCTTTGGAACCTGTATGGGCCCACCGAAACCACCATCTGGTCCACGGTTTACCAGGTGGAACCGGTGAGCAGCCAGGTGCCGATCGGCCGGCCGATTGCCAATACGGAAGTCTATCTGCTCAATTCCAAATTGCAGCCGGTGCCGGTTGGCGTCGAAGGCGATCTCTACATAGGCGGTGAAGGGCTGGCGCGAGGCTATTTGAACCAGCCCGAACTGACGGCGGAAAAGTTCGTGCCGCATCCCTTCAGCCCGGCAAAGGGCGCGCGCCTTTACAAGACCGGGGACGTTGCGCGTTACCTGCCCGACGGCAATCTGGTTTGGGTGGGCCGGTGTGATGATCAGGTAAAAGTGCGCGGATTTCGGATCGAGTTGGGCGACATTGCCGCGGCGCTGGAACAGCACGAGGCCGTGAGCGCCGCGGTGCTGCTGGTGGACAAAGCTTCGGGCCCGCAACACCGGTTGGTGGCCTACTGGACTGCCCGACCCAACTCGGCGGCGAACACGACCGACCTGCGCAAACACCTGGAGCAACGCCTGCCCGCCTATATGGTCCCCGCTGCGTTCATGGAGGTAACCGCGTTCCCCCTGACCCCCAACGGGAAAGTGGATCGCAGCCGACTGCCCAAACCCGAACGCAGCCGTCCACAACTGGAGGCGAGCTTTGCTGCCCCGAGCAATCCTCTCGAAACCGTGCTGGCGGCCATTTGGCAGGAGGTGCTTGAGCGGGATCAGGTCGGCATCAACGATCACTTCTTCGATTTGGGTGGATATTCCATCTCGGCGCTGCAAGTCATTTCCCGGATCGAGCTGAATCTAGGCATTCAAGTTCCGGTGGCCACCTTCTTTGAATTCCCCACGATTGCGCAGCTTGCAGAGATCATCTCAGTCAGTCCGCAGCCGGCTGCAAAACCGGTGCCGGCACATATAGATAGAGATGGGCAAGTTCGTTCATAGTTGGCGCCAGCGAGGCCGGAGTCCAAGTGCATCCGGGCATTCATGCGCTTAGCTCAGGGTGCCGCTTCCTCAGGAACCGGGACGACGATCCATCTTGCGCCGCTCCTGAATCCCGACGGCCCTGGCTCGGCGCGCATCAGGCCGGTGAGCCTGAAATAATTTTCGAGGTGTTTGTTGAACATGGCTTCTCCCGCGCCGACCTCGATCATCCCGCGGTCCTGGTCGGCGCCGAATCCCCCCAAAGCCGCGCCCTTGATGCTCGGAACATATCCAGGCCACTGTCCTGCGCTCCAGGTATATCCGAAGTAGAAGGGATTGGCCGTCTCGCCCTGCATCTTCGCCTTCCATTCAAGCCCAAGTTCGGCAAACAGCTCGCCAGGATTCGCCGCGATGACGATATCGTCATTGATCACGATCGTAGTGAGGCGAACGTCGAAATGCCTGGCGGAATCGAAACGTCCCGTAAAGGCAAGGGTGGCGTCTTTGTATTTGATCGTTGTTTCATCGGTCTTGCCACTCAAGGACTTTGCCACCTTGACCGTTTCATGCGCCAGAAGCTCTCCCATCCTTTCCATCGGCGTGTAATCGGTCTTGAATGGATCGTCCGGACCGGTTCTGCGCGGGACCGTGAACAATGGGGCGACATTACCGGCGGCTCCGTTAACGAACAGGCAGTTCACCCCGTTGCCAAAAGCCTCCTCAACCTTCCGCGTGGCCACTCCCGGGTAATCGGCCGAGATCGCATAACTCTGACATACCACGTCGGCATGGCAGGCATAATTCATAATGATGGCCCGGGGCTGCCCATTGGTGTCCTCCACCCGGATAACGCCCACCTCCTGGTCAACCGGCCCGAAGGGAATCCGGTCCGGGTTGATCGGGCCATAATGATCGTCGCCCATCCATGACTCGCGGGCATGGCCGTCCTCGCGGACAATCAGGCGTTTGAATCCCAACTGGGGAAAACTCCTGCGCCCGGCGGCAATCCTCGCAGGGAACATATTCGTCACGGCCAACTCCACGGCCTGGATGATTTGCTTTTCGTAGAACGAATTGAGGTCGCTGTACTCGGGCGCTTTCCCGGGCTTTGACGGACCGGTATGATTGTGAGTCGAACAGAGGAAGAGCTTTGAAATACCATACCTGCCTTTGCAGACGGTCTCGACTTTCTCGCTGGTGAAGACGCCCAAATCGAGCGAGACAAAGGCCAGGCGCTCGTGGTCGATTTCCAGCACCAGGCTGCGTGCGTACACTGGATCATGGAGCGGCTCATCCGTAACGGGAGTGATGCTCACCTTGGCCGTCCCGGCCAAGAGTTTTCCCGACGCGCCCCGCGACTGGCTTGTGAAGTTACAAAGGCCGCAGAGCACAAGCGCCGTGGCAAGGAGTTTCGTCGGTTTCATATATTTTCTGTGATTCACTCACTGATTCTTTGATTGAGCGGTCTTATAGGCGAGTCCGCTCTTTGCTGGCGGTGGCGAGGTCGGCATTCAAATGCACGGTGGCGCCAGGCTTGATGGTAATGGTTGAAGTCTTCTGACCATAACGAACCTTGATCGCTCCGCCCTTGAGGCCGTGGATGTCGGCGGTTTGCAATTTGCCGCCCTTCCATTGCACGCTCACGTCATACCCGCCGCGAGCGCGCAGTCCGGTGACGGACCCGTCATCCCATCCGGCGGGTAAAGCCGGCAGCAAACTAATTTCGCCCGCATGGCTCTGCACCAATGCCTCGGCCACCGCCGCCGCAAGGCCGAAGCTGGCGTCAGACTGGTTGGAGCCCTGGTTATGCAGGTTCAGCCCCGGACCCCGGCCCATATAGGCTTCAATGCATTTGGCAACCTGGTCGCCACGCTCCAAACGAGCCCACATGGCGATGCCCCACGACACGATGAAGCCACCGCGCGGCGGATGTGCTTCCATCCATTTTTCATAAGCGGCGGCGAATTCCGGATTGCCGCGCAACGTGATGGAGCTCCCGGGATAGAACGCGAAGTTGGGCGAGACATTATGCCCCTGCGGGCCGGTCTTCCAGTCCTCGATCCATTCCTGGACAAATCCGGAACTGCCGATTTGATAAGGGGGAAGCTGCTTCAGCGCGTCTTCCAGCCTGGCCCGGAAATCAGCGTCCACGCCCAGCGTCTTGCTGGCTTCAATGCAATGCGGGAACAGCTCGCGCATGATGGCGACATCCATGGTTGGAGCGGGAGATAGAACGGCGGTCTGGCCGTTTGCGTCAAAGTAGCCGTGCTCCGGCGACATCGAGAAAGGTGTGACCAGCCAATGGTGCTTGGGCTCGACGATCATGATGTCGAGCAAAAATTGGGCGGACCCTTTCAAAACGGGATAGTATTGCTTGAGAAAATCCACATCTCCGCCAAAGGCGTAATGCTCCCAAATGCTCTGGCAAAGCCAGGAGCCGCCGACTGGCCACATGCCGAACCGGGCCGCGTCCACCGGCGCCGTTCCGCGCCAGAGATCGATGTTATGATGGGTGACCCAACCGCCGGCGCCGTAGTAAGTTTTCGCCGTCTTGGCGCCGGTTTTAGAGATGTCTTGGATCATGTCAAATAATGGCTGGGCGCATTCCGGCAGGTTGCAGACCTCGGCGGGCCAGTAATTCATCTCAGTATTGATGTTGATGGTGTACTTGCTGCCCCAGGGCGGAAGAACGTCCTCGTCCCAGATGCCTTGCAGATTGGCCGGCTGGCCGCCAGCGCGACTGCTGGCGGCGAGGATGTAACGACCGAGCTGAAACACCCAAGCTTCGAGGTTCGGATCGCGAGTTCCCGCTTTCACCGCAGCCAGCCGATCTTCAATGGGCTTGTCGTTCTGCGCCGCATCACCAACCTGCAGATGAACGCGCCCCATCAATCCGCGGAAATCCGCCTCATGTCGGTTGCGAAGGCTCGCGTAATCTTTGTTAGCGCAGTCCGCCAGAATCTTTTCGCACTGGGCGGCCGGATCGCCGGTGATATCGTGATAGTTGATGTAGCTGGTCGCCGTGGTGAGAATCAACGTGACGGCATCCGCCTTCTGGATGCGCAGACTGTCTGCGGTGAGCGTGGTTTGGCCGCCTTCGGTGCGCGCCGCCATGGCGACTTCAAAGCGGAGGCCCTCGCCTTCGACCGGGGCGATCAGCCAGTTTGTTTGCGAGCCCGGCTTCCGCCACGACCCATTGAGAACCAGCTTGCCGGGCGTGGCGGTGATTTTGTCCACGAATTGGCTGGGGCTTTTGAAACTCGTCTCGACCGAGACGGAGCCGGGCTTGTCGGCAGTGATGCGCAGCACCAGCACGCGGTCCGGGTAGGAGATGAAAGCCTCGCGGGTGTACGCTATGCCGCCGGAGCGATAGGTGACTTTTACGACGCCGGTCTCCATGTCCAACTCGCGGCGATAATTCTCGACATCACCCACTCCGTCGAACGAGAGCGATAAATCGCCAATGGGCTGATAGGCTTGCTGGCCCTTGGGGATGCCCCAGAAATGGTCGTCCACCATTTTTTCGGCCTCCGAGAATTTCTGCTCCGTCATCAGCGCTTTAATCTGATCGAAATACTTGCCCGCATTTGGATCATCGTAATCATGGGGGTTTCCGGACCAAAAGCTTGAATTGTTCAGGGCGATCCGCTCTGTGTTTGTCCCGCCAAAAACCATGGCGGCGGTAAGCCCGTTGCCCAGCGGCGAGGCGTCCGTCCAGCGCTGGGCCGGCTGCTTGTACCAAACGACCATGTCCCGCGCGTCGGCGGCGGCGCTGGCCCGCAAACCGACGCACAAAGCGGCGGCGGTGATGGCGGCAAAAAAGCGTCGAGAGAATAAAAGTGCGTGCATGGTTCTATTTACTGGCACCGTTGTCCAGATAAAGGCAATCCCCGAATTAGGGGATGTTCTGATTTGACGGACTGCGGCTGTGTCTGAAAGAGCAGCCGCAGCGCGTTGCAAATGAGGCACCGAGTCGGTCGGAGCGGTTTTCACTGATGGAAGGCTGCGGTTGGCGCTGCGCACAAGCCGCGCTCCGTCAGACTGCTACGTACCTTAATTGTTTGTGACAGGCCTACTTATCAACGGACAATTGACATTGACCGTGCGATCTACCTAAGCACCAAATTATAAACATATCAGTGCTTTTCTTTTTTTCGTTTTAAATACCAACAGGCTGTGGGGATAAAAAGGACTGCATAAACGCAGGTATTAATCATCAGTTGCAAATCGATATCTTTTGCTCGCGCCTTCAGCGCCAACTCTTCCACCGGCACTCTGGTTGCCCAGTTAAGATAAAAAACAGGAATAAAACCAACCAAACCAATGCTCGCGAAGGCGAACCATACCAAAAAATATTGAATCAGGAAAACTGCCGTTATAAATATTACCGTTAGAATAACTACGCGCTTAATTTTCATGTTTCATTCTCATTGGCAAAACATTGCTTTAACAAACCCCTTCCGGCAGTGCGAGGACGAATTGAGGATTGGCAATCTCGAATTGCCGCTTCAGCGTTCGGATGCCCACAGGCCATTGGTTTCCCCCATGTCCGCTTGGAAGGTGTAGCGTTAAGCCTTATTCGACGGTGACGCTTTTGGCGAGGTTGCGGGGTTTGTCAACGTCGCAGCCGCGGGCGACGGCGATGTGGTAGGCGAGGAGTTGCAAGGGGAGAACGGCGAGGAGGGGAAAGATGGGTTCCAGG
>JAQGPA010000131.1 GCA_028293325.1 Pedosphaera sp. | reverse complement strand
GGTCTGCGTTCCTGCTAATATCAGTTCCTGAGCCGACCACGGTGTACGTGCCGCTGCTGTAAGTAGCACTTCCAGCGACGCCCACCGCGCCGACATCCTGCGTCAGCCATGGACTCGGCAATCCGCCCGGCAAGGAGATGACATAAGTGCCGCTCGTTACAGTGCTGTCCGTAAAGCCGCTTTCATAAGCAATCGCTTGAAGCGTCGTCGTGCCGGCACCGATGGCCACCGGACCGGAGTAGAGCGTGCCCGTGGTGGAAGTGGGAGTGCTGCCATCAGTGGTGTAACGGATGGAAGCGCCGCCCGTGGTGGTCGAGATAGTCACCGATTGCACCGAACTATACGAACCCGCGGCCGGACTGAAGCTAGGCGCAGCCACCTGGGGCAGGGTGATGGTATAAGTGCCGCTCGTGACGGAACTGTCCGTGAAACCGCTTTCATAAGCGATCGCTTTGAGCGTCGTCGTAGCATTGATCGCCACGGGACCTGTGTATAACGTGCCCACTGTGGAAGTCGGCGTGGTCACACCATCGGTCGTATAACGGATGGAAGCGCCGCCCGTGGTAGTCGAGATAGTCACCGATTGCACCGAACTATACGAACCCGCGGCCGGACTGAAGCTAGGCGCAGCCACCTGGGGCAGGGTGATGGTATAAGTGCCGCTCGTGACGGAACTATCCGTGAAACCGCTTTCATAAGCGATCGCTTTGAGCGTCGTCGTAGCATTGATCGCCACGGGACCAGTGTATAACGTGCCCGTGGTGGAAGTGGGGGTGCTGCCATCAGTGGTGTAACGGATGGAAGCGCCACCCGTGGTGGTCGAGATCGTCACCGATTGACCAGCGCTATACGAACCCGCGGCCGGACTGAAGCTGGGCGCAGCCACCTGCGGGGGCAAGGTGCCTGTCGTCAAGGTATGAATGACAACCGAGTTGCCATTGTAGTTGTCCTTGGTGATGAGGTAATCACCATTTGCTTTCTGATAAGCACCGAGACCATACATCGAATCGATGTCGTTTCCGACATACACGACGGTGGGATTGGCATTGGTCATGGTGAGGTCCAGAGTGCCGGTGGTGAGGTTATAGGCGTCGACATTTGGCACCGTATGCACGTAACCGACAAACAGGTAGTTGCCGGCTGCGGCCATTGTCTTTGGATTGATTGCCGTGTTCAAGGTGATGACGGTGTTGGGCGTGGTGGTGTTGCCCGCGCGCCACCCCCGGTACACCTCAACCCTGCTTGCAAGCGAAGTCCAGTCAGTGCTAGTTGCCTGCCCCAGTATCATCGTATCACTCGCCGGCAAGTATATGATGCGGCCCAACGGCGCAATGCTGGCTGGGGTGGGAGTTGTCGTGGCCGCCGCATAGACGGGAGCGCCATTCACATCAAAGCTGAGCAACCGATTGAACGTAATTGCACCCGACTTATCCAGACCTTCCCAGACATTGCCAGTGGAATCCAGACAGAACCCATTCCTCTCTCTTCCCCATTGGGGACCAGGTATGGCAACATAACCATTGGCCGCGTTGAAGTAATAACTATGAAAGAAATCCGGATTCTGGCCGCAGGCCATGAGGATGCGATTTGAACCAACCGTGGCCAGCAGGGCGAAGTCTGAACCACGACTTGGGTCCAATACGTTGATTCGTGCATCCGACGGGTAGGCGAACGGGTTAACGGTATTGGCCACGTAGCCGGCCCCGCCTGTTCCGGTCATAATCACCTTCCCGTTATACAAAGTGGCGCCATCGGTGGCGGTGTCCACAGCGCCATTTCCTTCGAAGTTAAGCGCCTGCAGGGTCCACTGCAATGTCCCTCCACTATTATAGCAATGAAGATCCGTTGCGCCATCCCGTCCGAGGTCCCAGGTCCCGCCCCAGCAATTATGTGACACATACAAGTTACCTGCACTGTCTTTGCCAATCCCTACCACCCGCGTAAACCGTTTGTCGCCGGTTTGACCCTTTATGGCGCCACCCGCCGTGCTGAGATAACCGCCTGTAACCCCGAAAGTGCCGGCCAAGGTTGGGGTGCCCCCAAGATTGCCATAGATCTTGATGTTCTGATCTGGGCCCTGGTCGCCCACCATGAGTTGAGCGTTGGGCGTGTCAAAATACAATGCGGATGGACGGGAACTGGCACTCATTGTGATGGTCCTCAACGCTCCACCGGTGGCGTTGAACTCCTGAATCGTTCCGTTGGTCATTTGCGCCACCCAGACATTTCCTGAACTGTCCACGGCCAGGGCCCCGGGGTTGGAGACGGTCCAATCGCGCTGCCAAACGCCGTTCACGTCGAAGACCCGGACCCTGTTTCCGGGATTATCACTGGCATAAAGCAACCCATCGACCGGCGATATCGCCAAGCCCATGATGATATCCACCTTCCGAACATTCGTCGAGGCGCTCACCGGAATGATCAAGTCGCGCGCGTGGCTGGTTCGGTTGTAACGACCTACGGCACCGCTGCCGTAAGTCGTGCTAAATTGCAGAGCGGAGAAAATCGACGTGGCATTGCCGGTGACGGCAGACCCCTGCTGCTCACCGTGGGCACCGATTGAGCCCAGGTTTTGCCCATTTTGATAGATCCCCAGGCTGCCCGCGTTTTCATCCCACAGCGATACCGTATAGACCACCCCCTCCGGGGCCACCCAGATGGCCCGGGCGCAGTTGCCGACGTGGTGGGCATTGTCACCAAAGGTGTTGCCCACCCAGGTGGTGGTATAGCTAAGCGCGGCATGACTTATTGCATTCGCCAGCATCAACACGGCGAACATGGTTAGTAACTTTATATGTTTCATATGGTTTTGGTTGTTTATGTTGCGTCCACTGGAATGGCCATACAAAAAGTTCTGTTGCCTTGTAGGCAAGCAAAACGGGTTGCGCCATTTTTAGAGTGGGTTCATGTAAAATAGCCAAAGCAAATGAAAGGTTAGCGCCTTTTTACGATTTTGGTTCTCAATAGAATAAAAAATAACCGGAACAGGGCAATCAATACGAACTCGGTGGTTGCATCTCCCCTTGTAAAATCGATGTCGACGGCGGCCAATTAGTTAGAACCAGTGGTTCGCTTGATTGAACCAATGCCATTAGGCCAACTATGCATCAAACTAGATCATCAAATATAAATTAGAATCTAGCTTTACAGCTTGCCAGTGAATTGCTGCGTTGAATGATGGTTGCAACACCATCCAGCCCAGCTGCAAATGACTCGCAAGCTTTTGGCTGTTTTATATTTGCTGGCGTTACTGATCGCTGTTGATGTAGCGCGACAATTCACGCTGCACCCTATCGTGGATGGCCCCCTTTGGAAATTGCTTTAACCAAGCCGATGCCCCTTCTGGATCACTCAGCACCCATTGATTCAGCACCCATATAGCCGCTTCGACTTGGGTGTCGCCAGGTGAAATTTCTTCAGCCACTAATCGAGCAGCATCTGCAGGAGCGGTCCTCGACTGGGCAAAGGCAATATGCGCCATCAACTCGTCACGTTGTTCGCCGGGGGCTTGTTGGGTTATCCAATCGTGAGCGGCGGAAAAATCCTGCGCCGCCCATTGCTGCATCAACTGCTCTAACAAGCCGTTTTTGGTTTCATCAAAATGGCTGATTGCGGCTTGTACAGCTACTTGCGGATCACGCTCTAACATCTGGGTTAAGACCTGGCCCATCGTTGTTTGGCGCTCGAACGGCAGGGTTAGTTCCGCAGCCCACGACAGCGCCGCCGAAGGATCCAGTGCTGTCCATGCATGCAGAACAAGGTGCCTTATTTTTTCGCGGAGTTCCGGTGACTCAATTCCTTGGGCAAAACTTGCTGCTGCCAGCGGATCGCGAGCCACCCATTCCTGCAATAATTTGGTCAGCACCTGATCCCGTTCAGATGAGTCTTCCGAATTCAAAATCTTTTCGACTTCATCGGCAAAATTTGGAACTGTGTCTTGGAAAGCATCCCCGGCAAAGGCCCTGTTTGCTTCTATTGAGGCTCCGATAAGTTCAGGTCTGACGCTTGACCCGGGTTCGTTCTCTTCTGGCGTTATTTCAGTTTGTGTGGAGATGGACTGTGTTTTCGACACCACGATACGTTCTACGAGAACAGCGAGAGAGCACAGAGCGAGGCTAACCATTAGAAATCGCATTGCTTTCATAACATGAAATAGCCAAAAAAACGAAAAGTTAGCGTCCTTTTACAATTGATGCCGGGCCTCCCTCGTGAAGTGTTTCTGTCGCAAGCGCCCAAACCTGGCCCAAATGGTCCAAAAACTTTGTGTTGGTGGAGCCCGTAAGGCTCTAGCGGATTCTGACGACAGCTTACGCGTAAGCCCAAAAGACAATTTAAAATCAATCCCAACGTGCAGGGCTTCATATTTCTGAAAGAGCTTCATGCGATGGCATGGTTGGATTTCTATAAATTTCGGTGAGCCATTTCATGTTCTGCCGACCTAATCGTGAGATTGATTAAAAGGAAATCGGTTAACCATAGAAAATAAAAAACACTAACTTTCCCCCTGTTTTGGCTATAACAAGGACAATGCCTGTTATTTTCGATGGTTTGAATGAAGATCGTAAGATTTGGCTGCGTTTATTAAAAGTGTTTGGTTTCGCTGCTTCCGGCCGGTCAAGACTCGAACATTGATGTTTTTAAGATGAATTTAATAAATAATTGTATTTCCAGAAGTTTAGCAGCCCTACTGTTTACGAGCAGCCTATCGGTTCCCGAATGCTGGGCAGGGTCAATGCCGGTTGATGAAGTCAACCCGTTGATTGGAACCGGAGGTCATGGTCATACCTATCCGGGTGCCACTATGCCTTTTGGTTTCGTGCAGCTTAGCCCGGACACTCATACCCCTACAGATCCGTGGACGGTTGAAGGTTGGGATGCCTGTTCCGGTTATCATTATCCCGATTCTTCCATACTTGGATTCAGCCACACCCACCTTTCCGGCACTGGTTGCCCGGATCTGGGCGACCTGCTCATACTTCCATTTATAGATAAACTCAGGCCATCCAGCACATATGAACCTCTGGCTGCCGAGCGATTTCGTTCTAAATTTTCTCATGCCAATGAAATTGCTCAACCGGGTTATTACCGGGTCTTGCTCGATAGTTATAATGTTCTTGTGGAACTGACCGCAACGGCGCACGCAGGAATGCACCGTTATACATTCCCGGCTTCAAGCCAAAGCCACATACTTTTCGACCTTGTGCATGGACTTGGCAGTAAATCCATTGAATCGTCTCTAAAAATTGAAAACAAGACGCTGCTTACCGGCTATCGTCAGAGCGCAGGTTGGGCCAATGGAAAGACAGTTTATTTTGCCATCGAATGCTCGCATCCATTCCAATCATTTTGTCTCGAAGTGAACGGAAAACCTCTGCGGGCCGACCAGACGGAGGCCAAAGGCAAAGCTATCCGGGGGTGCTTGGACTACGAAACCACGGACGGAGAACAGATTGTTTTACGGGTTGGCCTTTCGCCAACCAGTATCGAGGAGGCAAGAAAAAATCTTCAAATGGAAATACCAACTTGGGATTTCGATTCCGTTCGTGCGTCTGCCAGGACTGCCTGGAATGAAAGTCTCTCGAGGATTCACATCGAATCATCCAATCCGAACATCCGCCAGACTTTTTATTCAGCGTTGTATCATACCATGACCGCCCCGACATTATACAATGACGCTGATGGTTCTTACTCAGGTCCAGATAAGAAAATTCATCCAGAAGGTGGTTTCCAATATTATTCCACCTTTTCAATGTGGGATATTTTTCGGGCTGAGGCGCCTTTGATGACTCTCGTGCAACCGGAGAGGGTTAATGATTTTATCCAAAGTATGCTCGCCTTTTACAAGCAATCGCCTGTTCACGCGCTGCCCATGTGGCCTTTGGCCAGTCAGGAGACTGGGTGCATGATCGGTTACCATTCGGTGCCCATTATTTTGGACGCCTATGAAAAAGGGTTTCATGGCTTCGATGCAGAATTGGCCTATCAAGCAATGCGGGACACAGCAATGAGCAGTAGCAATCGGCAGGATGAATATCAGCGATTGGGTTATGTGCCATATGTAGAAGGCAAGACAGAAGCGACCTCACGAACACTGGAATTTTCGTATGACGACTGGTGTATCGCCCAAATGGCCAAAGCGCTTGGAAAAACTGAAGATGCCCAATTGTTTACAAAACGATCTCAAAACTACCAGCATCTATGGGATGCAAAGACAAAATTGTTCCGGTCCAAAAATCCAGATGGAACTTTTCGCCAACCTTTTGATCCTAAAGAGGTCGCATCTGACAATACCCTTGCTGCCGGGGATTTTACCGAGGCCAACGCGTGGCAATACACATTTGCCATAATGCATGATGTGCCGGGCATGATTGATCTCTACGGAGGAAATCGTCCATTCATCGACAAACTGGATCAGCTTTTTAATCAGGATTCTGACATGCCCCATTGGAGAATTGATGTGTCTGGCTTAATCGGTCAATACGCTCAAGGCAACGAGCCGTGTCACCACGTTGCCTATCTCTACGCCCTGGCGGGCGCCCAATATAAAACTGCCCAACGCGTCCATCAGATCATGTTCATGCAGTATGACAACACGCCTGAAGGTTTGTGTGGGAACGATGACTGTGGGCAGATTTCTGCCTGGTATGTTTTCAGTGCCATCGGACTTTATCCGGTAAATCCAGCGAGTGGAATTTATGTGATTGGCAGCCCCCTTGTGGAAAAAGCAACGATCCAGCTTGATCCTAAATATT
This sequence comes from Pedosphaera sp., assembly GCA_028293325.1. Taxonomy (GTDB): domain Bacteria; phylum Verrucomicrobiota; class Verrucomicrobiia; order Limisphaerales; family Pedosphaeraceae; genus JAQGOT01. The sequence goes on along the minus strand of JAQGPA010000131.1, from coordinate 101,489 downwards.
ACAAGGGTGGCACTTTCACCGTCATCGCGCACAGCGTATCCAATCAGAACATTTATATCAAATCGGCCAGACTTAACGGCAAATTATTGAAACAGCCATGGATTACTCACCAGGACATTGTCAATGGCGGAACTTTGGAGTTGGAGATGGACATCCTCCCGAACAAATCTTGGGGAGGCTAAGCCTTAACGTGGTTGCCCATCTGTTTTTGATCAAGAGTAGCGCGAGTTTTTATGAAGGTATTTGAAATTGCAATGCTTGGAATGGCAATGGCTTCAATTGCCGCGCCTTGCCAGGCTAAAATGGAAACTTTTGGCGTCGAGTCCCTCGACCTACAATACGTTGATCAGGGTTGGGGCTCCCCGCAGACAAATAAATCTCTTGCCGGAAACACCATAGCGATCGGCGGACAGAAATTTGAACATGGCTTTGGCACTCACGCCGTAAGCACACTCCGAATTGATTTGAATGGGAGCGCCGAACGTTTTACCGCCGCAGTGGGAGTTGATGACGAGGTTGGCCAAAAGGGAGGCAGTGTTAACTTCAGACTCATTGGGGATGGCAAAATTCTTTGGGAAAGCGGTGTCATGCGGTCTGGCAACCCCGCGAAAATGGCTGACGTGGAATTGCACGGTGTCAAGCGGCTTGTTCTTAACGTGGGAGACGGCGGAGATGGTTCAAGTTGGGACCACGCTGACTGGGCCGATGCAAAAATCGTCATGTCGGCAGGCCGGCCTAAAGCGCTAGGTCCGCCGCCGGAATCAGTCGTGGTGTTAACGCCAAAGCCTTCATCTGGTCCGCGAATCAATGGTGCCAAAATCTTCGGGGTTCGACCCGGCTCCCCGTTTCTCTTTGCGATTTCAGCGAGTGGAAATCGTCCCATGACCTTTGCCGGGGATCATCTGCCTGATGGGCTGAGCCTCGACCCACTGACTGGCCGCATTACGGGGAAGTTCGAAAAAAAGGGCGTCCATATCGTCACTCTTACGGCAAAAAATGCATTCGGCACGGCAAAGCAATCGTTAAAAATTGTGTGCGGGGATACCATTGCGTTAACCCCACCGTTAGGCTGGAACAGTTGGAACTGTTTCGGACGTGACGTAACCGATGCCAATGTTCGCGCCGCTGCCGACGCCATGGTTGCGAGTGGATTGATTGATCACGGCTGGACCTATATCAATATTGACGATTGCTGGCAGGGAGGGCGTGATACCAACGGCAATATTCTGTCCAGTGACAAATTTCCGGATATGAAGGCATTAACTGATTACGTCCACGGTAAAGGCTTGAAAATCGGCATCTATTCTTCTCCTGGCCCGCAGACGTGTGCCCATTATGAGGGCAGCCACCATCACGAGGAACAAGATGCCCGCCGTTACGCCGAATGGGGTTTTGATTATTTGAAATATGACTGGTGCAGCTACGATCAAATAGCACCCAGCCCCGATCACGACCAGATGATGAAGCCTTACCAAGTGATGTGTGCGGCGCTGAACAGTGTGCAGCGCGATATTGTCTTCAGTTTTTGCCAATACGGAATGGGTAACGTTTGGGAATGGGGCGCGCAAATTGGCGGGAATTGCTGGCGCACCAGTGGGGACATCACCGACACATGGGCTAGTATGTCAGTTAATGGCTTTCGTCTGGCTGGACTCGAGAAGTTTGCCGGACCAGGACATTGGAATGACCCGGACATGCTGGTGGTCGGTTACGTTGGCTGGAGTGCCAAGGTGCGTCCGACACGTCTCCTGCCTAATGAGCAATACACGCATATCAGTCTCTGGTGTTTACTTTGTTCGCCATTGCTCATTGGCTGCGACATGACGAAACTGGACGAATTCACGCTGTCTTTGCTGACTAATGATGAGGTGCTCGCAGTCAATCAAGACCCGCTCGGGCGTCAAGCCATGCGCATTGTCAAGGAGGGTGAATTGGAAATCTGGGCCAAAGACTTGGAGGACGGATCAAAAGCCATTGGGTTGTTCAATCGCGGCGAAGAGAAAACCAAAATGACGGCAAAATGGTCTGATCTCGGCCTGACCGGTTCCCAAAAGGTGCGCGACCTTTGGCGACAGAAAGATATGGGCACATTCAATGGAAAGTTCCAGGCTTCGGTGCCGCGTCATGGCGTGATCTTGATCAAGTTGAGCCCGAGATAACAAATGACCTGGCATCGAACACACGCGATTTTGTCTCACTAATCCCAAGGCTTGCCAGATTCCGTAAAAGAGAAGGTCATTGAGTCTGCCTCAAAATGCTTTGCTTTGAGCACATGCAAATCGTCAAAAAGCACATTGACCTGCCGACCATGTCCGACTGGCACCAGCGCAAAGAGGGTATCGGCGGTATAGTTGTCAGGGTCTGCGTCTAGTGCTAGAAATGGAAAATTGCAATCTCCCGAAAGGATATATTGGGAAGGAAAAAGAATGTGACGTAGCGGCAACGAAGCGGGCTGTGCGCCTGCCTCTACAAAGGCGGCGCGCGCGCCCATAAAATAACTGAAGTGGGACTGATAATAAAACTCGCTATAGGAAGGGCAGGTCAAAATTTGCGGTTCAGACTTTTTGGGAAAAAGAACTTGGGTCCACGCCACCGGATTTGTGCTGCCCCATGGCACTATGCTATGAGCCGCTGGTAATAGTTCATTATTATCAGCGCCATAAACCGTCATCGCCAAACCCAGTTGCCTAAGCTGTGACAAACACTGGCTTGTTCTGGCAGAAGTTTTTGCACCAGACAAAACAGCCAACAACAGAGATGTCAATACCGTCACAATGGCCACGACCACAATTAACTCCACAAGGGTAAACGCCCCTAGCTCGAAATGGCGATTCACTACACGGCATGGGGATTTAACATTGGCCGATTTTGATCTCAAATCGTTATGAATGGCGGTATTTTCACAAAAAAATAGGCCATTAAACGATTTTGTCAATGTCATTCCCTGGATTGGCGATAACGGCTTGTGCGGAACAGTCAAGACGCCGTCATCTCAGCAAAGGAACCATGTGCTTCAAGGAATTCTGAACGAAGCCTGCTATGACCTTATCAACCGCCCTCCTCCCACAAAAAAATGCTAACCCGCCGCCCATTTGGGCTATAACAAACTGAACAGCGCATTAAAAACATGTGAAATTGATTCTTTATTTTGATTAATGAAGCCAATTCAAATTTAAGTTGTGGCGTGTATGCCAGACTCTTTCGAAGTATTAATAAAGAGATGTTTTGAGCTAAAAAAGAATTTAAATGCTTTACAAGCAGCAACTTGCTGGAAAACTGAGAAATGTAGAAATATGCAATCGAATCCGTTCATTCGCCACAAAAAGGCTGCTTTCACCCTCATTGAACTCCTCGTAGTTATTGCGATTATCGCCATTCTCGCGGGGCTGCTCTTGCCCGCGTTGTCTGCTTCTAAAAAAAAGGCTTGGGCGGTAAATGACATCAGTAATTGCAAGCAATCGATGCTGGCAATGACGATGTATTGTGCGGATAATAATGATATTATGCCGTCACCTGGCTGGGGGACGCTTTACGACAATTGGGTGGCCGGTGCCAATATTTCTCCGCTTAATCCCCATACGTCCGCCAACTTTCAGGCGGATTACGATAATCAACTATCTTATTTTAAAGGAACTGCCCCTGCCACAGCATCAGGCCAGCTTTATCAATATCTCAAAAATGAAAAAGTGTTGCAATGTCCTCAAGACGCAGTTAACGCCAGCTATTACTTCCGGTATGAAATAATCACCAGCTATGTTTGGAATGGTGCTTTAGTCGCTTACCCGCCCGCGAATTCAACAACTTATGTCGAGCCTTTTAAATTATCAAAATTTAGACCAACCAACATTTTGCAATGGGAAAATGACGAAAAAACCGTTGGAGTCGGTCAGTGGAACGATTTTTCTAACTCTCCTAATCAACCCATTTCCCAGCGACACGGCAAAACGGCACAAACAGGAAAGATGGATGGCAGTGCCGCCCGTGTTCCGATGATTATCATCAATGGGATGATAGCTGACTCCGGCGCGAATGATCTGTGGTGTAATCCCGGCACTGCGAATGGCCACTAACGAAGTTGATTTGCCTTGTAACTTGACTGCCCCCGACCGGCGTGGGTTTGGCTTTGGTCAGGTGTTATTCCTGGTATGCGCCGCCGGGCAGGCAACCGCCACGACCGTGCGATGAGGGAAAGCTCAGAGAGCGATTTGAAACACGAGCTTATTTTTCGTCGCCAGTTGGCCATCCATGTCAGATGCGGGCGTGTCATCATTGAATAAATACAAGTCCTTTACAGATGGGAACGGTTTCATAGCCTTCTTGGCTTCAAATCTTTTGTGAACTTTGAAACTCGACCGAATTAAAACCATGCCTCACGCTTCAACCCAACGTTGTCAACCAAATCGAAGCAAGGCCAAATCGCCTTGTTTTTTCAAGTCTTCTCTCGGCTGGCTGGCGATTGTAGTGGCCACGCTGAGATTATCGTTGCCGGCTTGGGCGGATGATTATGAGTCTAAACCTAGCGACTCCTACTTTGCCATATTTAATCCACGCAAGGCCCCGGATACAGGGCTGCTGTTGTTGCATCCCGGCGACCGGCTGGCCATCATCGGCGATTCCATCACCGAGCAAAAAATGTATTCGCGCATTGTCGAAACGTATCTGACGGTTTGTGTGCCGGAACTGAAAATTACGGCGCGTCAATTTGGCTGGAGTGGCGAAACTGCCGAAGGGTTTCGCAAACGCATGAGTCAGGATTGTTTGAGGTTTCAACCCACGGTTGCCACCCTTTGTTACGGTATGAATGATTCCCGTTACCGGCCTTTTGACTGCCTCAACGGCGAATGGTATCAGAGCAACTATACGGCAGTGGTACATGGCTTGAAAAATGCCGGTGCCCGGGTCGTGCTCGGTTCGCCGGGTTGCACGGGCAAAGTTCCGCATTGGGTCAAGGGCAAGGAGGGCACACTGGACGAACTGAACCTTAATCTTTGCACATTGCGGGATCTTGATATAGGCATTGCCAGACAGGAGGACACCCGTTTTGCCGACGTTTTTTGGACCATGTTCAAGGCGGGATTTGAGGGGCAGAAGAAATACACCAAGCCTGAACAATCCTACGAAATTAGCGGCAAGGATGGCGTGCATCCCGACTGGGCAGGCCACCTCGTCATGGCTTACACTTTTCTCCGCTCGATGGGGCTGGATGGCAATATCGGCACACTGACGATTGACATGGGTAAGCAGACGGCCACGGCAAGTTCCGGCCACATCGTTGAAAGTTTCACGAACAGCGAACTCACAGTCGTCAGCACAAAGTATCCGTTTTGTGTTACGGGAGAATCTAACCGGGACAATTCAATACGTTCGGGCACAACTTTGGTTCCTTTTTTTCAGGACTTGGACCGTTTTCTTCTCGTTGTGACTAACGCTATGGCGGTTCAATATCAAGTGACATGGGGCACGGAGACGAACATCTATAGCGCGGCACAATTGGCGGCAGGAGTGAATCTTGCCGAAGATTTTAAAGTCAACCCGTTTTTGGAAGCTTTTCAACGCGTGGATGAGGCGGTTGCTGCCAAGCAGGCTTACGAGACGGTGCAGATAAAAAAAATCTTCCATGGGCCGGAAGGCGCGGCGGATTTGGAGAAGGCTGTGGGGCGCACTGAATCGGAGCGGACACTGATAGCGTCCGCCATTGCAGATGCGATGCGGTCCGTTAGGCACACTATCCGTATTCAGGCCATTCAATGAGTATTGATGAAGGAATACACAATGAATCGCAGACAAATGCTTGGAATAATGGGTGCGGCCGTGGCGGCCGGAAGCACAGGCTCGACGCAGCCAGTATCCGCCCAGAAAGATTCGAAATCTGGATTGCGGATATTTGATGTGAAGGAATACGGGGCCGTTGGAGACGGCAACGTGCTCGATACGGCATCAATTAATCGGGCGATTGATGACTGTCACGCGCGAGGAGGAGGTGTCGCTTATGTTCCGCCGGGAGTATATTTGTCAGGCACAGTGATTCTGAAGAGCAATGTAACACTTTATCTGGAGGCAGGTGCCAGGCTGTTGGGAAGCAAGAATATCCCGGACTATGCGTTGCAGGCAGGAACTTCGTTGTTGGGGGACGCGAACCAGAAGCACCTTGTTTTTGCGCGTGACGCCGAGAATATCGGCGTGGCCGGCCCCGGTCGAATTGATGGCCAGGGTTCATCCTTTTGGGTGCCCAGCGGCCGTGTGGTGCCACCACCAGAGGATAGCTGGCAGGATGTGGCCACGTACGACTGGAAACCGCTCGACCGCCCTTCACCACTTCTGGAATTTTACAATTGCAAAAACCTTCGCATTGAAGATGTGTGCATTGAAAATGCCTCCGGATGGACACTCCGGCCGGTTCATTGCGACAATGTGTTCATTCGCGGCATCAGCATCAAAAATCCGGTGATCGGGCCTAACACTGATGGAATTGATCCTACCTGCTGTCAGAACGTGTTCATTTCTGACTGTTTGATCGCCACCGGCGATGATGCAATTTGCCTCAAGAGCGAAAGTCCATACGGCGGCGGTGTGCGTGTGTCAAAAAACATCACGATCTCCAACTGCGTGCTGACAGGCTGCTGCAACGGCTTGAAGTTTGGCACGGCGACATTTGGCGGCTTTGAAAATGTTGTGTTCACCAATTCGGTCATTTTCAACGAGGACGTTGATCTGAAGGAGCGTATCATTTCAGGTATCGCTTTGGAAATGGTGGACGGCGGTTCATTGGAAGGCGTGGTGATTTCCAACATCCGAATGCAAAGGGTGAGGACGCCGATTTTTATCCGCCGCGGCAATCGAACTCCGCGTTCTGATGGCACGCCGGGCACGTTGCGCGGCATCATGATTGAGAATGTTTATGCGACCGGATCCATTCTCACCAGTTCGATCACTGGACTCCCCGGTTTTGATGTGGAGGACGTGACGTTATCCAACATCAGAATTGATAGCGAGGAGAGTGGCAAAGCAGAGTGGGTCGAACGAGAAATCCCTGAAGTTCCACGGTCATATCCAGAGGCTCGCATGTTAGGAAGGTTGCCAGCTTATGGTCTTTATTGCCGCCATGTGAAAGGACTTCGAATGAGGCATGTTGAGTTCAAGTCATCTGCGAGTGAAATGCGGCCAGCGCTTCTCTGTGACGACGTGACGGATATTGACGTTGATGGCTTGAGAAGCACGTCCATCCTGGGAACTCAACCACTCATCAAACTGATTCAAACCAAACAAGCATTATTTCAAGGCTGTTCGGCTCCAGCGAATACCAAGACGTTCGTTGAAGTGCAGGGTGACAAATCCAAAAACATTGTCTTGATGAACAACGAACTTAGCCTGGCGGATGAAGTCGCACAGGCCGGGCCCGAAGTGCCAAAAGACGCCGTAGTGGTTTCTGGGAATGTAACCAGCATACGGTCTCCGGGTCACACGAGATGAACCAAATTTTAGATTGAACTTTATCAGTCGGCGCAACGCCTCGTTTACGACCGCACACGGCTCGCGTGATGTGTGGGAAGATTTTAACGCAAGGGCGCAAAGAGGACGATGCTTGCTGCTTTTGGAATGGCAGAGTTTCCTTACGTCAAGGACTACGGCTTTGAAACGATCATGAACGAACTCATCGCATTGCTTGGAGTGGAGCGGGTGCTCACTGCGCCTAAAGATTTGATTCCTTGCTCCTTCGATGGCACTGCGGCTCTACGGCAACGTCCGCGCTGCGCGGTGTTTCCCCAAACTGTGGACGAAGTCGCGGCGGTGTTGCGCGTGGCCACAGCGCAGCGCGTGCCGATAGTGACGCACGGCTTCCGGCACGGGCTTGAGCGGGGGGAGTCTGCCTGTGCCTGAATGCATCGTGTTGTGTCTCGTGGAAATGGATCTCGTAGCCGTTTCTCTAATTTTAGCTTTGGCTTCTCTCAATAGTGTAACCTCGGACATAAAAAACGCTCGACGTTCAGAGAATTGATGCGTGACTTGGTTTGTGATGTGCATGGTTTGGCTTTGCGAAATAATGTGCCGGATTATGGAACAAGCATCAGCAGGCTTGGAAGGGGCTTGCTATTGTGGATTCCGATGTTTTGGCGGCATAGTGTGTTCTGCTTGGAGATTGGGTCCATGGCTCTGAAAATAACATATTTTTAAATTTGACACCTTTTTGGTGTCATTTAAAAAGGAGACGAGGGTCGGAATCGAACAGGTCTATCTGTTTTTTTCAAACCACCATATTTCCTAGCAGCATAAGCCTCTGCGCTGTTCCAGCGCCAACGCGGAAGCTTTGAAGGCGGAATTTAATCTGCTCGCGGGACGCGAAGAACTCAACTCCCGCCTGCGAGCGCTCCGCGATGCCGATGGCTGGAAACGCACCGCCGCGCATAACGGTCAGCTGGCTCGCATTGCAACCGAGGCGTTGGGCCTGCCCGTGCTCATCATCGACACTTGCTATGACCGGAACGACCCGGAAAAATGTGACGTGGGAATCACGGAGTGCGACGCGCTGGTGGCACAGACGAGCAGTGTGTTGGTGACCAGTCGCAGCGCGGGCGGGCGCTGTCCGTGTTGCCGCCGCACCATGTCGTCATCGCCCGCATCAGCCAGCTGATGCGGATCTGCTGGAGGTGTTTGATTTGTTGAAGCAGAAATACGCGGCCAATCCAAGCAATGTTTTCAAGATCACGCTAAACAAAGCATGTAGGCAAGCAGGCAATACTTGTTTGAGTTTACGGTGCGCAATTCAAGGCCCGACCATCTTCCAACCGGGAGGCCATGTCCTCCAGCGGCACGCCCTTGGTTTCCGGCACCATGAATTTAACCCAAATGAGTTGCAGCACCATCATGCCACAGAAAAAAAGAAAAACCCAGCCCGGTGGAAAGGCCGTGACCATTTGCGGAAAAAAGGTTGTGAGCAGAGCCGCGAAAAACCAGTGGGTAAAACAGCCCAAAGATTGGCCTTCGGCGCGGAATTTATTGGGAAATATTTCAGAAATGAACACCCAGATCACGGCACCCTGACCAATGGCATGAGCGGCAATGAAGGCAAAAATGCAAACTGGGACGATGCTGAAGTGTTCGGTGAAAAAAGCCCAAGCAGCCAAACCCAGCGAGAGGATGTAGCCGAACGAGCCAATGAAAAGTAAGGTGCGGCGCCCCAACCGGTCAATGAGCCAAAGCCCTACGAAAGTAAAGACAAGATTGGTCAGCCCGATGCCGACGGATTGCAGCAATGCCGCTTTGGCACCCAAGCCAGTCAGTTCAAATATGCGCGGAGCAAAGTAGAGAATGGCATTGATGCCGGAGAGTTGGTTGAAAAAGGCAACCAGAAATGCCAACAGGATGGGAGTCTTGAGTTGATGGTTCCAAAAGCCCGAAGAATTTGTCCGCGGCGAAGAGGCGGCGATAATGTTATCCGCAAGAACTCCAAGCTCGACTGGCGAGACCTCTGGCTGGATAAGTCGAAGGACAGCGACGCCTTTTGCGCGCTCTCCCCGGCCCAACAACCAGCGGGGGCTTTCAGGAATGCCAAAGCAAAATATTGTATAGAGAATTGAGGGCACTGCCGCCACTCCCAGCATCCAGCGCCAGGCGTTCTCACCGATTCCAGCAAGCAGCGCATTGGACAGAAAGGCGACGAGGATGCCGAATACGATATTGAACTGAAACATTCCGGCAAGACGTCCGCGATATTTTGGCGGCGCAATTTCCGAAATGTAAAGCGGGGCTGCTACCGTAGAAATCCCAATCCCAAGGCCGCCGATGAGGCGTGCCGCGATAAAAAAGTAAACCCCTGGAGCACACGCGGTGCCGACAGCAGAAATCAAGTAAAGCACGCCGATCCATAACAGTGTCTTCCTACGACCGAAGTGATCTGTGGGCCAACTTCCGAGCAGAGAGCCAATGACCGTGCCATAGAGTGCTGAGGCCATGGCAATGCCGTGCAGACCGGCACCAAGACCCCAGAGAGCTTGGATGGTTTTCTCTGCGCCGGAAATGACGACAGTGTCAAAGCCGAAAAGAAATCCGGCAAGAGCGGAAACAAGTGACCAAAAGAAAATCTGCTTTTTCATACTTTTTTATTGTGCAACGATCCTGATTGCGTGAGTCACCGGCATAAAAGACGAATGAATCGCAGCTACAAAAGCAACGTGTTGTTTTTCAGTCTCGCCCACCATCTTGTCGGTTTGCGCAGCGATTTGTCCCATGCTCATCCGACTGTCTGTGCCCCGAAAGAGTTTTTTTATCTCCCTGGTTTCGTAAGCCTGCTTAGCTGCCACCGCCGCGTTTACTTTGGCAAAAGCTGCGCTGAAGGGATTGCTTGGAAATTCTACAGGCAGATTGATGCCTTGTGCCAATGGTTGCGCGTTGAACGACTTGCTCTCATCGCCCCAGATGAATTCGTAGCGGCTTGCAGTGCCGTATTTGGCGATGAGCGTCAGCCGGTTTAATTGTTGATTAAATGAGATAAGAGTCATTCCTGAACGGATGCTATTATCCGAATCGAGTCCGTCCTGTCCACAGATTGGGTAAGATGTTGCGGCTTCGCCTTCTGGTTCGCAAGGGCAAAAAGGATAGCGGCTGCTTTCAACTTCAAATTCGCCATCCTTCACCGAAATCACCTTGTGACCTTCGGAAACTATGATTTTACTTTAGGTCAACTGTGAATGTTCCGATGTCACCGTTCAAGCCCATCGCCTTCATAAATGCATAAGCCATCACTGTATGTCCGGCCCAATGCGGATGCACGCCATCATTGCCGGGAATGCCGTAGTTGGTGCCATAGTTCCACTTCCCGATAAAATCACCGGTCAGCATGGACCAGAAGACATCGGCAAATCTGACCTTCTCTTTATCGGCAATTTCACATCAATGTTTCGCAGACTACATAGACTCATGTTCAAATCTTCCACCGTGACGTCTGCTGATTTTACCCTCGGAGGCAATTTGCTCACGCAGCCGGGTGAACCGAGAACCACTCTGACTCCATGAGCCATAAGCGTCGAACAGAACCGAGTCGAACGACCCTAGTCGCCCCACCACGTCTTGCCACCTTCCTGGAACGATCCGAGTGCCTCGCTTCAGGTACCCATTGTGGGATGAAACGGCTGTCCGGTGAACTGCTGGAGCATGAAAAAAGGAACCATATCATATTGTGCAGTTGGGCAACCGGAACGGAATGTTCGATTGCAAGATACGGCGACGGGCTCCCGTCCCAGCTTGAGAAGCAAAGCCCGCGAGATCCGCCTGGCTTGCCAGTCCGACTCCGATCTGGAAATGTGCGAGTGGACTTGGAGAACGTTCATGGAGCACATCATCAAGGACAAGACAGTGCAAACACTCCGTCGCTATATGACCGTCTTGAAGGATCCGGAGTATAAGCTGATTGAAACCCTCCCCGCCGATTTCAACAAGATTAAGGCCTGGGCGTGTGATCCGCCAGCCAGGCAAGATCCACGTTCGGAGTGCTCATCGTGACTCGTTGAACCACCGAGTAGGTCACAGGGACCGTAGTGCGTGAATCTTTCCATTTTTTGATAATTGAATGACCGTCGGCAAACGCGACTCCACAGGCGCCAGCGTGTTGGCTTCCGGGCAACTCGGTGAATTGACCCATGCCGTTCGTAGCGCCAAAATCTGTATAAAAAGTTCCGTCGTCAATGCTGTCCGGGTGCTCATCCATGAACAGCCAAACATCGGACGGCCCCCGGGTCGTGAGGTCACCCATTTTCTTTGCGACGTAAAAAGTGGAGCTGAAGGGGAAATTTTGATACTTTGGTCCATCTCCCAAGGCACCGTTCATGGCAACGCTTCGCGCGCGTGCGGTCCATCCTAGAGAGCGTTGAAGCGGACTCACATAATCTGCGGCGGGACACGCAAATACCTTGGATGCTCTGCCAAGCTGCGGCCCAAGCAACGAATACGTGTCAGCAATCAGGTAATTGATGTTTGTATTTTGCTGCCCATTTCCCCAAGTCATGACTCCAGAGATCCACGAAGGAGTTCCACCTAGACCCCCACCTTGATCAGCGTTGATGGGCAGGCGGTCCTCATTATCACCGACATACATATACCAAGCGAGCCCGAGCTGTTTGTTGTTGTTCATGCAGGAAGCGGCGGCTGCCCTTGCTTTGGCCTTGGACAATGCCGGAAGGAGCATCCCGGCCAGTATCGCTATGATCGCGATGACCACCAACAATTCGATTAATGTAAAGGCTCCTGTGGGAGTCACCCAGACGCGCCGGCAGGGATTATTGCGGACGAAGTATGTCTTATTGCTCATGTTTCGAATTGCTTGCTCATGGTGAACTTGCTAACAACTTAACACTTGGGATTGCCCCAAGATAGTCACATGAAACGGCGACCAGGACAAAAGGAGATAAAGGCAACCATGGCCGAAAACTTGCGCGTGCAGCTTTTGCTAAACATGGAACAGGCGCTCTACCAGCTACATCGCCATCGCGCATCTTCAAGGGCGAATTCCATTTGGCTCGGTTTCAGTTTTCTTTACTCGATCTCGCTTTGGCTGGCGCAGGTTTGCACGGTAAGCTCCCCTGATATTCGAATAAGGCATGACCGGGGCGGTTACCTTGCCAGCCGTTGCAACTGAAGGTCTGCCGCTGGCAGATTGCCGGCTACGATGTTGGTAAAAACACGGTCCAGTTCGGAGGAGGCGGCCGAGTTTGTTGCAAATTGTTTCCGGGCATTATAAAACCGGAGCGCCAGGGACAGATCATTTGTCCGGCGGGAGAAATCCTTGTCCAGATATTGGCGGCGGAAATCCTGGATGATGCCCAGGTCACGGTAGCCGTATTCCCTCGTCGGCTCGACCATCGTGCCTTCGCCGAAATCGTTCCAAGTAACGATTTGGACCATGGTCGAGGAGTTGGTCATGGCGTGGCCCAAGGTTTGACGCAAGGTTTCTCCGTTTGCGTCGCCAAGATAGCCCCAGTAGTTGCGCACACCGGCTTTTTGATAGATGTCGTGGAAGCGCGGGAAGGCGCTGCTGATGAAAGCGGGCCAGGCGGCGGCGTTTTGCTCGAAAGTGTTGAGATAGGTTTTCAATGCGGCGCTGGACAGCACGCCGGCCGTGCCTGGCGCCTGGCCCATCCACATGGGGGGCCAACTGAATGCGCCCGCTCCGGACGCCAGGCGAATGTCCTCGGTAAAGAACGCCGGCTGATTCGTGGCGGCCAGCACAGAGAAAATGTCGGCCCAGTTTGGGGCCGCCAGAAAATACTGCGGGCCGAAGTTGAGCAGCAGCGGCCTGCCTTTCAGCCGGAAATAACTCGGGTCGGAGAAAAAGTTGGTCTGGAGGTAAAGCATGGCCCGTTGGGCGTGTGGAATGGCATTGCTTGGAGCGAGGTAGTTTCCGTCAATCATGTGACTGATCGTCTGGTCTTCGTAACAGATCGCAAACTTCAGGCCGGCCCGATGGGTGCAGGCAAACAGTCTGGCCGTCGCCCGGTCGTTAATGCTATAATCCAGGTAGGGAGCGAAGCCATACCAATCCACAATCACGCCGTCGATTCCCGCCAGTTTCATCAAGAGGACGTGATATTCGAGCACTGCGGGGTCGGACGAATCGTAGGGGCCAATCAACGGGTAATACCAGGAGGCGATTTGCCGTTCACCGGACGCGTTCACCACGTCGGGATTGAAATGGTCCATCGTCCAGTGCCAGCCCCAAGCGTCGCCGTGAGGCTTGGCGACGTGCCACGGCATGTAATAAACCAGCACCGGCTTCGAGCCTGCACGCGCAGCGTGCGGGAGGCCCAGTGTGGCGAGGGCAAGCGCGGCAAGCAGAAGAAATCGTCCCGGATTCATTGATCCAAACTCTGACAGAAACCCTTACCGGAAGCAATTCCAGGAATTTCAGACGCAAGGAGGTAAGTCAGCAGCATCCATCGCACGCGCCCCTATTGAAGCCAAAAGAGCTGGCGAGTATTCACTCGCCAGCTTGCATCGAATTCGCTCTGGGAGAGGGTTGCGGATTATTCCTGTTGAACCCGAAGGAAGCCCGCGCTGGTCGTCGGCAGCGTTACTGTCGTCGTGGTGCTGGCGCCGCCGGAAGCCACGCCAGCCGTATTGGTGGTGAAGCCGCTCAACAAGTTTGTCGAGGTCAGGATGGAATAAGTTTTACCCGGCGCTGAGGTCCACGTCAGCGTGAACTGAGACGTGGCGGGATTGTAGCTTTGCGACGTGATTTGAGGCTGCTGAACAACTGAAATCTGCATGGCATTCAGAAAGCCATCGCCACCCGCCGAGCCAACAAAGCTGACATAAAAAATGTTGTCCGCCGGCGGCGAGAGATTGCTGATGGTGACTGTCTGGTCGCGGTTGTGCAACCAAGGCGAGCCAGGTTGAAATACATTGACGTTGGTTCGACCGATCAGCGTGGTATACGTGCTGTCGCTATAAACTGAATAGATCGTGTTGGCGTCGGAGTTGAACTTATGGGAGCCGAAGAATGTCAGGTTGTATTTCTTCGTCGGATCCAACTGTTGGATTTGGAATTTGGCTCCGACGCCGTTGACGTAATCAAACGCGGCGTTGATGATCCCCAGATTTCCGAGCGCACCCGGGTCGATGTCGGTGGCGGCAATCTCTGTCGGCGTTGGCGGAATGCTAGTCGCTCCGGCCGGACCATTGTAACTGTCCGTGCCAGCCGCGCCGTCGAAACCAAAATCGATGGTCGTGACTTGATTGCTGGTATCGACCAGGTTCGAGAAGAACGCTCCCGGCTGAACACTGTTCCAATAATGGCCATTCACATCCGGGTTTACCACGCTAACACCGCGGAAGGAGGTGTCGCTCCCGAAATCAACCAGGACGGTTTGGCCTACCACCGCTGGCGGCGGAGCAGGTCCGGTGAGGCGAAGGTTCTGCCACTGAATCGTGTAGGGATCCCCATCACCTTGAAGATGCACATACTTCAAGTGGGCGAGATCCAACCCGTTAGTTGTACCAGCTGCCCCAAAGCCGTATGCGCCAAGGGCTTTGACCAGCACATGAGGGCCAGACGAGAGCCCATACCATTGGTATCCTTGTTCAGTTCCATCATTATCCCCAAGCACCAAGATCGCGGCGGAACTGCCGGACGTCGTCATATTGATGGTCAACTCGATGGCGATGTTGCCCGACGCATCCACGTTCGTATCAAATTCAACGTACTGACCACCAAACCCACCTGCCGGCACGCTGACATCGTAGCTCGTGGTGCCAAAGTTAAACCCCGCTCCACCCCACGAAACGTAGGGACTACCCACAGTAAAGCCCGGAGGGGTGTCAAAGGTCAAAAGTGTCGTATCCGCAAACGCCGAACTGGCGGCTGACAAGCCTGCTGTGATCGCTATTGCAATTGCAATTGCAGTCCGCTTTGTGTGTTTCATGTATTGGGTCATAGTTTGTCTCCGAAGGGTTAATGGTTAAATACTTTGCTGGAACAGGGTGGAATTCATAAGCAAAATATAATCAATCGACCGTCCCGGCGGTAGTCACATGAAACGGGAATTGGGCGGTGGGACGAGGATGCAACGCGATCGCCATTCAGGCGATGGTCAGGCCGTTTGGCCTCCCGAATCCTTTGGTGCCAGCAATGCACGTAACTGCACGCCACAGTTGACGGTGCTTGAAACCGCAGCATGTTGGTTTTATACTCCTCACCTAATTCACAATCATGTTCCACTTGTTTGCCCTGATTCATGCTTCGGCTGGTTCGCTGTTTGCGGACCGCAGCACCTCCCGTGCGCGCGCGAGGCCCGGTGTCATGGACTTTGCACTGTTGCTCCTTGCCGGGTTGATGCTGGCGCGGGCAACACCGGCCAACGCAGTCGTATTGTGGAATGATCCCGCAGCGACGCTGGCCCATGAAACCGGCGTCGGCATCGACATTCTCGGCGGCGCCGTCAAGCGCGACGATTCAGCCAACGACACGCTCTATTTTAAATTTCACGTGGATCCGTTGTCCGATTGGAGCACGGAGGATTATTTTGCCGCATTCGAGCTATACGAAGGCGATGCTGAACACCTCGGCGTCGGCAATGCTTTAAAGGCGCAGGCTTACAGCGCCTTTTTCAGCACCGAGGCAGCGAGCGATACGAATAAAATCACCACCTACGTTGATCTTCGCTCCTCCAGACCGGAATCGCTGACGGGAAATACGTCTGCTAAGTTTCAATACCCGTTGCGAGGTGTTGGAGTCACGGTGGTGTTCAAGGTTCAGTATGTCCCCGGCGAAGACGATTTGGTGACGGTCTGGCTGAATCCCGACCTCGGCCCGGGCGCGACGGAGGTTTATCAACCGGAAACACTAATTACCGTATTCAATGCCCACGCGACTTTCGACGAAATCCGTCTTCGCCACGGCGGCGGCGGCGGCGGGTGGAGCTTCAGCGATATGGTGATTGCGACCGCGTTCAGCGATTTCGTGGACACCAGCAGTGCCAGGCCAAGCGGTGCAACTCCCAATGTCGGCAGTAGCGCCCATTCGTTTGGGTTTCGGTCGTGGCAGAAGGAAAATGGATTGCCACAATGCCCCTTGCTGGCCTTGGGGCAAACGCGCGACGACTACATTTGGGCCGGCAGCCAGAACGGCGTGGCTCGATTCGATGGCTCGCGCTTCGTCTCTTTTGGCGTGCGCGAAGGTTTGAGCGTCGGGCCAGTGCGAGTGCTCCTGGGGGACAGCCGCGGCGCGCTCTGGATTGGTCATGTGGGCAGCGGTTTGGAATGCTGGCAGAACGGTCTGATCACCACGTTCACGATTCGGGATGGGCTGCCGTCAAGTACCATCACAGCGCTGGCGGAAGACAACGACGGCCATATTTGGGTCGGCACCGCCTCGGGGTTGGTGTTGTGGCGAAACGGTCGACTGGCGCCATTGAGCGCGGCGGACGAATTCCGAAACAAGCCGATCACGACCCTGTTCAAAGATCGAAAAGGCAACATGTGGATCGGCGTGGCGGGCGCGGGCGTCTTTCAATTTCTGCAGGGCAGGATGGTTCCATTAACGGATGGACCGCTAGAAGTTTCGCTCAAAGACCCGCATTGCCTGCTGGTGGACCAGACTGGCCGAATCTGGATTGGGGCTGGAAGTAACCTTGTTCTCTGCTGCGATGGCGGCCAGTGGCATCGCTACGCCATTCCGCGCCATCTCGCGAAACCGTTCGTGAACTCCTTGGCCCAGGAAGGCGACGGGACAATCTGGGCGGGATCAGAGGGAGAAGGCTTGCTCCAATTCAGGGAAGGCAAATTTATGGCCATCCCGGCAAACGCCGGACTGGTCGGCAATCCGGTCCAAGCATTGCTGGTTAGTCGTGACGGAAAATTGTGGGTGGGCACGGACTCTGGTTTGAATCGGCTGCGACGCAAGAGCTTTTTTGCCTTCGGACAAAACGAAGGGCTTGGTTTCGGCGCCGTGCATGGCTTGGGGGAAGTCGCGCCAGGCGTGATTTGGGCCGTCAAATCGAGCGATGGCGTTTATCGCTGGGACGGAAAAAATTTCAGCCGCTTGCCGGCAGCGGGCCTGTCCCCGCGCGATTCGCAGGTCAATACGTTGCTTGTGACGCGCGATGGAGCTTGCTGGGTGGCTGGCACCAACGGGCTGTTGCGTTACAAGGATCCCATCGCGGCGGCGGACGAAGTGAAGTGGTTTGAACTGCCAAACCTGAATGTCATCTCCTTGGCTGAGGACCCGGATGGAGGGCTCTGCGTGGGAACTCGCGAGGGAAAAATCCTGCGACTGCGGGAAGGGGCGTGGAAGGCGCAAGCAAAGTTTTCACAGACAAATGCCGTTACCTCCCTGGTGCCTCTAGCGGGCGGCGGGCTGTGGATCGGCACCGACGGGGCGGGCTTGTATCGGCTCGAAAACGGCGTGCTCGATCACCTGGACAAAGCCCATGGGTTGTTGAGCGACCTGATTCGCACACTGTATTTGGACGCGCAGGGCGTGCTGTGGATCGGCACGGCTGGCGGGGGGCTGAGCCGATGGCACGACGGGAGCCTCGCCAACTTCACGACGCACGACGGGCTGCCGGATAACACGATCTCGCAGATTCTTGAAGCCGACGATGGCCGCCTCTGGCTTGGCACCGGCGCGGGCATCGCCTGTGTGAGCAAGCACCATCTGGATGAATTCGCCGACGGCAAAATTACCACCATTTATGCGCAGCTCTTTGGGCGGACCGAGGGAATATCTTCCGATGAGTGCACCGGCGGGTTCTATCCGGCCGGCGCGAAAACAAAATCGGCCTTCCTCTGGTTCTCCACTACGAAGGGCGTGGTGGCGGTGGATCCTCGCGCTCAACCAATCGCTACGCCTATGCCAAACGTCGTCCTCGAGGAAGTCCTCGTGGATGGCGTTTCCAATCCCGAATCCCAACCGCTGAGTCCAGCCGTCGCCGCGCGGATTGAAGATGCCGCAGCCGCCGAACCGAAATCCCAACCGTTGCACATTCCCCCCGGAAAACATCGAATTGAGTTTCACTACGCAGGCCTGAGTTTCGACGCGCCGGAGTTGATCCGCTTCCGGTACCGGCTCAAGGGGCTGGATGCGGATTGGGTGGACGCCGGGGGCGCTCGCAGCGCCCTCTATACCTATGTGCCACCGGGCGACTACAGCTTTCACGTCATCGCGTGCAACACCGACGGAGTTTGGACCGACGACGGCGCCGGGCTCTCATTGCGGATGCTGCGGCATTTCTGGCAGACATGGTGGTTCATCGGGTTTTCGTTGCTGGGGCTGATGGTTTCGACCGGTGGCGTCGCCCGCTTTGTGGTGAAGAAAAAACTCCAGCAACGGTTGAACAGTCTGGAGCAGGAGCGCGTGCTGGAGCGGGAGCGTACGCGCATCGCCCAGGATTTGCACGATGAGATGGGCGCCAGACTCTGCCGCATTTCTTTTTTGAGCGAGCACGCCCGATCTGGCAACCTTGGACCGGAAGAGGTGCAGAACCAGATTGCCTCGATTTCCGACGCCTCCCGCGAGGTGCTCCATTCGCTTGACGAAATCGTTTGGGCAGTAAATCCGAGAAACGACATGCTCGAACACATCGCGTCTTACATCGGGCAATACGCGGCGGATTATTTTCATTTGACCGGCATCGAGTGCGAATTCGACATTCCTGCGCAGCTGCCGCCGCATTTGCTCTCCTCGCAAACACGCCACCATTTGTTTCTCGCCACCCACGAAGCGCTCACAAACATCCTCAAGCACTCGGGCGCGACGTGTGCCAAAATCTCCATCAAGTGTAGTGCCTCAACGCTTGAAATCGGCGTCTCCGACAATGGCAAAGGGATCGATCAGGTGACAGCCGAAGCGAAGGCTGCCGGCCCGGTCGACGAATCCCATGACGGACTGCGCAACATGCGCAGGCGCCTCACGGACATGCGCGGCGACTGCCGCATCGAGTCCTCGCCGGGACACGGGACCGTCATTCGATTTATTCTTCCCCTGAACGGACTAACACGAAACAATACCGAGTTATGATCACTGTCTCAATCGTTGACGATGAAAAAGAACTGCGTAATTCCATTCAAACATTCGTGAATGGCCAGCCGGGCTTCCGCTGCGTCAGTGCCTACAGCAGCGCCGAAGCCGCGTTGCAGGGTGTGCCCGCCGACAAGGCGGACGTGGTGCTCATGGACATTAATATGGAAGGCATGTCGGGCATCGAGTGCGTTGCGCGACTCAAAGCGCTGATGCCTGAGACTCAGGTTCTGATGCTCACGGTTTACGAAGATACCGACCAAATTTTCCAAGCCCTGTCCGCGGGCGCGAACGGTTATCTTTTGAAACGTCTCAGTCCCTCCAAACTGCTCAATGCGATTCGTGATGTGCATGGCGGCGGGTCGCCGATGTCCAGTTCCATCGCGCGCAAAGTGGTGGGACACTTTCAAAACAAGGTCCAAGCCGGAGGAAAAAATACGCAACTTTCGCCGCGTGAAGAAGCGGTTTTGGACGGCCTGGCGAAGGGATTGATCTACAAACAGATCGCCGATCAGCTGGGCATAAGCATTGACACCATCCGCACCCACATCAAGCACATCTATGCCAAGCTACACGTGCAGACACGCACCCAGGCGGTGGCCAAGTATCTGCGCCCGTGAGCGATTGTCACAAGCAACGCGTCGTTGCCGAATTCAGGACACCTCGATTCTATTTCTTGAACTTTGATTGGTCTTCCGAACTTGCAGGTTTGAGCCGGATCGCTGCACCGCCGCCGCTGGCCAGATGTAACGATAAGGTGGAATCGCGGTTGACTAGCCGCTTTTCAATCTGGTGGGCGAAGGGGTTGGTCTTCCAATCCGCATCCTCCCCGTCGAGGTAACTTTCGGCGACGTACCAACTGCTCTTGGATAAAAACGTGAGCGACAGCTTGAAGTCGCGCCTCTTCTCATTCGTCATGCTGCCGACAAACCATTCTTCACCACCGCGCTGTTTGCGGGCAATAGTGACGTATTCGCCGAGCTCGCCATTAAGCATGCGGGTCTCTTCCCAGTCGCAGGGCACATCAATGATGAACTGGAACGCGTCACGATGCTTCTCGTAATTGTCCGGCAAATCGGCGGCCATCTGCAAGGGGCTGTAGAAGCAAACATACTGTGCGAGTTGCTTCACCATGGTGGTGTTAACGCGGTTGTTCTTTCGATACTCGGGATAGGTGACTTGCAGGATGCCGGGGGTGAAGTCAAACGGCCCGCTCAAGAACCGGGTGAAGACCAGGTTGACGTCATGGTTCGGCGGATTGCCACCGTCGTCAGCCCAGGCGTTCCACTCTTGTCCGCGTGCGCCTTCGCGGCTCATGAAGTTCGGCCAGGTGCGCGATTCGCCGGTGTCCTTGATGGGCTCATGCGCGTCAAGCATGACATGATGCTTCGCTGCGAGTTCCGCGATCTTGCGGTAATGGCGCACCATATATTGGCTGTCGAGATACTCCGGGCCGATCAATTTGCCGTCGTCGCCGTAATGTTTCGCGCGAGGCTCGTCGCCGACGTAACCGGTTTTGACATGGTGGATGCCCAACCTTTCACATTGAGCGTAGGCGGCTTCCGCCTGCTTCTCGTAATTGTCTATGATCGCCCCCGTCTCATGATGCGAGATGAGGTCAACGCCTTTTCCGTGTCCATAAACAACCAAGCCGGGCAGGTCAAATTCCGGAATCGGTTCGGTAAAACTGAACTCCGCCGCGTGCGCGACCCAATCCCGTGCCCAGCCTTTGTTCCAACCTTCCACCAGGACTCCGCTGAAGCCATACTTCGCGGCGAAGTCAATGTAGTCGCGCGTGTTCTTGGTGGTGGCACCGAGACCCTCGGGGGTGAACTCTCCGGGCTTGGTCTGGTCCCAAGTGTATTTTCCCATGTGCATACCCCACCAGATGCCGACATATTTGCCCGGTTTGATCCACGAGGTATCGGCAATACGACAGGGTGGATTCAGGCTACGAGTGATCAATGGGGTGCCCTCGACGATGTCGGACAACTTGTCGCTGATCATCACCAACCTCCACGGCGAGGCGCAGGGAGCGGAAGCCTTGACCAATATTCCGTCGGACCACGGGGCCAAATAGGCTTTCAAGGTACTGTTATCGCGCGGTTGAAGTTCCATGGCGGCATAATCGGTCAAGTCCGCTTCATGGATGCAGAGGAAAAGCCCGTCAGCGGTCTGCAGCGTCAGCGGAGTGGACACCGCCTTGACCGGGTCCTTCTTGGGGCTGCCTCCCAGGGTTTCGCCACCACGCTCCAATCGTGTCTGTCGGAGCAACTCGCTCAAGCGCGTCTTGGCATAAAGCTGCTCGGCGGCGGCAGTCCGTAACGCCGGTGCCCATAGCGCCATCGGATCATTGGCGAAGGCGAACTCGGTGAGCTCATCCATGATGGCGAAATCCTTCAGCCCCGGCTGTTCCGGCCATTCGTAGCGCAGAGCAATGGCATTATCGAATGCCCGGAAAATCACGCGCAGTTTCCGATGCGGTTCGCCCGCCTGCTGCAAGGTAACCGCCAGTTCGTTGTAGTGGTTGCGGACCTCGCGGCTTTCGCCCCAAGGCTGCACCCATTTTTCATCCGTGGCGGAATTTTTGGTGTCGAGCACCGAAAAATCCGTCTTGAGCGAACCGTCCTTCAATTCGAAACCGAGCGCCGAACGGAGGATCACCGGCTGGCCCTTGAATGTCGCCGAATACGTCGGCGTGCCCCCAGTCAGGTCGAATGCGAGCTGGATTTTGCCGTTGGGTGAAGCAACGGACTTCTCTTCATGAGGTTTTCCGCTCGCCAGTGCTGTATTCAAAGAAACGCTGACGATGGACAATGAAACCGCACCAACGGTGATTAGGGTAACAAGATGTTTCATGGAGTCTGGATCAGGCCTGGTAAGCCTATTCTGACGCAGTTGATCATGCGGTGACCTGCGTCTGGTCTCTGGCTTTGAACAGCGCCGGTGGCAGCATGCTGGCGATTGCCGACAGCGATTCAATGGATGTCAAACCATTCATCTTTCTCCATTCTGCCTGAAAAAAACTCAAATTAGCTAGTCACATGAAACGGTGTGTACCGCTGCTTTACAGCGCAGTTGCTGCAGTCGTATGTTGGCATTCGTGATGTTACATCGGATTGCCATCGTCTTTGCTCTCTCCATTTCACTTGGTTCTGTCCAGGCGTTTAGTGGCGCAAGTGTGCCCTGGACCACCTACGAGGCTGAAAACATGGCGACCACCGGCACGGTGTTTGGGCCGCAGTATGGGGCCAATGTTGTCGCTTCGGAATCATCGGGTCGGAAATGCGTTCAACTGAACGGCACGGGCCAGTATATGCAGTTCACCGCGCAGGCGGCCGCCAATGCGCTTGTGGTGCGTTACAGTGTGCCGGACACAGCGAACGGCATGGGCACCGACTATACCATCAGTCTCTACACCAACGGTGTGTTTGTGGCAAAGCTGCCAGTGACCTCCAGGTATTCACGGCTGTATGGGGCTTACCCATTCACGAACAACCCGTCCGCGGGGTCGCCAAGAAATTTTTATGATGAGGTTCGCACCAACGGCCTTAACATCAACCCGGGCGATGTGGTGCGCCTGCAAGAGGACAACGCCGACACTGCTGCCTATTACCTCATTGACCTCGTTGACCTGGAAAATGTTCCCGCACCAATCACCCAACCGGCTAATTCACTTTCAATCCTGAGCTATAGTGCCGGCGGCACGGGGGCGACGGACGACACGACGCCGCTCGTCAACTGCATCTCGGCTGCCAGTTCTCAAGGCAAAACTGTCTGGCTACCTGCGGGAACCTACAAAATAACCTCGTCCATAAACCTTCCTTCCAACACCACGATCCAAGGCGCGGGTATGTGGTATAGCACGCTGGTCGGGGACCCCGTTTTATACACCAACCCCTCCCGCCGGTTGACGCTGAACGGAAATGGCAGCAACATCCAATTGTCTGACATCGCGGTTATCGGAAAGCTCAACTACCGCGATGACAAGGAGCCGAACGACGGGCTCGGTGGATCGTATGGCACGGGTTCCACCATCGCGCGTGTCTGGGTGGAGCACACCAAGACGGGCGCATGGCTCGTCAATTCGAGCGGCCTGGTCGTTTCGAATTGCCGGTTCCGCGACACCATCGCCGATGGCATCAATCTCTGTGTGGGAATGCAAAGCACCACTGTTACGAACTGCACGGCTCGTGGAACGGGTGACGACTGTTTTGCCATCTGGCCCGCAACCTACATTTCGCAGACGTTTTCGCCGGGTTTGAATGTGATACGGAATTGTACCGGACAGGTGCCATTCCTCGCAAATGGCGGGGCAATCTACGGAGGTGCCAGCAACCGGATTGAAGACTGCCTGTTCCAGGATATAACCTACGGCTGTGGCATACTGATCAGCACGACCTTTGACGTGGGGACCAATGACTTCAGCGGAACGACCGTCGCCCAAAAATCCGATCTCGTTCGCTGTGGGGGTATTGCCGGTCTTCAGATCTGTTTGCAAAACAAAGGCCTTTCGGGCCTCAATCTCAACAATTTGAACATCGCCAACAGCATTTCTGACGGCTTGAGCATCATCGCTCCCGGCAGCAATTTGGGCACCGGTGTGGGCACCCTCGCTAACGCGGTCATGGCCAATGTGAGCATCACCAATTATGGAATTGGCGTCAGTGGACGTCATGGTTTGTGGGCGCGCAGTGACACCATTGGAAGCATGACGGTCAGTAATTCAACGGTAGTGGATTATCTAGACAGCTCGGCCAACTTCTCGTTCACGTTCGTGACTTCAACGATTCCCGTGACCGTGCAGCCCAATCCGTCGGGCCGTTCGTTCACCGTGGATGGCACGAATTATTCCAGCGCGCAGATCTTCAATTGGGTGTCGGGTTCGAGCCACACCATAGCCACCACTTTATCGCAGAGCGGGGGAACAGGCGCCCAATATGCATGGGTTTCGTGGAGCGATGGCGGGGCAATTTCGCACACAGTAGCTCCGACTAGCGGCACCATCTACACCGCGAGCTTCACCATGCAGTATTTTCTGACGATGAACGCTGGCGCGGGAGGCACCGTGAGTCCGGCCAATGGTTGGACCGATAGCGGAACGGCGGTGAACATCAGTGCCACGGCGTCCAACGGTTATAGTTTCGCGAGTTGGGCGGGCAGCGGGAGCGGGTCTTATTCGGGGAACATCAATGCCGCTTCGGTCATGGTGAATGGACCCATTACCGAGAACGCCAGCTTCGGAGTCCCTTCCGCCATCATTTCCCTGGGCGGTAACTTGAATTTTGGCAATGTCAGCGTCGGCAATTCCAGCAACCAGACTTTCACGATCAGCAATGTCGGCAGCTCAACCCTCGCGGTCGGCAGCATCAGTTATCCGGCTGGATTCAGCGGAGCGTGGTCAGGCGCGATAGCAGCAGGCGGTTCGACGAATCTGACGGCGACGTTTCTACCGGTTGGGGCATCTAACTACAGCGGAAGTCTGACCGTTTCCTCCGATGCTGCCAGTGGCGTTAAAACCTTGGCCGTTTCCGGTGTTGGCGTTGCCCAGACAAACGGTTCGGGCCATCAAATTATTTTGGTCGACCTCGGGAATAACAGCAGCTACCGCGGAACGAACGTGGTAAATCCGGATGTTAACGGTCATTTCTGGAACAGTGTTTGGTCCGGCGCCTTCTACGCCAACATGGTTGACTTGGCCGGCAACCCGACGAGCATCGGCCTGGGATTCGACTCCGCGGTCGGAACGGACTCCTACAACGGCCCATCCGGAGCGACTCTGGATCCAGGCGCCGTGGTCATCGACGCTCCTGCGCTCGGCAATCTGGGCATCAATGCGGCGGTCTATGATTATTACGTCTCTTCCAGTTTCCAAATCCAAGGTCTGAATCCAGCCCTGACCTACAGCCTCACTTTTTTTGGATCGCATAAATACAATACCGACGATGTGACGCGGTATGCGATTTACACCGACAACACTTATTCCACTGTGGTTGCTTCGACTATCCTCACTGTCGGCGTCGGTAGCGCTCACAATTCGAACACGGTTGCCACGATCAACGGCCTTTTGCCTCAGATGGGCAACGCCCTGTATGTCAAATTCTTTGGGACAAACGGTGGCAACGGCTATCTCAACGATATGCAGATCATGGCCAATCACGCACCCACGGCGCAGCCGCTGACATTCACTCTGCCGTTGGGGCAAACCAATTCAGTTCAGGTGATTGGTGGAGCAAATGCACCGACGGATGCGGATGGCGACAGCCTTGTTGTTTCGTCGGTGAGTTCACCTGTTCTTGGCGGCGGGTCGGTAACCACCAATGGTGGTTCAGGCTTCACCTACGCGGCGGACGGCACTGCAGTACTGGGCACCAACCAGTTCACCTACACGGTGACCGACCCGTATGGCACGACTGTCACCAAGCCGGTCACCGTAATCGTTTATAATCCGGAAGGCCTTAACCAACTCCACCCGCCCAGCCTGCTTGGGGGAGGCGTAGCAGTGCTAACTTATATGGGCATTCCCGGAAATCAATATGCGCTGGACTCCACAACAAATCTGGCTGCCCCAATTACCTGGACCGCCGTCGCCACCAATTTTGCCGGCAGCGACGGCATTGTTAATTTCACCAATATGTCATTCGCACCGGCGAACTTCTTCCGCACCCGCTCCGTCAACGGGCCGTGAGCCGTGCCACCGCTTTGGGGGGAAGTTGGCGAGCTAACGGAAAGACATGCCGGTTCAATTTTGCGCAGTGGCTGGCTGCCGCGCGTTTGACACTGGCTCAGGCGCTCAAGAGGGCTGATGTCACTTGGTCGGTTTGCCCTGCATCATTTAAGCCGCACGCCAGCGGCTTCCATTTTCAGCGACGATTGGGCGGTTCTCTACGACATGGCATGCGTAACGGGAAGGTTGGCGGAAGCGCGTGGATGGTTGGAGAAGGCGTTCGTTCTGGGTGAAGTGAAAAAGCTTACGATGCGGCCTCGGCCCCGCTCATGAACCTGGCTTTGGCAAAGCTTATCTCGCGGCCCATGATCCCAAACTGGTCATCGGGACGTGGGCGGAGGTCATGGCGGCGCTGGTTACCCATAGCCGTGAGTCCACGCAAGAGAGTGCCGCCGCAAGATGGCCAACCGAATTCAGTTTTCTTATCGTTGGTTCTTTTTAGAATAGAAACTGCTGCTTTGAACTTTATTCGCGTAGCGAACCGCCCGCGACTTATTGAAATCGGCCGCGTACAAAAGCCTTCGCCTTTTAAGAGTTGGCTCCAACGGAGTCCCCCCGTTTTCGGGGATACCAATTCCGCCCTGACTAACTTAAATTGTTTGTAGTTCCAACACAGCGATGCAGGGGCAACGGAGGATTATATTGTGTGGATCATTGATCGTGCTGAGTGGTTTGGCTTTAAGAGATTTCCATGCCGATACAGGGGACATGGAAAAGAACCAGAAGTGTCAATGGGTCACTTCGGGTTTGCCTGGAAGCTGGGGGATTATGGGTTCCTTTCAGCTTTCAGAGTAGAAAAGTAAGCCGATGCGCCGTCAAGGCACTTGGCAATACGAGGAAGCCGGGAGAATAAGGGCTCTCGGCTTCTTTCTTTTCCACGACACCGAAAGATAGTCTGACCGGACGTCAAATGCCGCCTGCTTTTGAGGATTTCCTCAAGGACTCGACCGCCTACGAACGAGCCCAATTGCGGTTGAAAACAGGACCAAGGCGCGCATCCGCGTTGACCTCCAAGGCCACCGATGTTCTTGTCAAAAGACAAGTTAGTAATCAACTTCTTTTTAAGGTGACCGCTCCGATTGTCATTTAAGGGCTAAAGTTCCGAGCGGTGCTTGGCCACGGCTTCGAGACGGCTGCGCACATGCATTTTTTGGCAGATATTTTTTACATATGTGCGAACCGTTTCCGCTCCGATATTTAGTTTATCACCGATTTCTTTGTAAATAAAACCTTCAGACAACAAGTCAAGCACCTCTCGTTCCCGAGGTGATATGTTCTCTGCTTCTTTGGTTGAAGGACCAATCAGGTGGAAGTGTTTCACCACTTTGCGCGCTATGTGGCTGGACATAGGCGCCCCCCCTTTGTAAACGTCCCGGATAGCTTCGAGCAGCTGCTCTGGCGGGCTGGATTTTACAAGGTAACCATTGGCACCAGCCTTTAGCGCCCGAAAAATGCGTTCACTGTCTTCATAAACCGTCACCATGATTATCTGCATCTCCGGGACGGTTTTTTTTATTTCGGTCACACATTGGATGCCAGACATGCCTGGCAACTTGATGTCCATGAGGACAACATCTGGACGTTTTTCAAAAATCTTCGGCAACGCTTCTTCTGCGGAGACAAAAGCCCCGATGCATTTTACATCTGGTGCAGTTTCAAGAATTTTAACGAGTTGTTCCCGTAATCCTCGATCATCTTCAACCACTGCCACTAATTTTTTCTTTGCTGCCGATGACATAATATTTGTTATTCTGGTTCGCCTGCTGATCCTTTACGAGTGATTATTTTATTAGGTTCTTATCCGTGGCGGGTATGGTTAAGCACATGCGAACCGCAGTTCCACGGCCAGGACAGCTTTCAAAAGAACAACCGCCGCCAATATCAGCCAGGCGTCGCTGCATGTTACCCAAACCATTGCCGGCAACATTGTCGGCAGGTTGAAAGCCGCACCCGTCGTCCTGAACGGAAACCGTCAGCAAATTTCCTGTGTATTCGACATTGATTTTAACCTCGGAAGCCTTGGCGTGCTTGATCACATTATGCACGGCTTCTTTCACTGCCATGCTGATATTATGACGTATCTGGCTGGAAACCTGGATTTCGCGAGGCATATCCTCCAGATGAAAACGGCATCGGAATGGCACTCGATCACACAGTTGATTCACCATTTGGCATATGTAATTACCCAATGCGTCCAGATTATCGTTTTCCGGGTTCACCGCCCAGACCGTCTGATAGAGTGCAGATACTAATTCCCGCGACATCTGTGAAATCTGTTCAAAATTGGTGCGCGCCATTTCCGGGAAGTTTGAATTGCCTTGGGACATCGCGCTCAACAAGGAGATTTGTGTCACGCGTGCGCCAAGGTCATCATGAATATCATGGGCTATGCGCAATCTTTCCCGTTCCAACGCTTGCTGGTTTTTAAGGTGTAACATTTCACGGCGCATTCTTTGCAAGGCCACATAGCGCCAACTCCCACCCACAACCATGAAAAATGCAAATAGCAGCCCAACCCGAAACCATGACGTCTTCCAAAAAATCTGCGGCACAAGAATCGTCAGAATATCTTCAGCCCCGCTCGGAATTCCCATGGCATTAAGCCCGACGACGTGAAAGTGATAAGTCCCAGTTGGTAAATCATGATATGCAGCCTGATGAATACCCCCAATGCCCATGCTATACATTTCGTTCCATTCGACGACAAGTTGTTCTCCAGGTGTAACCATCGGTGCCGATTCTTTTGCAGTGTGCCATTCGGCATGGCTGCTCAGGTTATCGTCTACTATCGCAAAAGCCGTCTGTTCGGGATCCTGGCCAAACTTGATGATTTTTGCCATGCTCGGTATGTTTCCATCCCGCGCCCAACCAGACAGCGTCGGATAATTACTTGCATCGTTGAGCCGGTGATTATCAAAGGGGGATTGAATTAAAATGTCTGGCGACAATTTGCTGGAAGATTTTGACATAACCAAATTGGCTACCACATAAATTCCAACAACGTCCGGTGGCCCGGCAGAGGAAATAACAACCCACACCCGGGACGCTTGCTGCGGCACAATAACTGTTTCGCGACGATGGGCAAGAGTCGGCTTTTTCAACGAGCCGTTCCATCCTGCGCTGTCCCCAACGACTTTAAACATGTTTTGGCTTATCTGGTCCCCCGAATCATTATAAAAGCGAATAGCCAGATACATCCAGGCTCCACCCTCATTCCAATTGTTTTCACGCCCTTCCAACCGATAGCGTATTCGGAATGGTGCTTGCCCGGAATTTGTTTCCGGTCCAAAGCTAAATGAAATGTTCTGCGGGGACGATCCCAGGCTAAGGCTTTTGCCTCGAGGCAACGACTTTTGCTTGCCATCTACGATCAAGGATTGTATTTGAATCGCATTTGCCGGTTCGGCAGCGAATGAATTCTGCGCTGGTAACGCTGGGCAAATGTAGAATGCCAGAATGGCAACACTCAAAGCTTTCATTCAACTCAGGCTAGAAGATTAACAAATAAAATCAACTGGCATCTACGTTTTCCTGGTCTTGCCTCGATATGACAGTGCGACAGGCCGCTAGTGTTCTGTAGCAAAAGTTTTTGAACATATTACAGGTGCGTTTATCTACGGGTGTTGCGTCAGGTCTAAAATCGATTTTTCAAAGATTTGCGCTACACTCCACCAGGACCATAAAAAATTCATTCTTAAATTACCTTGACCCGCCTTGTCCATCCTTAAGGCTGCCTTGACTATCCTTAAATTCACCCCCCTGACCAGCCGGGTTGTGGTCGGTGCTGTTGTCCCCATGATGACCCGTGCGGAAGGACCCCGCCGGGTCCGAGCCAAGACACACCCCACGATCCAAACCCTGCCAACGACTTCCGCCACCCTCGCTCCACCCGAGTGGGGAGAGGGCATGGGGAGAGGGGTACGGAACCCTGAACCCTGAACTTCTTTGTTTATCTTCATAATGACCAGTCCGGAAGGACCCGTGCGCAAGCACCCTCCGCGTTCCCCGCTCGCTTCCAGTGATCCCCGCCTTGTGCCAGGTCCCCCTTGTGCGCTCTCCGCGCCGCGACTCCGCGGTGAACTCCCTCACTCCGAACTTTCTTATCGTTCATCTTGGCGATTTAATCACCTTCCCTAAATCCCGACTGTCGCTCGTGTCGCTCAGCTTTTTACGAAGAAAACAGCGTGAATCCCCTTTGTTTGCAGCCATTTGATGAATTTAAACCTCCCAAAATGAGAAAAATACTCACTAGCCAAACCACAATATAGGTAGGAGACGAGGGCAGTTGATCCAGCGCGTGAGCAACCGCGCGCGGCTGCTGCTGGCCTTGGACCAGGGCGAACGGCCTGCTGACATCCTGCACTGGTTGGGCGGCAGTCGCGCCACGCTGTGGTATTTATGGTGGCGCTACGCGGCTTGCGGGGTGGAGGCCATTTGGAATGCCAAGCGCAGCGGGCGCCCCCCACGTTTCTCCCCTCTGCAACGGGTGCAGATCAAGCGGATGGCCTGCCACCCATCCCGGGGCTTACGGCCGGCCGCTCAGCCGCTGGGACGTGCGCAGTCTCCAACAGGAGGTGGTGGCCCAAGCCATCGTGGCAAACGTTCACTACGCCACCGTGGCCCGGTTGCTGGCCACCGTCCGCTTCCGTCCGGTTTACCCCCTCCGCCTACGCCAACTGGCTTAATCAGGCCGAATTGCTGTAACGGGCGTTCACCGACAAATATGTGAGATGCTTCGATGCCGCCTCTCGCCAGATGCTGGTGGATCAGCTGGCCCGACTACAATCGCCACCATGCGCATCCCTTTGAGTGGTAGAAAGCATACCCCGATTAGTTCAAATACTTTTGCTACACTATATTAATAGCCGTTCGTGTTGCTTATGAGCTGCTTCCCCGCTTTAGGTCCCCGCTTTAGGGGATACCCCTTACCTCGCCGTTCAATTAGTCTCTTGATATAAGCGCATGTAAATCATTTCAATTGAGAATTATTTTTGCGACGTTGCTCGTTGTTTTTTGTTTGGCATCAAGCCCCGAAGATCGGGTGTAAAGCGTTATTGATGAAAAATGAAGCTAACGATACCAACATCGATAAACATGCACAAAATCAAAACCGTTCATTATAAGTTGTTGCATCGCTGTGAATCATGGTGACAAGATCAATTCTTAAACTGGCACTAAAACATTTCAGGTAAAATTAACATGAACAAAATCATTATTTCGTCTAAAAGCGGCAAACAAGGTCTGGGTGCGGGTGTGTGGAACTTGGGTCCCGGTCGGGATCCGTTTGGCGGGCCGACGCGTCAGGAAATTCCGGTTTTGGACCGTATTCCTTTGCTGGCGGCGGCGGGCATCACCTACATTGAGGCGCATGACGTTGAAATTCCATTAAGCGACGTGCCAAAGGCCAAAAAGCTGTTGAAACAATACGGCTTGAAAATGGGCATGTACACGCCGTCGTTTTTTGCTGATCCGATTTTCAAGGATGGCGCCATGACGAGCAATGAGCGCACGGTACGCAAACTGGCACTGAAGAACGCCCTGCAGGCGGTGGATGTCACCGTTGAACTCGGCGCGGAAGTGATGGTGTTTTGGAACGGTCGCGAAGGTTTTGATTTCATGCTGGCCAAGAACGGGCAGGACTCCTTTCGGCGCATGGTTGAAGGTTTCAACGCCGTGGGCGAATACGCCTTGGCAAAATACGGCAAAAAAGCTCCGCGTTTTGCCATTGAGCCCAAGCCCAACGAACCGCGCGCCAACATGTATCTGAGCAGCGTGGGGGAGGCCCTTTACCTGATCAGCCGCCTGGATGCCGCCGTCCAGCACCTGTTTGGACTCAATCCTGAAACCGCGCACAGCCGTATGGCTGGCTTGGATTATGTCTGGGACGTGGAGCTTTGTTTGGAAGCCGGTAAATTATTTCATATTCATCTAAACTCTCAAGACACCACCCGCTACGACCAGGATCTGCCCTTTGGTTACACCGAACCGTTAAAGGACCTGGCCTTGTGCGTGGTGCTGCAGGATGCCAAATGGGAAGGCATTCTCGCTTTTGACGTCAAGGCCCCGCGCACCGACCGCCAGGAGGACATCGCGGACATCCTGCACACCAGCGCGGCAAATTTGCAGCGGCTATGGGCCAAAGCGCTCAAGGTAGACCGCAAGAAAATCGCCGAGTTCCGTTCCACCCAAAGGTACACGGCCTTGGCCGGCTATCTGGCCAAATGTCTCTACTAAGCAATCTTGCATGATTTACCTGGGTATTGACTGCGGCACGCAAAGCACGAAGACCATCGCTTTGGATGGTGAGACGGGGCAAATCATTGCGTCCGCCGCACAAAACTACGATGTCCTGCCCGGATTGCCGCCGGGGCACATGGAGCAACATCCCTCCCAATGGATTGAAGCCATGGAGGCCACGATTCAGAAGGTTCTGGAAAGCTTGGGAACTCGGCGCAAGCAAGTGCGCGGCATCGGGATTTCCGGACAACAACATGGATTTGTTGCCTTGGACAAACAGGCCCAAGTGATTCGTCCGGCTAAGCTGTGGTGCGATACCTCCACCGTGGAAGAATGTGATCTTTTGCGGGCTCATTTTGGCGGTGCGCGTTTTTTCATTGAGCGAGTCGGGCTGGACATGCTTCCCGGTTTCACGGCACCCAAAATTTTGTGGCTTAAACGCCATGAGCCGGAAAATTTTGCCCGGCTGACCACCGTATTGTTGCCGCACGATTATCTGAACTTTTACCTCACCGGAAAGTTCAAGATGGAATATGGCGACGCTTCGGGCACGGCATTATTGAACATTCATCATCGCGCATGGGAACAAGACATTTTAAAATTTATTGATCCGGCCCTGATTGAAAAAATGCCAAAGGTCGGCTCCTCGCGGGAAGCCATTGGGGTGTTAAAGGGGGAACTGGCTGAACGTTGGCAACTCTCCAGTGAAGTCATGGTCAGCGCCGGCGGCGGAGACAACATGATGGGGGCCATCGGTACGGCTAATGTTACTGCCGGCCTGGTGACAGCAAGTTTGGGGACTTCCGGCACTATCTATGCCTATAGCAAAAACCCTATAACCGATGCTAAAGGAGAAATTGCCGGTTTCTGCGACAGCACCAACGCTTGGCTGCCGCTGGTTTGCACCATGAATGTGACGGTGGCAACGGAAGCGGTCCGCAATCTCTTTGGCTGGTCATTGGCGCAGTTTGAAGCGGCGGTTGCGAGCGCTCCAGCCGGTTCCGAAGGAATAATGTTTCTGCCCTATCTGCAGGGCGAGCGCACGCCAAACCTGCCCGGTGGCAGCGGCGTTTTCCATGGTCTGACGGCTCACAACCTGAAGCCCGCTTTGCTTGCCCGTGCGGTTATGGAAGGAGTGACTTTGGGGCTGGCCTACGGACTGGAGCGCATGCGGGAACTGGGCATTTCCCCGGCCGAGATCCGGCTTACCGGCGGCGGCAGCAAAAGCGCCATCTGGCGGCAGATCTGCGCTGATATTTTTAATTGCCGCGTGGTCACTCTCGCCCAAGCCGAAGGCGCGGCCTTGGGCGCTGCAATTCAGGCATTGGCCACCGTGGAAACGACCCATTCCGTGAATGATTGGTCCGCCAGCATTGTGCAGGTCAACCGCAGTGAAATGGCGGAGCCGGGTAAACAAGCTTCCTTTGACTATGGTGAAATCCGGCAAAAACACACCGCACTCACCCAAACACTGGCCGCTCAAAAATTTCTGTAACTCCCAAACCAACCAAACAGCTCAATTCATTTATGGCACGATTAAATAGCTACATCATTCTGCTCACACTCATTGCCACGTTGGGCGGACTGCTTTTTGGTTATGACACCGCTGTTATTTCGGGCGCCGTGGGCAGCCTGCGGGCTTATTTCATTGACCCACGGAACTTAAGCGATCCCAACGCTGCCAACTCGCTGCTCGGCTTTGTGGTTTCCAGCGCATTAATCGGCTGCATTATCGGTGGCATGCTCGGCGGCTGGGTCAGCACGCATATCGGTCGCAAGCGCGGATTAATTATCGCGGCGGTGCTGTTTTTAATCTCGGCCTTGGGTTCTGCCGCCCCTGAATTTCCTTTCGCCCCGGTCGGTCATGGTGGTGCGGACTATATCTGGATGTTTGTTTTTTATCGGATATTGGGCGGTGTCGGCGTGGGACTGGCCTCCATGCTATCCCCCATGTATATCGCTGAAATCGCTCCGGCACGGATTCGGGGCAATCTCGTCGCTTGGAACCAACTGGCCATCATTTTCGGCATGTTGGTGATTTACTTTATTAATTATGGGATTGCCCGGGCGGGGGACAGTGAAAACTGGCTCAACACCATCGGCTGGCGTTATATGTTCGCGTCGGGAGCGGTGCCTTCTATCGCGTTTCTGCTGCTGTTGTTTCTGGTTCCCGAGACCCCGCGTTATCTGATGCTGAAGGGCAGGGAAGACGAAGCCCGTAATGTCCTTTCGCGGCTGGTAACCAGGGAGGAAGGGGAAAAGGAAATTGCCGAAATTCGCGCTTCACTTTCTGAACACCATTCGGGCCGGATGTTTTCGTTCGGCGTGCTGGTCGTTTTGATCGGCATCATGCTCTCGGTTTTCCAGCAATTTATCGGCATCAACGTTGTGCTCTACTATGCCCCGGAAATTTTCAAAGGAATGGGCTTGAACACCAACGCTTCACTGCTCCAAACGATCATTGTCGGAGCCGTTAACCTCGTCTTCACGGTCGTGGCCATATTGACTGTGGATAAATACGGGCGCAAACCCCTCCAGATCATTGGCGCGCTCATCATGGCCATAAGCATGATGGCCTTGGGCGCGGACTTTATGCTGCAGGGCAAGGGCATGGTCGCACTCGTCTGCATGCTGGGGTATATCGCCGGCTTTGCCGTTTCCTGGGGACCGGTAACCTGGGTGTTGTTGAGCGAGATTTTTCCGAACCAGATTCGCGGCAAGGCCATGGCGGTGGCGGTGGCCGCGCAATGGATTGCCAATTACCTGGTGAGCTGGTCTTTCCCAATCTTGAACAATAATCCTTACTTGGTGAAGCATTTCAGCCATGGCTTCGCTTACTGGGTTTATGGCGTGATGAGCGTCTTGGCCGCCTTGTTTGTTTGGAGATTCGTGCCGGAAACCAAGGGGCGTTCGCTGGAACAAATGGAAAAACTGTGGTCGCGCTCCGGCGAACGTCAACCTCAGTTAATCGCCAAATGAATGCCGCTCTTCAAGAAATGGCCGCCGAAATCAAGTTCAGTTGCCGGTCAAATCTCACCCGGTTTTGGAAAATCTTGTGCGGCCTGGCATTTTTACTCCCGTTGGCTGCGGTTCAGGCGGGCCAGGCTGATGAAACTTGCAAGACCTGCGCCCAGTCGGTAAATGTGAGCGGCCAGTTCACGCACTTCAAAATAAGTGATGATCAGTCTATTCAAGGCGCGACGGCGGACAATCAGGCTGCTTTCCATGAAGAAATTGTGGGGGCAAGTTTCGCCATCACTGTGCCGCATCTTCCGGCAGGCAAATACACTGTGATCATTGGCGAAACGGAAGCCTATTTCAAAGAACCCGATCAACGCCTTTTTGACATCACGTCCGGCGACATCACCATTGTATCGAACCTTGATATTTTCGTGGCAGCTGGCGGCGCAAAAAAGGTTTTGTATTTGACCAATGAAATTGAACATCTAGACGACAGTCTGCACGGCCCGTTGACGGTGACTTTCATGGCGCGGAAGGAAAAGGCGAAGTTCAACACGTTTGAAATCAAGAATGCTTCCGGCGCAACGATCGTGGTGACGAAAGCCTCCAATTTGGCGGATTCGCTTACCGCCGCCGCCAGCAAAGTGCCGGTAATTGATGGTCCTGAAATCTGGAAAGATTTATCGCAACCGCTTGATGCCCGCGTGAACGATCTCATCAGCCGCCTATCGCTGGCGGAAAAAGTGCAGCAGGTGCGCAACGATACGCCCGCGATTCCGCGATTGGGAATTCCAACCTATGACTTTTGGAGCGAAGCACTTCACGGCGTGGCTCGCAACGGCATCGCCACGGTGTTTCCGCAGGCAATTGGGATGGCCGCGACTTGGGACACGACTTTGATTCACGAAGAAGCGGACGTGATTTCAACTGAAGGTCGCGCTAAATTCAACGAATACACGCGCACACATGATGGCAATAGTAAAAATTGCACCGGCCTGACTTTCTGGTCGCCGAACATTAACATTTTTCGCGATCCCCGCTGGGGTCGTGGTCAGGAAACCTACGGCGAAGACACCTTTTTAACCGGACAAATCGGCGTTGCTTTCATTCGCGGTTTGCAGGGCGATGATCCGAACTATGTCAAAACGATGGCCTGTGCCAAACATTTTGCGGTTCACAGCGGGCCGGAATCGAAACGGCATCGTTTTGACGCCGCGCCGCCCGAACGTGATTTTTACGAAACTTACCTGCCACATTTCGAAATGGCCGTGCGCGAAGGGCATGTGGACGGTTTCATGGGCGCTTACAATTCCGTTTTCGGCACACCTGCCTGCGCCGGCCGGCTCCTGCTCACGGACATTCTGCGCCAGCAGTGGGGATTCACCGGCTACATTGTTTCCGACTGCGGCGCGATCAATGACATTCATGCCAATCATAAATTTGTGGCCACGCCGGAAGAGGCCGCAGCGGTTGCCGTGAAAACAGGCTGTGACATTTGCTGTGGTGGGGATTACAACGCGCTGCTCAGGGCGGTTCAAAAAGGATTGATCACGGAGACGGAAATTGACGGCGCATTGAGGTATGCGTTGCAGGCACGGTTTCGTCTCGGCTTGTTTGATCCGGCTGATAAGGTTCCGTTTTCAAAAATTTCAATTTCAGAAAACGATACGCCAGAACACGCGGCGCTGGCGCTCAAAGCCGCGCGCGAATCCATTGTTTTGTTGAAGAACGATGGTGTGCTGCCGTTTAACCGCGCCAAAATTAAACGCATTGTCGTCCTCGGCGAGAATGCTGATTCTGTGCCGATGTTGCTCGGCAATTACAATGGCGAACCATCCCATCCGATCACGATTCTTGATGGCCTCAAACAAATGGCTGGACCGAATATCGAGGTGACGTATATGGCTGGCTGTCCTCTGGCCCTGCGCAAGGATGAAACCAACCAGTTCTCAGAAAAGGTCCTGGCTGAGGCGCTCGCCAGCGTGAAGGCGGCGGATGTTGTTGTTTACGTTGGCGGCATCAGCCCGGAACTTGAAGGCGAAGAATTTGGCGGGATCAGCCGTTACGACGGTTTCAGCGGCGGCGACCGGACGCGCATCGAACTGCCCGCCGTCCAAACGGATTTTCTGAAAGCATTGAAAGCGACCGGCAAACCGGTGGTGTTTGTGAATTGCAGCGGCAGTGCCGTTGCCATGCCGTGGGAAACAAAACATCTGCCGGCAATTTTGCAGGCATGGTATCCGGGCGAAGCCGGCGGGCTCGCGGTGGCAGAAATTTTATTTGGTGATGTGAATCCAGCCGGACGCCTGCCGGTCACTTTCTACCGTTCAACAGAAGATTTGCCGGATTTTGACGATTATTCGATGAGCAACCGCACCTATCGCTATTTCAATGGCCAGCCGTTGTTCGCTTTCGGCCACGGCTTGAGCTACACCAGGTTCAATTATTCGAGCGCCAAGTTGAACGATTCAAATTTCATCGCATCTGACACGGTGAAACTCACATTTAATTTGAAGAACAGCGGCAAGCTCGATGGCGATGAAGTGGCGCAGGTTTATTTTCGCCACAAGCATTCCACCCTGTCACAGCCAAAACTCGCGCTGTGCGGCTTTTCGCGAATTCACCTGGCTGCTGGCGGAATGTCGCGTGTGACCATTGACATTCCGGTGGCACAATTCCGTTACTGGGACACTGTCAAAAAGCAATATGTCGTGGAGCCTGGTGATTATGAATTCCTCATCGGCGCGGCGTCCGACGATGTTCGCCTGCATATGCCATTTAAAATTGTCGGCCGATAAAACCCCGGGTTGGGAAATGGAACCCAGATTGATTTCGCCGCGCCTTCTGACGACCACACTTTCCGAAAAATGAAAAAGCACCTGATGATTTTGCTGGGGGTTCTAATCCTCCAGCTGGCGCCGGCCGGAGGAGTCGAATTCAACCGCTCATTCGCGCCGCAGGATGGTTTGGTCAGCCGGTATGAAGAACCGGCTCGGCGGGAAATTTGTTTGAACGGGTTGTGGCGTTTTCAAGGAGGTCAGGACAAAACAGTTCCGGGCGAAACTTTGCCACCTTTGGGGGCGTGGGATACAGTGGCGATCAAGATTCCCTCGCCGTGGAATGTCAATCGCTTCGTCATGGATCAGAATGTGCAAGGCGGCGATTTTCGCGCCTATCCATCTTATCCGAAAGAATGGGAAAGTTTGCAGGCGGCTTGGATGGAAAAAACGGTGGCCGTGCCGAAAGATTGGAATGGCAAACGGGTCGTGCTGCACTTTGGCGCGGTCGCGGGCAAGCTGAGCGTTTTTGTAAATGGCAAGTGCGCGGGTGAAGGGTTCGATATTTTCTTCGCCCAGGATTTTGACGTGACGGATTTGATTAACATCGGAACGACCAATCAAATACTGGTCAAAGTCATCGCGCCAAAAGTTTTTGACAAGCCGGGGCATTATGGTCGCCGCGAATATCTTTCCGGTTCGTTCTGGGGCACTCAGATTGCCGGTATCTGGCAGGACGTGTTCTTGCTGGCAGAACCCAAGGTGTTGGTCAGTGACATTTTTGTGCAACCGTTGGTGGATAAGGACGAATTGCGCGTGGAGGCAACTCTGGCAAATCACAGTTCCGAGGCGGCCAGCATCAACTTATCGGGCGTTGTTCGTGCATGGATCAACGAGGCGGGGCCAGCGGTGCTGGACGCGCCCGAAGTGAAATGGAAACTGGCGACAAATCCGAGCCTGGAATTTGTCGGGCAGTCAATCCGGATCGCACCGGGCGAATCGCAGACGGTCGCTTTGACGGCGAAAGTCAACGGCCAGTTGAAACAATGGAGTCCTGATGCCCCGAATCTTTATGGCCTGCTCTTGAATGTGTCCGCCGCTGGCAAAACGGTTGACACCAAATATCAACGGTTTGGCTGGCGACAATTCACCGCCCAGGGCAACCAGTTTTTGTTGAATGGCCAGCCGATCGTGTTGCGTGGTGACTCGTGGCATTTCATGGGCGTGCCGCAAATGACCCGTCGTTACGCCTATGCGTGGTATCGGTTGCTCAAGGACGCAGGCGCGAATGCCGTTCGTCTGCACGCGTCGGTTTATCCTTCATTCTATCACGACATGGCGGATGAAATGGGCATCATGATCATGGATGAAAGCGCGATCTGGTTGAGCGATGGCGGCCCGAAAGCCGACAGCGAGTTGTTCTGGACCAATTGCCGGACGAACGTCACTGAACTGGTTCGCCGCGACCGTAATCATCCATCAGTTTTCGGCTGGAGCGTGTGCAATGAAATTTTGCCGGTACTGCGGAATGTCTGGCATTCACCGCAAAGTATGATTGACCATGGCCTTGACGAAATTGCGGTTTGGAAAAACATCTGCCTGACGAATGACCCAACGCGCACTTGGATTTCCGGCGACGGCGAATGGGACGCCAGCGGCCGGCTGCCGGTCATCAATATCCATTATGGCGGCGACGATGACATGAAACGCGCCGCCGCATCCGGCAAGCCCTGGGCGGTTGGCGAAACCAGCATGGCTTACTACGGCACGCCCAAACAGGTCTCCAAGTTCAATGGCAATCGTGCCTACGAATCCGATCTCGGACGCATGGAAGGGTTGGCTTACGAATGTTATGGCTTGTTGACCAGCCAGCAAAAATTCGGCGCGAATTACCAAAGCGTTTTCAACATCGTCTGGTATGGAGTTCAACCCTTGCCATTGGGCAAGGCCGATTTGACCAAAGCTTCATCGCCGGACGAAGGTGTTTTCTTTGGCCAGTATCGCGAAGGCGTGCCCGGAATGCAGCCGGAACGATTAGGACCTTACGTTTCCACGTTGAATCCGGGCTACGATCCGTTGCTGCCGTTGTATCGTCCATGGCCAATGTTTGACGCGATTCACGATGCGAATTTTAAGGTTCACAATTCACCGTGGGCAAACCGTTCCGATCTTGCAACGCCATCCGCCCAACCGGACGCGTCAACTAATCAAGGCGGTGCGACAGTCAGTTATCTGCCGGAAAATGGAAATCTTCTGGCGCAAAAATTAAGCCGGGCAGGGGTTAAAGCGTCGGTTTTTGCTGAGGATACCAAAACCGACTTTCTTTTGATTGATGGGGCAAGCGAGCCTGCTCAAAGTTTGGCGGACGCGCTGAACAGAGCCGCGGCCAGTACATTCGCACATGATGGCACGGTCTGGATATGGAATGTCAAACCGGCGGGGGCAGCCATGTTGAGCAAATTGCTCGGCGAAAAAATCACGGTGGAACCGCGTCTAAGTTCTTCATTCGTCGTCAAGCAAAGCGACCCTTTGCTTG
The DNA here is from genome assembly GCA_028293325.1 of Pedosphaera sp. Classification (GTDB taxonomy): domain Bacteria; phylum Verrucomicrobiota; class Verrucomicrobiia; order Limisphaerales; family Pedosphaeraceae; genus JAQGOT01. Next base: position 60,747 of record JAQGPA010000131.1, on the reverse strand, counting down.
CCGGACTGGACAACGCGGGACTGTATTTTTCCGAGGGCGATGATTGGCAGCAGATGACTTACGGATTTGCCGGGGAATTTGTTAAAGGCGCGCAAGTCTTGCTGGAAGCGTGCCCGGCGGATTGGCGACGCTGGAATTATAAGGGTGAGCCGGTCAAGACGGCGGCGCTTTACCGTTCGGAAGCGGAAAACACGGCGTCTCGGGCGGCCATCGTTATCCATTCGATGAAAAAGGGCCGGGTGATTCTCTGCAATCTTGACCCTGAAATTATTTCCGCCAAAAAGGCGGCGATGATTGAACGACTCTTCCGGAATGAAGGAGTGTCAACTGAGCAGGTGGCCTCGCAAGCAGGGTTTATTGATTTGAACGGACGGTTGGTCCACGCCCTTGTCTGCGGCAGCTTTGCCTTTTCAAATTCCATTGAAGCCTACAGCGACAAACCACCAGCCGGCGAAATCAGGGAAGGTGTCACGTTGGCCGGCCAAAAGTGGCGGGTGGGTGACGCAAAGAACGATGGCGTGTTTGATTTTAAAAACGGGTTGATGGCTGGCCCGCAAGAAAATGTCTTTGCCTATGTCGCCGTGTGGATTAAATCGCCCAAGCCGCTGAACGATCTGCTTTCCGAACCGAATTTGCCAAAACTTTCCTTCACCTATGGCAGTGATGATGGCTGTGAACTATGGCTCAACGGGGAACTTCTTGCCAGGCATGAACGTCACGGCCCGCTGGAACCAGACATGTTTTCACAAAGCCCGTTGTTGCTAAAACTGGGCTGGAATCAACTGGTGATTAAAGTTGTTCAGCAGGACGGCGACTGGAAATTCGCCGGAAAATTTGCCTGCTCCGATTTCAGTTTTTTATCGAAACTTGATTTTGTAAAAGAGAAGCCGGGTAGCGAGATTAAGTAAAGACAACAGCACGGTTGCAGGCTCAATCGAATCGCAGTGGGAGGATAAGAGCGGACATGCAAACATTGCCATCGGTGCAGCGACGCTGCACCGTTGATCCCTTGTTAACTGCAATCAGTCCCGGTCAAGCTCAGACGATACCTTTTAATGGCGGTCACCAGTTCGCCATGAACTTGAGTAGTTTGAGTAACTCATGCATCCACTAGCTGTCCACCAAATCGAGGCAAGGCCAACTAGGGATCGTTAGGCTAGCCTGGCAATACCTGTATCGGTGACCTCCCCGTTTTCGGGGATACACAATGCAAGTCAGCTTGTGCAAGCTATGAAAACTCTCCATGAAAGCCATCAGCAACGCTATTGCGATTTTGCCAACTTCACACAAGTTCCAATTAGATTACGACAGGCTTCCAGGTGGCATTAAATCCGGGTTTTATATTTTGGCTGCTGTTGTTTCACATGATGAAATAGCTTGGCCAAAAGTGTGGTAAACCAACAAAAACCAAAGAACAAACCGCAAATAAACCGTATGAAATATATCAAATATGACTTATGGAAATCAGCTATAACGGTTATGGTGGCACTGGCGCTGGCACAGCAGCTGCAAGCGCAATACGTGGGAGCAACCTGTGGATTTGATTATAACAATGATCTGACCGGCCCCTGCACGAACAATACAGACAACGCTCCGCTCTATAACCCGCCATCCGGCACGGCCACGGATACGTGGGGTGTTTGGGTGGAGCAAATGCAGCAGGCCGGCTTGGACTTTATTTGCCCCAATTTGAAAGGATCGCGTCCTCATGCCGGCATCAATCCCACAAACATGGCGCCTTTGATTTCGATCTTGAATAGTCGTGGACTGGCCAGCCAGATCAAAATCGCCGCCTTTGATGATAACGCCTCTTCCTGGACGGCACAGTGGAACGAGGCCAATGGCCGGGGCTTTAATACAGCCACGCCCTTTGACATCAGCAATTCAGCCAATTGGGTCTATATCTACGACTACAATTACAAAGTGTTCTACCAAACGGTTCCCGACGCCAACCGGTTCAAGATCAATGGCCGGCCGGTCATTATCATTTGGACTGGAAATACTGCCACTGTGGGCAATGAACAGGGCAACTATTCCCGGGCGATGACCTACGTCCGGCAAAAGTGCCAGGCTGATTTTGGGTTTAACCCATACATTATTGTGAATAGCGAGTGTATGAGGAACGACACGACCATGAACAATCCGGGGATTGTTGATGCCTGTCATTCCTGGTCAGGGGGCGGCACTTGGACGCTGGCAACAACCAACAATGTCAAAATCGGCGTGGCTTTCCCCGGCCTTTTCTATCATACCAATACCGGCTTCAGAGATCCCAACCATGGAACAACGTTTGAAACTGCCCTGAGCAGCACTGTTGGCGCTGGCGCCCTGCTTACCCTGGTTGAAGGATTCACAGACTGGGAAGAAAGTGCTGCTTGCTTCCGTGTTCGTAATCTTGATGCGAATGGCAATGCGCTCGGTTATAGCCAGACTTATTACGACTTTCCCAATCAACGTCTCCAAATTTTGCGCAAACACAGCCAGTTTCCGTTTCTGGGTAACCAGAAGTTTGAGGCGGAAGGCTGTGATTCCTTCGGCAGCGCTGCCGGGGGAAATGGCAAGACGAATTATTACCGCAATGGCAACATCGCCATTGAAACTACCACTGATACCGGGGGCGGACACGATGTCGGCTGGCTGCAGTCTGGAGAATGGCTCGAATGGACGAACGTGCCGCTTAACGGCAGCCCGCATTTCCTGGTACGCATAGCTACTCCCAATGCCGGTAGAACGGCCCATTTTGTCATTGATGGAGTGGCACAGCCTTCCAAAACGCTTCCCAATACGGGTGGTTGGCAGACTTATACCACCTTTGATTTCGGTGCCTATGGCAGCTATTCAAATTCCTATCATACAATCCGGATTGTGTTCGAAAACGGCGGAGTAAACTTCAATTGGTGGCAGCTTTGAAAATGCGGCGTTTGATGAAATAATCATTTACAATGCCCGCTCTTGCTACTCATGCAAGGGCGGGTATTACTACTTTTTATGAGAACATCAGTTGTGTTGTTTTGTTTAGGCGGCCTGGCCTTATCATTGCTGATTACCGGCCTTGGAATGCCTTTACGAACAGTAAAGCAACCGAGACCTTCCACGTTGCCAGCAAGGACGGCAGGTGTTCGGACGCAGTTGGAGAAAAACAAAGCAGATCGACCTGTGCGGGAGCAAACGACTTTGGCAATTGCCTCAGATACCGCCAGGTTATTAGAACAAATTCAAGATGGTTTGAACTCGGATAATCCTGGTGATCAGGCCGCAGTCTTCACCAATCAACTGTTGGCCCTGATCCGTTCCGATCCGTGGGCAGCGGCCAGATTTGCCGAATCCACCGAGGCTGGAAGTTGGCATACAGAACTCATGCGCGTTTTGGCGCAAAATTGGGCGCAGTTGGACCTTCCGGATGCGGAAAAGTGGGTGTCCCAGATTTCCAATTCAGATGAGCGTGACACAATGCTGGGTTGCATCTGTTTTCAAGTGGCGCAGACGGATCCCAGGCTCGCAATTCAGGTGCTTGAACAGCAGGGACTCAACGGTGATCGCCGTGAGATAATGCTCGGAAATCTGACCCAGCAATGGGCGGTGCAGGATTTGCAAGCAGCCGTTGCTTGGGCGAATAACTACCCCTTGAATGATATGCGTGACAAATTGTTTATGCACATTGCTCTGGCCGAAACACCGAGTGCGCCAGTAGAAGCTGCCAATATGGTGGCACAACAGATTTCCCCGGGACCAATCCAAGAGGAAGCGGCAATATCCGTATTGCAACAATGGGCAACCCAAGACATGGGCGCAGCTGCCAACTGGGTCGGTCAATTCCCGCCAGGTGAAGTATACGATCGGTCGATAAATGTATTGAACGGTATTACCTTATCTGTTCAAACGGCAAGTAATCCCCCTGATATGTTACAAACCAGTCCTCTTGCCAAAGATAAGTAGTAAATCAAATCATTACATAAAATCAGTTTGCCAATGCCCAAGTCTTGTTGGGCAAAATGCCCATTTCAAATTCCAGAGTTCCGCCGTGGATGTTTTCGCCGTGAGTGATTCAAGGCCGGTTCAGCGGCTGGCCGTTGAGTTTGGCGGACTGAATGTAAATGTTCTGGCTGGATGCATTGTGCGCCACGATGGTAAAGGTTCCGCCCGGATAAAATTTCCGATCCAGTTTGATGATGGCTTTTTCCACCAGCGGGCTGCCGATGACATATTTTCCGCTCGCCGGATTCAACGGATAAATTCCCAGTGCGCTCCAGACATACCACGCGGACATCTGGCTACAATCGTCATTCCCGCAATTGCCTTCGGGCGTGTTGTCATAATGCAGGAGTGCGATTTGATGCACGCGGAGCGCGGTTTTGTATTGCGCGCCAGCCACCGCATAAAGATATGCGACGTGGTGGCAGGGTTCGTTGCCGTGGGAGTATTGCCCCAACATGCCGGAGATATCAACCAGGTAAGGAGTGATGTCGGAATCCTCATTAAAAAGCTGATCCAGTTTTTTTGATAAACGCTTCGTCTCCGCGGTAAAGCTTGATCATGCTGGGGACATCATGAAATACAGCGAACGTATATTGCCAGGCATCCCAACCTTTGATGGGTGTGTCCGGGCTAAGTTGCACAAAACCAAACGGCACTGTCGCGCCGGGATAAGTATGACCGTGCCCACCTGTGCCGATCAATGGAAGAATTTCGTCAACAGGTTGTGGGATCGCTCCTGGACAGGAACTCAAAGCACTCAGTCCAATTAAGATAAGGGCAATCAAAATTGTTTTCATAAATACATTTTACCGACGATTGAATTGTCTAATATATCCCCGTTTTCGAGCAGGCCAAGAACGGCCATCTGGCTTAATGTTTTAGGGGAAAATCAGCCGGTAGAAAACCACACCGTCAGTTGGATTGATTGTAATGTTGGTGCCGGTCATAAGATCGGAGCCGGGCACCGTCACCCAATTGGTCGAAAGGCCGACGTTTAAAGCATTGGTCTGCGCTTGCAGCAGCCAACCGGCATTCGTGGGCCATGACAGGCTTAATGTATTGCCGGACACATTGAACTGGATTTTCCCCGGCAATGGGTTGGCTGGCACAACCGTCAGAATTTGGATCGAGCCGTTGAGCGCAAGCTTGTTTGTCCAATTATAAGTGTTGCCGAAGGAATTGGTGCCCGGCAGGTTGACGGTTGTGAACCCGCTGACGGCCGAGGAGAAGAGTTGGAACGTGTCGCCAGCCTGCAACGCGGGGCCGATGTTGGTGACGAGGAGCGTTCCGCCGCCGGTAATGGTTCCCAAAATGGTGTTCAATCTGTCACTGGTTTGCGCTTGGGTGCGGTTGAGTTCGAGCAGCAGACTGCCGCCGAGAACAATGTCATTGGTCACGGTGAGCGTGCCGATGGATGGACCGGGAGTCAGGATGGAACCGGCTGCGGTGATGAGCTTACCGTTGAGGCTGCCATTGCCCAGCAAAGTCTGGCCGCTTCTTAATGTCAAGGTGTCGTCAATGCGGCCGATGACATCGAACGTGGCCCCGCTGGCGATGTTGATCCCGGCGCTGTTGTTGATGGAGCCCGGTTCAATCAACGCCAGTGTTCCGGCGTTGATGGTGGTGGTGCCGGCGTAAGTGTTGGTGCCGCTCAAGGCCAAGGTGCCGCCACCGCTCTTAATCAAGCCGCCGATACCGGCCAAGGGGCCGGAGAGTGTAATGTTTTTGGGGTTGTTGCCCGCATCAGCCGCTTGGAAGGTGACATTCCCATTCACATTGGTCAGCGTCATCGGCAAAGCCGAGGACCAGTTGCTCGCCCCTCCTACAATGCCACCCGAAAGCGTGCGCGTGCTGGTAAAGGTTCCCGTGCCCACACTGTTCATTCCGCCGGAGCCGATATAGAGCGCGCCGCCGGTCAGCGTCAGGCTGCCATTGCCGTTGGTTGAAATGCCTCCGGTTGTCCCGCCAAAATTATTCGTGCCGACCGTTACCGTGCCGCCTGAGATCGTCACCACGGCCGAGCCCGCAGACATCGATGCGCCAATATTCAGCATCTGCGGAACGGTGAGCGTGCCGCCTTGAACGTTCAATACGCCCTTGGCTGTAGCAGTGTTTAGTTGGTAACCAACGATGATGCCTGCGGCGGTGCTGGCGGCGGTGTTGATGCTGCCGTTGATCAGCGTCAGTCGGCCGCTCGTGGCGGAACCGCTGTTGCGTCCAACCATGATCACACCCCCGCCGGTGGTGTTGAATGCCGCAGTGGGACTGTTGAGCGTGACGACCCCACCGCCGGAATTGCCGACTACAAACGAACCGCTGTCGGTCATCGTGCAATTGTTGCTGACAATCAATCCGCCAACTCCAGTCGTGGGATTTCCCATGTTCACCGAAGGGCTGCCATTGGCGGTAAAAGATTTTGCTGACGACGCGTTCAACAGCAGCGTGCCCAGGCCGGCGGACGTTCCGCTCAGAAATGCGGTCGAGCCGCCGCCCAGCGCCAGCGTTCGTCCGCCGGTGATGTTGAAGGTGGTGGCGGACAATAGACAGTTCATCGTCACATCGGAGTTGGCGACGACCATGTTGATCCCGCCCGAGGTCGCCAGCGTCAAGGTGTTGCCCGATCCAATCGTGACTGGGCCATTCATGTTGTTGAAGAAGATCAAGCCATCCAAAGTCACGTTGCCGCCGAGCGTGAGATTCGTTGCATTGGCTGCGCTGATCGTGTTGTCGAACTGGCCGATGTTGCCTGACGCCGGCGCGGTGCCGCTCCAATCCGCCGCCACGTTCATCGTCGTCGTATCCGATTTGATGAGCGGTCCGACAACCGTCCAACTATTGCTCAGATGCGCCGTTACAAATGTCGTGGGCGAATCATTCTGATACTGAACTTTGCCGGCGTTCAAGTTGGTCACTAGATTATATTGAAAAACTCCCGTGCCGATGACTCCAGATTGAACATGAACGCCCGCCTGCGCCGGATGATCAACTATGTTGTTTAATACCGTTAAATTTTGATAATAGGGGACTATTCTAAGACCGTCGCGAAGGGCGAGCTTAATGATGTTGTTGGAAATAGTTGCCTTCGTATAGGCGCCAGAAAAGAACGAGGTGATCGCAGGAGACCAGACATTCATGCCATATTGGCCGGTGCCATTCCAGCCGCCGCCGCGAATAACGACATTGTCCGCAACCAATGCGGAATCCAGAGGATGTCCCGTGTCGCCGAAAACACCAACCGCCAATCCGCTATTTGCTGCGACGCTATCTATCAGGTTGCCCTGCACGGTCACATTGGTGCCGCCGGCGATGCGCAGGCCATTGGCCCAATATGTAGCGATGCAAGTATTGTTTATGATCCTGGTGTTTTGCATTTCAGGATTGGCGTGGGAGGCACCCGAGTCGGAATAAGTTGCTATGTTGTCGTCGCCCGAACCTCTCACGAAGTTATTTGAAGCGGTGAGGCTGATTCCCAATTTCGATGAATTGGGTGTGTTGCCATTGTTGAGGTTAATGCCGTCCGCCCAACTGTCTGCTACGCGGCTGTCCCGGATCGTTCCAAAACTGCCGCTCATCCATTGGGCATCGCAGTGTTGCACCCAGACTCTTTCAACCAACCAATTGCTGCCGGCAGACATAAGCCCGGAACTGGCAGTTCCTCTATAAATGCCGTCTGAATCAACAAACACATCGCGTATCACGGAATTGGTATTCAGATTAATTTCGGATCGCCAGCCAGCAGGCGGAGGAAGCGGGACATTTTTATAGATCGTGGAATACCACACTCCGGCTCCTTCGACCGTGACCCCCTTTATATCCAACGCGACTCCTGCTAGGCTGTTGATCATAAATTTGCCCGGCGGAATCCAGACGGTCTTTCCCTGAGACCGCGCATCGTTAATGCAGTTCTGAATTTTCGTAAGTGAATCGATAGTAAAAGTTGGATCCGCGTTGTAAGGAGCATTTGTTATGCAAAGAGAATTGGGCGGCTGAGTTTTGGGCGGGGAAACATTTTCCAAATCAATCGCATCAATGTTGTAATACGTGGCTATATTCCCGGCTTCTTTCCGAAACATGATGACGCTTCCAGCCGCAATGGGAGTTCCGGTGATGAAAGTGCGATCCTCATTATAAAAATGCCAGGGCGTGCCGCCGCCATTGGGATCATCGGGAGTCGTCGAAGAATTTCGGTAGTTCCACGATTGCTTTGAACTCAGGGTAATCGCCTGACGGAAAACACCGTCCACATACATGTTGATGGTGGCCGTGATGCCGCCGCCGCCAGGGGCGTCTGGAATCACACCGCGCACCACCATGGCACTCGCGTTGGCAACGGGATTCGTCCACAAAACCGAATCATTGAGATTGGTCAGCCAGACGTAAGCCATGCCAGAAGCCTCCAGTTCCATGGTTGGCGCGCTGGGCACGGTTGATCCCGGCGTGAAAGCGCGAATGGTTGCGCCGCCGCCCAAAGTCCCAGATTCGGCTTCCAGGACGGTGAAAGGGGTAATTGCGCCGGCAGCCAGCGCGTGATTTGAGACTGAACTGAAAAGGGCCAACGCACTGAGCAAGGAAAATTGGAACCTGTGCTTATATGTTTTTACGCCTTTCGATTTCATTGCTTGTTTTTCTAGTAGTATTTATGGAGAAATTAACCGGTAGAAAACAGAGCCATTGGCTGGATTGATTGTAATGTTGGTGCCGGTCATAAGATCGGAGCCGGGCACCGTCACCCAATTGGTGCCCAGGCCGGCTCCCGGCGCGTTGGTCTGAACCTGGAGGTGCCAGCCGAGGTGATCCGCCGGCCAGGAGAGCGCAAGCGCGTTGCCGGAGGCAGTCGCCACAATGCTGGTGGGCGCGAGCGAAACTGACGGCACAACGTTGCCATAGACCAGGCACTCGTAGAAAGAAGCATTGCCTCCGGAGGGGACGACGCCGGTTACGGTGATGCGAACGTAACGTGCGGTGGCAGTAAACGTGTTGGCGGTTGATGTATTGCCGGTCTGATCCACCGCCGTGACATAGTTAAGGTCATTGGTGCTGACTTCGATTTTATATTGGTAGCTGCGCCCGCCAGTGCCATACCAGTCAATCGTCACCGAACTCAGGTTGCAGTTAGTGCCGAGATCGACACGCCACCAATGGGGAAACAGGTTGTCATTGGCCGCCCAGCGCGTGCTCAGAGAACCGTCATTGCCGTTGGTGGCCCAATTTCCACTTCCAGTCTGGGACGAGTCGGCGATCACGGGGTCACCTTGCGACAACAAAACTGGATTGTTCAGTATTGTCGCGCTGATTTGTGCCGAATTCGCGCTTTCTCCAACGGCATTGAAAGCTGACACGACATAGTAATAAGTCATCCCGCCCGTCAAGGCAGTGTCAACCGCAGCGTTGGTTGTCGCGACAACAACTGTCGTGTAAGGTCCTTCGGGGGCGGAGGCCCGCTTCACATTGTAACTTGCCGCTCCCAATGATGCGTTCCAATTCAAGGACGCTTGCCCAGCACCCGCAACTGCGGTTATTCCGGTTGGTGTTGCAGGAATCGTCGGAGCCGGAGCACTCAAAAATCCCGTCAGTCTTCTGCTGGATGGAGTTGATCCCGAAAGCCCCCAGGCATAATTTTCGCCCACGGCAATTTTTGTCAAATTTCCATCGACTGCGTCCCATCCCCCAACTCCGGCGGCGCTCCTGCGGAATACGCTTCCTGCTGCATTGATGCCCCACAACTCTTCGGATCCAACGGAGATTTGCGTGATGCTTTGAGGATTGGGAATCTGGATCCATGAAATATTCGTAGTGAGCGTGTAATAGATGTTGGTGCCGTTGATTCCCCAAACGAAATTTCCGGCCGTGCAAATTTTGCTCAACACCGGCCCGGCCACTGAAGTCCAGACGCCACCGGGATAATCCAGTTCATTGACCCGCCGCTTATAAATTAAACCGGCGGCATCGAGTGCCCAAACGTCTGCGGCGTTCACCGACAATTGAACCATGCTGCCGCTCTGCAAAGTCCACGTGGTGTGATCCTGATTCGCCCAACCGTAAGGCAATTTACAACTGTAAACAGCAGTGCCATTGATGGCCCACGCGTGATGCTTGCCTACCGACAGGGAGGTGAACTGTGGAATTCCGTTCATTCCAACCGATGTCCAGGTATCCGGCGCGCCATCACTGATGACGTGCGACCAAACGTGGCCGGCGGAGTCCAACGCCCAGACGTCGAAAAATCCCGCCGACAACTCAACCAGATTTCCGGGTCCGGTGCTTTTGTTTGTCCAGGCGTTCAGATTGTGAAGTGGACGGTAAACGTCCAAACCGGTGTTTGAATACCATTGCCGCCGATACGACCCGCCGAGGTTTTCATGGACGTTGGTTTTATAATAGGAATCGCAGCTTTCAGCTTCAAACATGAGCGACTCGGTAGTGGGATCGGCGTATTGGCGCATGGCAGCCAGATGTTGATTTGGAAAATTCCATCCCGGAGCGGAACTCGCAAAAATAGAGCTACCCTCGGGAATATTGAAAAATCCTTCCTGCTGTATCAGCTTGGTGCCGGCAGCGCTGGCCTGCGCATAAAAGTTTATGAGAGTGGAGTTTCCATTCGTGTCGAGCGGAGATTGATAACGGTCGTTGCCGGCACTGGATCCTGAGGGTGTGCCAGTATTGGTAACGGGGTTCCAGTCGTTTGCCCAGACATCATCTATCCGGTGCCGGCTACCGCAGGAGGAGAATCCCCAGCGTGAACCATCCAGAAAAACGCGCGAGGTATAGAGCGGGCCGCCCCAACTATACCAAGGCGCTACGCCCCATGCCGCAGCCTGCGTATTCGCATCTGCGTCCGGAGAGACAATAAATATCGGGTTCAGCCCGTATTTTGCGATCATCCGGTTGCGGATGTTCGTTAAAAAGACCGGCATGTTGCCGTCCTGCACCATGTTTCCGGGATGCGCCGTATAGATGTTGATAATGGGACGCGATGGTAATGGCTGATAAAGCATTGATGTTGGCACGCAGTCAAACCACAGACTCAACCAATACTGCATCACGTAATCGGCAAGATTGGTTGAACCCCATGATGGGTAGCTCCCATAAACTGAGAAGTAATCGTCTGCCATCGGCCCGTCTTCGAGGAACATTCCAATTTGAAGGACTTCCGCAGCCTGCGGATTTCGCCCGACGGCTTCGACCAGCTTCTTGAGCCAACGTCCTTCAAAAGTGCCGTTGCCCCGGATATAAGCCCTATCCTGCAAATCATGAGTAAAATCCGCTGTGCTTCTGCAGTGGAACAAAGGCACCTGCGCGCGCGAGGCCAAGAGTTGATCCACTACGATGTCCCAATAACGGTCCGTCCGGCGATCGAAATCCTGGAACATGGGCGCCCGATACCAATTTCGTAATTGATAATCCGAATAAGGCAGGCCATTCGTATCTTTTTGAGGATACGCGCCGAACATGGATGAAGCATCGTTTGCATTGAATATGGAATTATGTTCCGACGCCTGGTTGAACGAAACAATCGGAGCAATCAACATCCCGCTGGTGGATGGCCGGACCATGACAATATCCGAGGCTTTAACATTCGTCGCAGTGTCGCTGTCCTTCCGTAGCATCAACCAATCTAAAGAAACTCCTGATGTTTCAAATACTGCTTTAAATGTATGATAGCCTGATGACAAATTGGTGGAACCCAAGTGGACAGGAGCAAACGAATCAATTCTGCCCGTATTCGGCACTGCCACACCAGGGCGAATGTTGACGCCATCAATTTCCAGGTGCATAAGCACGCCGTTGGAAGGCGAGCCGGCGTTGGCCGTGAAGCGATAGTTGCCAGCCGAAAGCCACACGTTCGTAAATTGGATCCATTCACCCGGCGCAGTATTGCCCACATACCAACCGCCTCCAAAACACGGCCGGCCCACGGCAAACAATAGCAGGCCAATTATGAACAGGGGAAAGAATCTGATGGGGAATTTTGCCTTCATATATTGTCCTAATAAGTGGCATTGGTTTCCATCAGTCATGGAGAAATTAACCGGTAGAAAACCGCGCCATTGGCTGGGCTGATCGTAATGTTGGTGCCAGTCACGAGCTCCGAACCGGACAAGGTCACCCAGTTCGTACCTAAGCCATTTCCCAACGTGTTTGTCTGAACTTGCAGCCGCCAACCGAGATGATCCTCGGGCCAGGAGAGCGCGATGGTGTTGCCGGAAGCAACCATCGCGATGCTGGTTGGCGCCAGCGAAACAGACGGGACGACATTGCCATAGACGAGGCACTCGTAAAACGACGGGTATCCACCAGACTGGCTGGAACCGTTTACCGTGATTCGGACGTAGCGGCCGGTCGCGGCAAAGATGTCGGTGCTGTTGGCCGTTGACACATTGCTGGTCTTGTCCACCGCCAGGACGTAGTTCACATCGTTGGTGCTGACCTCAATTTTATACTGGTAACTGCGCCCGCCGGCGCCATACCAATCAGTCGTCACCGAGCTCAAGTTGCAGTTGGTGCCAAGATCTACCCGCCACCAGGAAGGATAGACCGGGCCGGCGGTTGACCAGCGCGTGCCAAGGTCGCCGTCAAGCGCTTTGCTGGCTTCAAATCCTGTTCCTTGAATCGAACTGGCGGTCGCCGATTTGTTTTGTGATAACAATGTCGGTGGAGTTGGAATTGTCGCGCTGGCCACGGCTGAGTTCAAACTTTCACCCCCGGCGTTGACTGCGGACACGACGTAATAAAAAGTTGTCGAGAAAGGCAGGCGCACATCCAGATAGTTCGTGCTGTTCAATACATTTGCCGCGACGGTCGTGTAAGGCCCGCCGAAAACGGTTGAGCGTTTGACGTTGTAACTTGTCGCTCCCGGAGTCGCGGCCCATGATAAGACGATCTGGCTGATATTTGTGACGATGCCAATCAGAGCTGTCGGAGCCGAAGTAACTGGTGGAACTGAAACAGCGCCGGGCGTCGTCTGGATCGTGAACGTCTGCGCTGCACCGATGCTCAACGCGCTGGCGTCCACGCTGCCATCGGTTTTGACAGTGACGTATTTTCCGCCGGAAGTTTGGATGGCCACTTGATCTCCATTGGTCAGAACGCCGGAGCTGCCGAGCTTAACAATGGAGAAACTTTCTGAACTGACCGGGATTCGTTGCCTGGCGGTGAGGGCTGATCCGCCGTTCGTGGCGGTCAGGTAAAGACCATTGTGCGCTTGAAGATTGACTGTGTTGCTGCTGATCAGATCGCCACCAGCCAAAAGATCGTCAACCGTGAATCGCCCCCAGTTGTCGGGCGTGGTCCAATTGCAAACGAGGGAATTGTTGCCGACAAATTGCGCCGTGAGATAAGCGCCGTTTAATGCCGATTGAAACGTAACAATCGGATCGAATTTCTTCACAAAAATCCAATCTACATCCACCCCACCGTCCACGAAAAACAATCTCAACGTATGCGTGCCGTGAGTGATGGCCGCCGTTCCCAAATAAGCCGTGTCAAAAAGATTCGCGTCCCCAGTCGCGGGCACAATTACATCTGGCAGCGCGACGCCATCTACATAAAGCCGCAACGCATGCGAAGCGGTCGAGGAATAGCGCACGGGAAATGCGTAGTTGCCCGCCGAGAATTGGATTTCCCTGAACTCAATCCATTCGCCTGCCGTGGTCGCGGTGACAACCCAGCCATTGGTGGAGAGTGTGCGTATGTCCAGATCACCTGAACGCCGGAAAGCGCCGCCAGAATTTCCCGCTGTGGTATCGAAATAATCATCCGCACCCTCTGCTTCAAGTCGCAACGTTTCGGTTCGATAATCTGTGTAACGTCGGACGATGTTGATGTATTGAGAGGGGAAATCATAGCGCGGTGAACTGGCACAGCGATAATAACCCGCCCATTCACGGACATCATTCCAGCCTTCCAACACGGTCAGTTGTGATTTCGCGACGAACCCGGCCTCCAAACCGGTTATCAGTGTGTCGCCATTGGTGCCGGTGCCGTTGCTGTTGTTATGAGGAATGACCAGATTTGGGTTTTGATAATTACCATTGGAAGGATCGAAGTAACCCGGGTTGATGAAACCGGGCACTACGGTCGCACACGTAAATCCATTGAGCGTGTTCGTCGTGTAGGAAGTCGAGGGCGGACCAAACCAATTGTTCATACCAATGACGTCAGGTTGGTTCAGAGACGTTGGATCCGATGAATTTGCCCAACCTCCGTCAAGAATAAACCCCGGCCGCATTCCGTAGGTCGCTTCAAACGAATCGGCGAGGAATTGAAGCATTTTCGCGGCGTTGGTTGTCTGATTGGCGAACCAGGTGGAACTGATGGACCACCATTGAATGACGGGACGACCATTGACTTTAAACCAGTATTGGCTCGGCACGGTATCGAACCAGGGCTTCACGCCACGCAACCAGAATATTTGGTTCCAATCATTCGTCAGCGACATGTCCAGGCGGTTGGTTCCTGAAATTCCATGAAAGCTGGTGTAAACATCCCGGAGCGACGGCGAATCAATAAAACACGCAAGCTTCAATTGGTTGGTGGCGTTGGCCCGGGTTAAGGCATTGACCATTTGGGTTAACTGCCGTGGGTTCATATTCCCGCTGATTTCTGTCGCATTGGTGGTCAGCGTGCCGCGACTGGCGAACATGATTACGGAAAGCCGTGCCTGCAATTCTTCCGCGACGAGATTATCCCACCAAGCTGCAGTATCAGTGTCGAATGGATAATAGAGGGGAGCATCATACAAAATCACAGTGCCATTCACCGTGTTTGACACGGCATCGCTGTCATTGGGATATACATATGCGGTCAGGCTGCTGATCAATGGCAGATTGTCCGTGACGACAGGAGAAAGAGTGGTATCGCTCACCGGCACAGAAGCGCGGCAAATCGATGTCCAAATGCCTGCCAAAACCAGCAGACGGCCAATAATTCTTCCGTAAGGCTTTGATTGATAAATCCATGCTGCCTGTGTGGCGTACAGGCGAGCTGAAGCGATGGAACAAGGCATTAACCAGAATCGCAGGGTTTGTTGTGCTGGTCTCTCCCCACTTTCGGGGATAGCGACTCAGGTTGAGTTGATATATTTTTTTGTCAATCTCTTGCTACACGGTGTCAAAGATGATGATTGCCACTGCAATAATGCGTCCTGTAGTAAATGAATGTGGAAAACTTTTAATATGAAACAAATCAGTAAATCATCCGGCAGACCGGCCTTTACATTAATTGAATTGTTGGTGGTTATTGCCATTATAGCAATTCTTGCGGGCCTGCTCTTGCCGACCTTGGCCAACGCCAAGAAGAAGGCAAGCCAGACTCAGTGTCTCAATAACCAAAGACAGCTGGCTTTGGGAATCTTAATGTATGCGGGTGATTGCAATGATGTCATGCCGTCTTCCGGTTCGCGCGTTGCGAATCCGAGCTCTGCGCCAGACGAATGGATTTGGTGGAACGGAGATGCGACACACCCTTTATCGAAAAGTCCAATTTTGGTGCTGCTAAAAGGCGGCACGAATTTATTTTCATGCCCGATGGATAATTATAAACCAAGGGAGTCAACAACAGCACAACCTGGTGGCGGGACCCCATTCAACCAAAGTTATACCATGAATGATTTTGAAAATGCGGCTCATGAAGTAGCAGGCTGCGGTTCAACCTATGCTAATTCTTTGAATTCAGGCACCTTTGTGGCTAAAAAATTGGCCAACATTCGCAGGGCTGCCGACATTATAATGCTGGCGGAGGAACCTGTGTCTAAAAATTCACAGGATATTCCGCCGGCGGTATATGCCGTTAATCCAAACGATTATGCCGATGATGGTCGGTGGTTGCCTGGCTCCAACTTGGGCGCGAATACGATTACATACCGCCATAATAAGCGTGGCACCGCTAATTTCGCTGACGGCCATGCGCAGAAAGTTGATTATCTTTTTGCGGCCGATTCCAACCATTTCGATTCAACTAAATGAATCTTTATGGCGGGGGCCTGATTATGATTCATAACTTCCCGTGAAAATCGTGGCAAGGCCCAAGCATTCGTTGACGTATTTTGTTTCGCGGATATTGTTTGGGCTTATCACGGTTTGTTTTCTTTTCCTTGGTTGTCTTGTTCCCGTTAGTCATGCGACGACAAATACCTGGGACTTCAACGGTATAACCCCGCCCAATCCTGCAGATGGGAGTGGAAACTGGCTGACGGCCAACAACTGGTGGAACGGCAGCGCCAACGTCAGCGGCAACTGGACGGCCACCGGCTCTGATAGTGCCATCTTCGGCACTGGCACGCCCGGCACTTATCTGGTGAACTTGGGCGGCGGCAACATCTACGCTTCCAATATAGTTTTCAACACCTCTGGCTACACGCTGACCAATGGCACGCTCAATCTTTTGGGAACCGGTGCTCCTTTTACGGTCAATGCGGGAGTGACGGTTTCATTGAAAAACGCGCTGACAGCTAACGCAGCCAGTACCACTTTTCAGGTCGGCAACGCTGGAACATTGAGTTTGGCCGGGGGAGCAACGCTGCCCGGCAATGTTATTTTTGCGGGTGGCGGCACGGTGGATTTGAACGCGGGCACGTTCGCGGGGCCAAACTTCGTTTTCTGGCAGCAAACGGCAGTGACGCAGGAAGCGGCAACGTTGAACACCGCGCGGATCATGGTTGGCTACGCCGGCAGTTGCACCTTCACGATGAACAGTCCGAGTGCGCAGGCTACATCCAGTGGCGGTGGCGATTCATTTATCGGACGGGCCGGGAGCACTGGCACCTGGGATTTGAAACAAGGGACGGTCACGCTGACGGCGGCCAGCGGAGATAATTTGAGAGTGGGGTATGATTCGAACAGCAAAGGCACGCTGATAGTGGAAGGCGGAACCTTCAATCTCGGTAACAACACACTTTTCATTAACCATGCGGCAACCAGTTCCGGTGGTGCTGGAACTGTCAGTCTTTTGGGTGGAACACTTACCACTGGTGCGGTTCAGCTTGGTGGTGGTGGCACTTTCAATTCAGGAGCGACGGCCGCGTTGAATATGAGTGGAGGAACACTCTATGTGGGTTCGGGCGGAATCTCCAAGAACGCGCTGGGAACACTGGCTACCACACTCACATTTTCCGGTGGCACAATTGTGGCGATAGCCAACTGGGCATCGTCGCTGCCAATGATTTTGACCAATGTGAACGGAAATATCACTTTTCAGGCGGCGGATGCGGGGAACTTCACCAAAGACATTTCATTGTCGGGCGTTCTTTCGGGCACTGGCGGGTTGATCAAGACTGGTGGTGGCATATTGGCCTTGAGCGGAGCCAACACTTATACCGGCGGCACGACCATCAATGCTGGAACACTAGTGACGACGACTGCCAGCGGCGGTGATGGAACTTACACCAACAACGGCGCCATACTGAATGTGCAACTGGCCAGCATCGGCAGTTCACTAAACATATCCGCACTGACGCTCACTGCCGGTTCGAAGCTGAATCTGGATTTGAATTCTTTCGGAAATCCAACGGCCCCGATCATCAATGTCAACGGGGCACTAACTCCCACTGCCACCGTGACCATCAATCTTGGTGGAGCCACGTTGGCAGCCGGTCAGTTTCCGCTGATCAAGTATGCTTCGCTGGGCGGCGCGGGCTTTGGAGCTTTTGCGTTAGGCACGTTCACCCCGCCGCTTGGAGTAGGCAGTTCCGCTTCGCTGGTCAACAACACGACCAACCAGAGCATTGACCTGAAAGTAACAGTCTCTTCAGTGCCGCAACTCATCTGGGATGGCACAGTGAATGGCAACTGGGACATTGGCGGGACAGCCAATTGGCAGACCAATGCGTATTACATGGAAACGAATGGCGTCGGCCCGGAAGTTATATTCGACGACACAGCCAATGGTCTGAAGACGATTGTTCTAAATAGCCTGGTTACACCATTGGCGGTGGTGGTGAGCAACTCCGTGTCCGCTTATAGCATCAGTGGTTCCGGCGCGATTGCCGGTGCAGCCAGCTTGCTCAAGGCAGGCACTGGCACATTGACTTTGAGCGGCAATAATACCTACACCGGCGGCACGACCATAAATGCGGGAACATTGGCGTTGACCACGATGAATAATGTTTCCATGGGCTACTTCATCAATGGCGGCACACTTAAGACCAGCGTGACATCGCCTGGAACTTCACTGGCAATGAACAGTTTGACGTTCGGCAATGGCAGCTCACAGCTCACTTTTGATTTCGGAAATTTGGCCGGCTCGGTTGCTCCCGCCATTGACGATGGCGGAACGTTGACGATGAACGGTAATATCACAGTGAATGTGATGAATCTTGACCTTTCGTCAACCGGAGTTGCGGTGTTGCTGCGCTATGCCGGCACTCGAAGTGGTGCGGGTGGTTTTGTCGCAGGCACCGTGCCGAGTGGGGTGACTATTTTAGATGATAAGTTTGGCCATCAGGTATTGGCCTATAAACCTGGTTTACGAGTAATCAATCCCAGCTTTAACACCAACGAAACCTTTGTGGCATTAACGACGCCGCAGGAGTATGGAGCCAAGGCAGACGGAATTACTGATGACAGCGCGGCGTTCCAAAATGCGATGAATGTGGTGGCTAACTCCGGCGGAGTGGGCGGTGGCATAGTCTATGTGCCGGCTGGCACTTATGCCTTTTACAATAACTTGACCATACCGGCAGGCGTGACGTTGCAAGGTGATTGGACTGACTGGACTGCTGGCACGAACGGCGCGGTGGGAACGATCTTTAAGGTGTATGCGGGCGCGGAGCAGGGCAATGGCACGCCATTCTTGACTTTGAATCGAAGCGCTGTACGGGGAGTGAGTATTTGGTATCCGAATCAAAATCCCGCAAGTATCACGCCTTATCCTTATTCAATCAGCATGAGCAGCGATCCGGTCGTGGAGAATGTTGTTCTGGTTAATTCGTATCAGGGAATTTGGGCATTCTCCGCCGCCAAGCACATTATTTCCACCGTGCGTGGCTCGCCACTTTACCGCGGCATAGATGTGGATGCCCACTACGACATCAGCCAGATTCAAGACTTGCACTTTTCGCCGGACGTATGGTCAGGGTCAAAGCTGCCCGGCGCCCCTGCGGCAGGCGGCCCACATGCGACGTGGATGCGCGCCAATGGCACGGCGGTCCGGCTGGAACGCGTAGACGGTGAAGGATGTATGGAAACGTACATTGATGGTTACAAAGTTGGCGTCGAAGCCTATGCCAGCACGAACGGCGGACCTGCGGTGTCATTCTACTCTGGAGCGATCAGCAACTGCGCCACGGCATTTTTGGATGGGTCTGGCGGTGGTAATACCGGTTTTGAATTCACATGGTTCACTTTGGACGGCGACATCGCGTTTGACCGGAGCACCAATGGGGATGCCGCTGCGTTTTTTCACACCTGTCAATTGATCGGTCGCAATGGAACCGCAATCAGGCAGACCGGTGGTTCTTCTTCCGTGATGCAATTTCAAAACTGCAACCTAACGGGCACGCTGAAGCTGGACGGAGGTATTGCCAACCTGGTCAATTGCAGTTTGACTGTTGCGCCGGGAAGCAATCACTGCGTCATGGCGTCGGGCGCAATCATTGGCGCGTTCACAGGTTGCATCTTCAATCCGGCACGCAATATTTCCAATGCAGCGGACTCTCGGCGTTTGATCATTGACGGTCGCCGCTCCAGTACCAGTCCGTTGCCGATGGTGAACTGGCCGGACATTCAACAAGACCTTGCTTCGCGCCACCCGGCCAGGACGAGTCTGTTTGTTGTCACGAGCGCGCCGTGGAATGCGGTGGGCGACGGAATCGCCGATGATACAGTGGCAATTCAAAGTGCGCTAAATGCCGCCAGTGCCAACGGTGGCGGAGTTGTTTATGTTCCTGCGGGAAAATACAAACTAACCGGCACGCTGGACGTGCCTGGCGGAGTGGAATTGCGTGGATCTTATCCATCACGCCATGCTGCGCCGTTGTATGATGGCCATGTAAAAGTTTCAGTGTTACAACCTTACGCCGGCATCGGCACAACCAACGGTTCGCCCGCCGTCGCGCTCGAAGCCAACGCGGGCATTGTAGGCCTCACGATCAGTTACGAATTGCAGGATACAAACGCCACGCCGTATCCGCCCGCCATTCAGGGACGCGGTGCCAACGTCTATGCGTTGGGCGTGCTGTGTCCCAACGCCTATGGGTATGTGGACCTGAACACCTACACCTGCACGAACCACTTCTTCTATCAGGTGGACGGCTGGGCCATGCACAATGGGTTCACGATCGGAAATGGATCAACCGGTTCCATCGTCGAGTGCATGGCCAACCTGAGTTACTGGGTGGACAATAATCTTTCGGCCAGCCAGCTCATTTCCACGTGGCAACCGCCGATCAAGGATTTCACCGAGCACAATCTCGACTGGTTTGTTCTGGGTGATTGCACGGAACTCATGGTGAAAGATTTTGATTACCTTTGCCACACTTTCATGCGATGTGTGTCGCAAAATGGACGCGGCCCGTGGATCACCGGCATCCTGACGCAGACAGATGCGGCTGTCGAATGCTTCCGTTTTGAAGCTGATGTTCCGTGCCATATCGACATAGTGAATCCGGAATGGATGGTAACTCTCGCAGACTACCCTGACCTGACCGGTTTGGGTGTGATCAGCACGCCGACGTTCCAGGGCACGGCGAGATTTTTCAACGCGCCGCTGTGGGGTGGACGTCCTTGGGATTACATTATTCAAGGCGGTGATGTGGGATTTGAGCTGGTTCACGCGGGTTATCGCAGCACTTTCGGCAGCAAGGTTGACGGCGGTGTTTTGCATCTTATTAATGGCGGTTTTGAGGGCAACACCGCGTCGCTTTACAATGTGCCGTTCAATTCAACCAATGCGGGAGTTGCCGGCAAGGCCTCGGAAATTGTGGGCAATTATGCGTGGAGCAATGTGAATTTCAGCCGGGCAAACACGAATAACCCGGTTCTGGCCTGGGGAAATTTTGCCGTGAACACATTATCCAGCCAGGCCGTATTCAATGTGATTCCACCGTTGATTTCCATTAGTCAAAATCTTGCCAACCCTGGTGCCAGCCTTGACTTTAGCTGGCGCGCAGACATGGGAGCGTTCACTCCTTATTACGCCACAAATCTGAATGCGCCGGTGGTATGGAGGGCAATGACTAATGTTGCTTACTACACAAGCAACCGATGGACAGTGACCGATTCGCCGATAGACAACCAAAGGTTTTACCGGCTACAACCGTAAAATCATGGTTCATCAAAAATCTTTAAAGCACAGTCTTTTGGAAATCCTCCCCGAAATCGGGGATACCATCACCGTGTCGCCTGAACTAGCATATGTGGAATCCTTAACGCAGAACAGAACGCGCGACGACGTATTAAAATATACCTCAACACCATTCAGGCCAACCCGAAACAATTGAACTCCCAAAACAACCAGAATTCATGAAACCAAACAAACAACTTGCCAGTTACGGCATATCTCTAAAGCAGCCATTGCAGATCATCCAGTCGTTCTCCACAGCACTGTGCCTTCTGGTGGCCGCGCTTGTTTTTTGCGCTGCCAGCGCCTCGGCGGCTGATTTGAATTGGGACGCCGGCATCACGAATAACGGAGTCACCATTGATCCGGGAAGTGGCAGTTGGAATATCGATACCACCACCAACCTTAATTGGAACAACGGTAGCGGCAATGTAAGCTGGACTCAAATCAGCACCACCTCGCCTACAAATAACGCCATATTCGGCGGTCCGGATGCTGTTAATCCTTACCAGGTTGTCCTTGATGGTGGGCAGATTGCCGTGTCCAACGTTACCATCAATGCCTCCTACATATTCTCGGGATCTCCGCTGCGTATTGGGAGGAGTGGTGCTGCTGGTCAACTTGACAATTCATTTTTAATGGTTGCCGACGGTAAGACCGTTGTTTTCAGCAACAATATTGTCGCGAATACTAGCGTTCAAAATTTACAACTCGGCACTTCTTCTGGTGCGCCAGCTACTATGACTGTCTATGGCACCATGACTGGTGGTGGCCAGTGGCTTTTTACAAGCACCAACGGAAGCGTTTTTTATCTCGGCGGCTCCGGCACCAGCGGCTCAGGGACAACTCATGTTGACGCGGACGTGCGGATAACGAACGGCACTTACACTTCTACTGGCGCCTTTGTCATTGGACGGCAGCGCCCCGCCCCCCAAACGCAGCCCCTCAATGCGACCGGAACGCTTACCCTTGATGGTCCGACGACGGTTTTCAATCAGACCGCCGATTACATTTCACTTGGGCGCGACAGTGTCTGGAATTCGACTTTAATCATCCAAAACGGGGCGACGTTAAACGATCAAACCGGCACGCCCAGCGGTAATCCGGGAATAGGCTTGCCTCGTCCCGGCAGCACTGGGAATAACAACCAATCTTGGCTGAAGATGTATGGTGGCACGCTGAACGTGGGTTCAGGCAGTGGGACGGCTCAGCCGATTTCTCTCCAAGATGGGGGAGGCCGACCCGGCCAGATTTCGGTATTGACTCAAACTGGTGGCGTGATCAATGCATGGGGCGGAATTCAACTCGGTGGAGCCGGTACTTTTACCGGCGGTTCGGCCATGGTGACGAACTCGGGTGGATTCCTTTATATTGGTTCAGTGGGTGGAGCTGGCATCAGGTTTGGTACGGGTGTCCCCCTGACCAACAACGTCTCGTTGTCCGGCGGCACTGTGGGGGCATTGCAGAGCTGGATTTCGTCCGTTCCGATGACGCTTGCCACGCTCAACGGCAATATCACTTTCCAATGCGCGGATGCGTCTACGTCTCCATTTAACATATCGCTTTCCGGTGCGCTCACCGGGCCTGGCGGATTTAACAAAACAGGCGCTGGTGTGCTGACCTTGACCGGCACCAACAACTATGCCGGCACGACGGTCGTCTCCAACGGAACGCTGGTGGTTTCCACGGTTAATTTGCCCAAGAGTGGGGACGTCATTCTTGACGGTTCGGGGGCCGCGGCAGGCTTGCCCGTCGTTTCAAACCTGGTTGCCAACGCGGGACAAAGTTGGACAATGACCAATCTGACTTTTGCTGCGGGCACGCCCACGCTGTCCATTAATTACGGCGGTCTTGCTCCGAGCACCACCGTGGCTCCGATTCAAGCCAAAGGAAATCTTGCCTTCACGGTCACACCGACCATTGTTGTTGACGGCACCGCTATTCCCACTGGCACTTATCCGCTTATCCAATACACCGGCACGCTCTCCGGCACTCCGCCGACCACGATCGTCTTTTTACCACCGGGTGCGACCTCTGCAAACATCGTCAACAATACTGGCAACAAGTCCATTGATTTGCATATAATTTCGACCGTCAGTCCCGCCCTCACTTGGGCAGTCGGCAATGGCACTTGGGACACCACCACGTTCAATTGGAAGCAATTTGGCGTCTCTGCCAAATACACAGATGACGGCACCAAGGACGTCTTGTTCGACGATACAGCCACTGGAACTTCGCCGATCACGGTAACCTTGAACACCACTTTAAACAACCCGCGCAGTGTGACGGCCAATAACGCCACCAAGAGTTACATCATCTCTGGCACTGGCGTGATTGGTGGAACCGCGGCTGTGAACGTAACTGGAGCCGGTTCCTTGACGCTCTCAAATGCGAATACTTACAGCGGCGGCACCACGGTTTCCAGCCCCGGCCAGTTGAACATCAACTACGGTGGCAATGGCGGTGCTAATTCCGCCATTGGCACGGGACCGCTGAACCTCAACACGGGCGCGAAGTTTGACAACACCAGTGGACACGCCATCGTGTTGAATACGGCCACGCCCATCCCGGTAAACTGGATTGACGACTGGACCTTTGTGGGTTCCACCAACTTCGATCTTGGCCACGGTCAGGTGACCTTGGGCAATGTTTCGGTGGTATTGACAGTTGTTTCCAACACCCTCACGGTCGGGAACCAGATCACCGACAATGGACAAAATTATCAATTGGTCAAGCAAGGCAATGGAACGTTGACACTCTCGAATGCGAACACGTTTGCGGGCGGCATGCAGCTTAATGCGGGCACGTTGAACATCAACGCCGATGGTGCCGTTGGCACGGGACGGTTCGACATCAACGGGGGGACACTTGACAACACCAGCGGATCCACTGTCGCACTAAGCGGCACGCAGCCTAGTCTGATGAACTGGTCTGGCAGTATCATCTTCAAGGGCACCACAAATCTGGATCTCGGTGCGGCCTCCGTGAACGTTGCGGCCACAACATTGACCCTTCAGAGTAATACGCTTATGACTGAAGGCGGGCTCGATGGCCATAATGGACCAGGTGTGACCGTTAATGGCACAGGCAGTTGGACCATCGGCGGCAGCACGTCTGATAACACTCTTGCCATGACCATTAATGGCGGGACGGTTAACTTTAATAAAGACTCAGGTGCGAGGGCCGTCGCCGGCAATACGACCACGGTTAATACCAATGGCACGCTGGTGATGCTTGGCGTCACGGGCACTGAGATGGGGCCCACCACAACCCTCGTCTTGGGAGGCGGCACAGTGGAAATGAACGGCGACAGCGAGACCATCCAGACGGTGACCTTCAATTCCGGCACTCTGCGAAATAGTACGCCCACCACAACTGCCGCGCTTGCCGCTACCGCTGGAGTTACCTTGGTTAGTAGCAACTGCGTCTTTAACGTGACTGCGGCTGACAGCATTCTTGCCATTAACGGTGCGGTCTCCGGCAGCGGCGGATTGGTCAAAACCGGCGCAGGTCTGTTGAACTTGGACACCAACAGCTACTTAGGCAATACAGTGATTAGCAACGGCACCTTGGCCATCATCGGCACCAGTCCGCTGACCAACAGCCTGATTATTGACATCGTGGCCACCAACTCGGTGTTGGACGTGAGCCAAGCGGCGGGCGGCACGCTCGTCTTGAGCGGCTCCCAGACCGTGCAGGGCAACGGCCAGATCAACGGCAGCCTCACCGCCGGTGCAGGCACAACCGTCTCCCCCGGTGAAGCCGGTGCGGGCATCCTCAGCGTGACGAACAACATCACCCTGGCTGGCACCACGGCCATGGACATCAACAAGGTGGGCGGCACTAATGACCTCTTGAGCAGCGGGGCCACCCTGACCTACGGGGGCACGCTTAGCGTGACCATCAACGGCACCTTGGCGGGGGGCGACTCCTTCAAGCTGTTTAACGCCACCAGCTATGCGGGTGCCTTTGCCACCCTCTCACCGGCCACTCCCGGAGCGGGCCTGACCTGGAACACCAACAACCTGGCCGTAAACGGTACCCTCGCGGTCTCCTCGGCCAGCGTGCCCTTGCCCCCGCACCTGGGCCCCATCACGTTGAGCGGCGGCACCAACCTGACGATCAGCGGCACGGGCGGAGCGCCCAACGGCACCTACAGCGTGCTGACCTCCCTGACGGTGACCAACAATCTGACCAACTGGACGGTGGTGGGCACGAGCAACTTCGATGGCAGTGGTAACTTCACCTTCACCGGTACGGTGAGTGGGACCAACAAGCAGCAGTTCTTCATCTTCCAGGCCCCGTAAGGGCCTGCTGGAGTCAGAACCGACGGACTTGCAAAGCAAGGGCCGCCGGGCGGACAATCGCCCGGCGGCCTTTTTGTTTAAGAGAGATATCTCACTGCATGAATTTACCGGGCTCGCCGGCAACGATTGTGTCGCAGTCAAGCCTTCCAAACCTTTTGCGTGTCATTAACCTTTTGGAGAACAGATATTCTTGTCCGCAAACTTGGCTGTTCAAAGGTCGTCCAAAGGTCGTCCTTGACCGGCTGCTACCGAAGCTCTTCAGGAATGGCCCACAAAGCCGGAGTAACGTGTATAAAAGATATGTGATTGATGCACGGAGAAAACCGCTAATACAATACTATTGTCTGTTCCTTGTTTATCCGGTTGTCACACTCCGGTCATCTTCCGGGTGGCGGGTAGCGACGCGTTCGCAATGTCATGGAGCGCACCGCAGGTTGTCGGTTCCGTATCCGCTGCAATACCATGGCGTGACTTCATTTTCGGGTCACATGACGTGTGTTTAATTAAAAATATCAGGAATTTCAATTTGGCTAGTCCCCGCTTTCGGGGATGTTTTGAAAATATGCGTTCGCGTATTTTCTTCACACATCAGCCTGTTCGCCTTAAAACAAGCGAAATCGCACTTTGACTTTAGAAATATATGGCAGCCATTACTCCAACAACCGCCACCTCCGCCTTTTTGAGCGCATCGACCGGACGGACGTATCGTGGACCGTTTGCACTCATGACCATCCTGTTCTTTATGTGGGGCTTCATGACGGTATGGAATGATGTGCTGATCCCGCGTTTCAAGGACGCGTTTACGTTGAGCTACTTCCAGTCCATGTTGGTGCAGTTTGCCTTCTTCGGCGCCTACGGTATCGGTTCGCTGATTTACTATGTTATCTCGATGATTTCCGGCGATCCGATCAATCGTATCGGCTATAAAAATGGTGTCATCCTCGGCTTGCTCATCGCCGCCACCGGGAGTGCGTTATTTTATCCAGCGGCGGTGTTAGCCTCCTATCCCTTTTTCCTCATGGCTTTGTTCATTGTGGGCTTGGGGTTTGCGATGTTGCAGATTGCGGCAAACCCTTACGTCACAATCCTTGGCCCCGAACAAACGGCCTCCAGTCGGTTGAACCTCTCGCAGGCGTTCAATTCATTGGGCACCACCATCGGCCCCATCATCGGCGGCTGGTTGATTTTTACTTTCTTTACCAGTAAGGAGGCCCATGGGGCGGATTCCGTGAAGATTCCCTACCTTTGCTTCGCCGGTGTGTTTGTGCTGCTGGCGATATTTTTCAAATGCATGCATTTGCCGAACTTCACCAACACCGAAGAGATCAGCCAAGGAGTCGGCGCACTCAAGCATCCCCATACAGTGTTGGGGATGCTCGCCATTTTCATGTATGTCGGTGGTGAGGTGACGGTGGGCAGCACCATCATTAATTACCTGGGCCTGCCCAAGCTGGGCGGGCTGGCGCATGAGGCAGCCAGCAAGTATCTGGCATTTTACTGGGGCGGCTTGATGATCGGCCGGTTCATGGGCGCCTTTGCGTTAAGCGCCATGAAGAAGACATTGAAGCACACCTTGGTGGCGTTGGTGCCGGTGGCGGCCTTCATCACCATCTGGTTGTTGTCCGGTCAGGACAATGCATTGCACTACGGCGCAGCCCTGGTCGTTCTGCTGGTGGCGTTTTATCTGGGTGAAGCGAGCGCTCACCGGATGCTGGCCTTGTTCAGTGCGGTGATCATCGGTTTACTGCTGACGAGCATGTGCACGGAGGGTGAGACGGCCAAATGGAGCATCCTGGGCGTGGGCTTGTTTTGCTCGGTGATGTGGTCAAACATTTTCTCGCTGGCCATTGAAGGCCTCGGCCCGTTGAAAAGCCAGGCCTCTTCGCTGCTGGTAATGGCGATTCTGGGCGGAGCGCTGCTGCCGCCATTACAGGGAGTCATCGCCGATCATTGGGGGATCCAAACCTCCTTTATCGTGCCGATGTCCGCCTTCGCTTACGTCGCGTTTTATGGACTTTACGGTTATAAGGCGGGCCGGCCGGTAAAAACCAATGCTTAAAAGGGACATGTCTCCAGTTGATTACAGTCAGGATCCAAAAGAGATTGGAGCCATTGCGCACGGAAACAGCAAAGGCTCACAAGCGGCAGCGGTGGAGGCTTATCGCCGGTTAGGCGAAGTGGTGGGCGACGCGCTGGGAAATGGCTTGACGCTGATTGACGGACTGGCGGTGATTGGCGGCGGATTATCCGAGGGACACCAATTATTCTTGCCGGCGCTGGTCGCGGAACTCAACAGCACCTATACCGGGCCAAACGGCAAGCCATTCCAGCGGCTGGCCTCCCGAGCCTTCAACCTGGAAGATCCGGTGAAGCGCGAAAAATTTCTTAAAGGTGACGCGCGCGAGATTGTGGTGCCCGGCAGCAGCCGGAAAATTCAATACGACCCGCTACAACGCGTCGGCCTCGGCACCTCCCGCCTCGGCACCAGCGAAGCCGTCGCCATCGGCGCCTATGCTCTCGCTCTGAATAAACTTTCATGAACAAATGCATTCTGGTCGTGTTTTGTCTGGTGTGTTGCGTTACGTCTCAGGCGCAGAGCAAGCACAGCTCGTCATCCAACTTCCCAACCTATGAGGGCCGCGTCATGTGTGGTTATCAAGGCTGGTTTCGCGCAGATGGCGATGGTTCGGACGAAGGGTGGAGCCATTACAGCGATCGCGGCGCGCTGACCACGACGACTTTGCATCCTGATCTTTGGCCGGATGCGTCAGAATATGAGATGACTTACCAGACCACGCTCACGAACAAGGATGGAACGCCAGCCCGTGTTTTCAGTTCGATAGATCAAAGCACGACTGACCTGCACTTTCGCTGGATGCAGGAATATGGAATTGATGGTGCCTTTGTGCAGCGTTTTTTCGGTGGCCTGCGCACGGTGGACAGCCGGAAAAAAAGCCGTGTGGTTCTGGAGCATGCGGTAAAGTCCTCGCAAAAATATGGCCGGGCGATTTCGGTGATGTATGACTTGTCCGGCCTTCGGGACAGGGGTGAAGATTGTTCAGCAATCATCCAGGACTGGAAGGAACTGGTGGATGAATTAAAAATCACTGCGCAGCCAGCCAACAACTATCTTTATCACCGGGGAAAACCATTGGTTGTCATCTGGGGATTGGGTTTTCCGGATCGCGGTTACAACATACGCAACATAGGCATCGAAAAGGCAATTAACTTTCTTAAACATGATCCTGAATACGGTGGTTGCTCTGTGATGCTCGGCGTGCCAACCTATTTTCGGGATTTGAACGTGGATACCAACCCCGATCCGTATCTGCATCAATTGATTAAGTCGGCGGACATCGTCATGCCGTGGATGGTGCAGCGGTTCTCGCCGCTTGTGCAATTTTTTGATGAGACGCGCTATGAAGAGCAGGTCAAGGCGGATATAGCCTGGTGTGCTGAACGACACGTGGATTATGCGCCGTGTGTTTCTGCCGGCTTCAGCTGGTATAATATGCACAATCATGGTAAAGGTGACAATGCCATGCTTTTTCCGCTGAACCAGATTCCCCGTCAAAAGGGACGGTTTTATTGGAGCGAAATCAGCGGAGCCATTCATGCCAATGCCAAAATGCTGTATGTGGCCATGTTCGATGAAATGGATGAAGGCACGGCCATTTTCAAATGCTCCAACAACCCTCCGGCCGGCGTCCAATTGTGTGATTACGAAGGCATGCCGACCGATCACTATTTGTGGTTGACCGGCCAGGCCGGAAAAATGTTGCGCGGAGAAATTTCCTTTTCAAAACAAATTCCGCTCCGCGGTGAGGCCGTGCGACTTAATCACTTAAAAAATCAGCCGGGGTCGTTGGTTCACTAATCTGCAAAACGATTTTTACCATTCATTTCCACGTATAAAGCAGAAACTTATATTTGACTTCAACAAATTAGGATTTATGAAACTATTCTTGTCTCAAACTGCTCTTGGTCGCGCACTGCTTCACCTCGGATGCATCTGTCGCGGGGGGGGCTTTTATTTCCATATGGCTGGAGTGACTCGCGCAGTAAAATCTATCGTCCAAAAATGTCTGCCTCGGATGCTCTTTGCCATTTTAGGGGGGATTTCATCCCTCCAGCTTGCTGGCTGGCTTTGGCTGGCCTTCCTTGCGATTTTTATAAATATAGAAACCGCGCGAGCGCAGAGCGAATTTGTTAATCCCGCAATGGGCGGGCAGGGGTTTATGCTTGAACCGACGCGTGCCACCGTCTCTTTGCCCAACAGCATGGTGCGCGTTTATCCCGTGCGAAAAGACCAGTTGGATGATCAAATCCGCTCGTTTCCGTTGACCATCATTTCACATCGCTTGGGCGAGTTGTTCTGGCTGATGCCCGGTGATGGTTTGCCGGACGCATGGAATCGCCCGGTGGCTTATGATCAGGAAGTCCAGACGCCGTATTACTATTCCGCGCGGTTTGACAGCTCGTTGATTCAAACTGAATTTACGCCGACCGAACATTGTGGCTATTTCCGTTTCACCTTTCCTTCAGGCAAGCCCGTCGTATTGCTGGCAAATCGTCGGGGTGGTGATCTTTCCAGTGATAATAATACCATTTCAGGCACAGAACGTATTACCGGTGAAGGAGAGCGATCTTCCGGAGTTATGCACGCGTTCGTTTACGGAGAGTTCAGCGCACCCGTGACAATTCAAACAAGCAACAGTCGCAATGGAAAACAGATGACTATTTCAGCGCCGGACGGACAAAAGGTCCTGGAATTTCGCTATGGCATTTCATTCATCAGTATTGAACAGGCAAAGAGAAATTTACAGGAACAAATTCCGACGTGGAACTTCGACAAGATCAAACGCAGTGCCAGGGATCGTTGGAATGAAGTTCTCGGGCAGATTCAAGTCGAAGGCGGCACGCCGGAACAAAAACGGGTCTTTTACACCTCGCTGTATCGCTCTTATGAGCGTATGGTCAATATCACTGAGGATGGCCAGTATTACAGTGCCTTTGATCATCAAGTGCATCAGGATTCCCGTCCATTCTATGTGGATAATTGGCTTTGGGACACTTATCGCGCCTTGGAGCCGTTGCAGACTCTGTTGAATCCGGAAATGGAGGCTGACAAGGTCCAGTCCTATGTCCGCATGTATGAACAATCTGGATGGATGCCGGTATTCGCCGTCCTCTGGGGGAACCACGAATGTATGACCGGTAATCACGCCGCCGCTTGGATGGCCGATGTCTGGGCCAAAGGCGTCACCAATTTCGATTTGGCAACGGGCTATGCGGGCGTTCGCAAGAATTCGGTCGAAGGAACCTGGCTACCTTGGCGTCGAGGGCCGAAATGTTCCTTGGATGATTTCCTGGCCGAACATGGCTACATGCCGGGGCTTCATCCCGAAGAAAAGGAAACCATTGACCGGGTTCAACCGCGCGAACGTCGCCAGTCAATTTCCGTCACCGAGGCACAAAGTTATGATGATTGGTGCACGGCCCAGATTGCACATGCATTGGGAAATGACGCTGATTATCAATTTTTCCTGAAGCGCGCGGGGGATTACAAAAATATATTCCGCCGAGATAAAGGCCATGCGTGGCCAAAAGACGCCGATGGTAATTGGATTGAGCCGTATGACCCCGGATTTTCCGGCGGACAAGGTGGACGCGATTACACTACTGAAAACAATGGCTACACCTACGATTGGGATGTTCAACACGACTTGCAAGGATTGTTTGAATTGATGGGGGGACGTGCCAATGCCGAAGCAAAGTTGGATCAATTTTTTCGTGAACCGCTGGGCATGAGCAAGTATGACTTCTGGTATAAATTCCCCGACGCCAGCGGTCTCGTCGGACAATTTTCCATGGGCAACGAACCTAGTCTGCACATTCCCTACATCTACAACTATCTCGGTGCGCCGTGGAAAACCCAGAAGCGCGTCCGCATGTTGCTCGACACCTGGTTCACTGACACCACTCTGGGCATGCCAGGAGACGAAGACGGTGGCGGCATGAGCGCGTTTGTTGTCTTTTCGATGATGGGGCTTTACCCCGTGACGCCCGGTGTGCCGATTTATGATTTGTGCAGTCCGGTGTTTAATCGAGTTACCATCAAACTTCACAATGGCAAAACGCTGAAAATTATCTGCAAAGAAAATTCTCGCGATAACAAATACATCCAAAGCATCCGGCTGAATGGCAAACCATTGAATCAAGTCTGGTTCAAACACGCCGACATCGCCAACGGCGGAACGCTTGAACTTCAAATGGGCAACACGCCAAACGAAAAATTAGGCGCGGACCCGGCGGATTTTCCGCCGTCCACAATGACATTTGTTCAGCGCATTCCAAAAACTAAATGAATTGAAGTTTGTCGGTCGCATGATGGCCTTGCCTTGATTTGGTGGATAAGTGTTGGGTGTATTTAACATCCTACCAAGGCCATTACTATAAACACGAATGTAGAGGCCGTTTATTTTAATATGGGTCAATTTTGCTTTAGAAACGAAATGCGCATTGGTGCATGTGTATTTCACACCATGAGCGCCGAAATAAAAGCCGGTGGCGCATATGGTTCAAGGTTAAAACAGCATCAGGGATATGCGATTGCATTTCCGCGGTATAAGCGGTATCGGTTTTAATCAACGTTCACCCTATGCCATCTGCGAAATGTCACTCCAATCTTCCCATTTTGCCTCAGGCACATTTCAAAATAATGGCAAGAAAACTCCGTTGTTTTTGTCTGGCGGGTATTACCACTTCAATGATGGTTTTTGGGAGTAACGCCTATGCCATAGTTGGGGCGACCACCCCCTTTACGAGCGTGGAGGCAGAAAGTGGAAGCCTTGGCGGTGGAGCCGTTGTTCGTTCGCTCGTGGCTCCGCCAACAACTCAATTTATGAGCCCGGAAATCGAGGCTTCAGGCCGGGCATTTGTGGAACTAAAGGGCACTGGCCAGTCAGTGACATGGACAAATAATACCGGTTCGAATTGCACTGCCCTTAACTTACGCTTCTCCATTCCTGATGCCCCCAATGGTGGCGGCACCAGCGCCTCATTGGATTTGTATGTTGACGGCGTGTTCCGACAGGGCATTTTCCTCAGTTCGACCCAAACCTGGCTCTACGAAAATGCCTCCGACTATAATAGTAATAATCAGAGTCCCACGAACGGTAATCCGCATTTATTCTATGATGAAACCCACTTCTTTATCAGCGGGGCGGCTGTTGCTCCTGGCAGTAAGATCACGCTTCAACAAGATTCAACCAACTCGGCGGCATTCTACTGGTTGGATGTGATTGACCTGGAAAATCCACCCGCCGCGTTGACCCAGCCAGCCAACTCTCTTGCCATTACCAATGCCACTTACGGAGCTGTGCCCAACAATCCTGGTTTTGACAGCACCACAGCCATCCAAAACTGCATCAATGCGGCCCAATCTCAAGGCAAATCAGTTTGGATACCACCGGGAACCTACTACCTCAAGACAACCAAGGGACTTACAGCGACCGGAATCACAATTCAAGGCGCGGGCGTTTGGTACAGCACGATTTATCGAAATGTGCCGCTGCCCAATGCGACCCCTTTAGCTGCCATAATGTCTATGACGTCATGCACGGCCAGAAATATATCGCTTGATGCGAATGCGCCGAGTCGGGCAAGCGTTGATGGCGACGGCGGCGGAGTAGATATAGGTGGTTCCAACTGGTTGATGGAGAATTTTTGGATCCAGCATGCGAGTTCCGGCTTCTGGGCATCAGGTGTCAATGGAATCGTGCGGAATTGTCGGATAGATAACACTTGGGGCGACGGGGTTAATCTCAACAACGTCAGCATGGGCGGGAGCGTCGGCATTAATCTTACCGCCTATAACAATTTTGTCCGGGGTGCCGGCGATGACGGTGTTACCATCAATTCGGTGTATACGAACGGTGCCACAATGTATACGGAGATGAGCAACACCACCCTGTCAAATAATACGACTGTCTGTATCTGGTGGGCTCATGGGCTTGGTGTCTATGGTGGGATCAATGATGTAATTAAGGATAACCTGCTTTGCGATCCGTCAAAAATGTGTGGCATGGTCATCACGGAATTTGGACCGAACGGCTCAACGCTGGATTCAGCCTTGGTGCAGGGAAACGTTATCGTGCGCGGCGGCGGCAACGCCTACAACCAGCAGCAGCCCGCCCTTTCGGTCGGCGCAAGTGCAAGCAGGCCCTATATCGCCAACGCGGTGATCCTTTCAAACACCATCATCAATGCCATGTATTCGGGGGCTGAAATGCAGTCCTGTTCGAATATTGTCTTTCAAGGCAATACCATTGTCTCGCCAAGTCTTAACGGAGTTACCATCGCCTCCGGCACCGTAGGAACCGCCATCATCTATTCGAACACTGTAACGGGTTTAAATGCTGGCAAATCGGCATTGGTTAATGGTTCAAGTATTTTCGCGGCCATCATTCCAACGAACGCTGCCAGCTATAACGGCATGTCGGGAGTGGCGGCGGAAACTTGCAGCGAGGGTGGGCAGGATGTCACTGGCATTGAGAATGGGGATTGGACGGTCTACAACAGCATTAATCTGACGGGCATAAATACGTTCGTGGCCCGGGTGGCCAGCGCCAGTGCCGGAGGTAATATTGAAGTTCATCTCGACAGCGCCAACGGAACGCTGGTCGGCACTTGTCCGGTCGCGGCAACGGGAGGATTACAGGTTTATGCAAACACCTATTGTAAAATCACTGGGGCGAGCGGCACACATACTGTTTACCTGGTTTACACCGGTGGCGCTGGAAGTTTGTTTAATCTGGAATATTTTGGATTTTTCAACGCGCCACCAGTGCCATCCCACCAATTGGTGCCTGGCAATACTTATTCGTTGAATGCGCTGGTCAATAACAAGTATGTGACTGCTCCCAACAATGGTGCCAGCGCGCTGATTGCCAGTAATGTCTCAGTCGGCACGGCGGAGCAGTTCAAAGTGATTGACGCAGGCGGCGGCAACATTGGTTTCCAGGCACTGGTCAACAGCAATTATGTCAGTGCGGATAACAATGGTGCCAGCCCGTTGATTGCGAATCGCACCGCGATTGGCAGTTGGGAAACCTTTACGGAAGTGGATGCGGGCAACGGCTACATCGGCCTTCGTTCGATGAACAACAGCAAATATGTCACTGCTCCGAACAGCGGAGCCAGTTCCTTGATTGCCCAAAGCACATCGGTCGGAACCGCCGAATCCTTCACCGTGGGGTTTGTTGACGGCGTGCCGCCGGCCACGCCCAGTGGTCTGACGGCCGCATCAGCCAGTTTACAAGCGACCTTAAGTTGGGTTGCTTCGTTGGGTGCCACGGGCTACAACGTCAAGCGTTCCACCGTTAGTGGCGGACCTTACACCGCCATCGTGACCAGCCTGATGACTACAAGTTACACCAACACCGGCCTTACCAATGGAGTAACCTATTATTATGTGGTCTCTGCGCAGAACCCGGCTGGCGAAAGCACCGATACCCTGCAGGTCAGCGCCCTGCCTGGTTCGCTGAACCGGATCGGTTGGGTGGCTACCGCTTCCGTGGGCAGTTCACCGGGGAACGCAATTGACGGCAATGCCGGCACGCGCTGGACAACGGGTGTGAGTCAGGCCAACGGGCAATGGTTCCAAGTGGACATGGGCTCGGCCAATACGTTCTATCAGATTGTTTTGGATGCCACCGGTTCAAGCGGTGATTATCCGCGCGGCTATCAGGTCAACATTTCTTCGGACGGCATCAACTGGGGCAGCGCCGTGACAAACGGGAGCGGCTCTTCATTGGTGACCACCGTCAGTTTCTCCTCACCACAGGCGGCACGTTATATCCGGGTCACGCAAACCGGGAGCACCTCGGGTTGGTGGAGCATTCATGAATTCAATGTGTTCGGATTCAGCGGGACGGTGCCCGCCGTCCCGACCGGGTTGACGGCGATGGCGGGGGATGGTCAAGCGACTTTGACTTGGGCGGCGGCTTCAGGAGCGACCGGTTATAATCTTAAACGTTCCACCACCAATGGCGGACCTTATACAATTATTGTCAGCAATTTGCCCACGCTTATCTACACCAACACCGGTTTGGCAAACGGGACCATGTATTACTTCGTCGTTTCCGCGGCCAATTTGACTGGCGAAAGCAGCAACTCTGTTTCGGCCAGCGCACAACCAGTGTCTCTGATTTCGCCACAAGTCAGCTTCGGAGTCAGTGGCGGCCAGATGCAATTCATCTGGCCGCAGGATCACACGGGCTGGAGCTTGCAGATGCAGACTAATTCGTTGGCAGCAGGCCTTGGCACAAATTGGGTGACCGTCCCCAATTCAAAAACCACGAACCAAATGACATTGCCCATGGACCTGACCAGTGGCTGTGTCTTCTTTAGACTGGTTTATCCTTGAGAAATCTCACAGAAACGTTTGCCGGTTGAGAAAACAGAACTCATGAAAAGCAGCTCTCTCAAAATTATCAAATGCTCGAATGCGCTGATAGCGATGTGTCTCACCGCCAGTTTCATATATAGCGCGCCTCGAGTTATCGCCGCCGAAACGCCGGTCGCGCCAGCCCGCGATTATCATTTTGATAAAACGATTTCCAGGAAAGCTCTGGAAAATTATTTGTCCCGATCTATTTCGATGGAAGGCGTTTTCAATGGACATGGCGATCTTGATGACAACATTCGAATGATCAAGAGCATCGGAGCAAAGTATATCGGGCGAAGCCTCTGCCTATGGAACGGGGAGGCCAATTTCTTAAGCAACATCGAGCGGGCCAAGCAACAGGTTCCCAAAGCCTTGGCTGCTGATCCAGATTTGATTCTCGAAGCCTGCGTTTTTGAAACCGTCAGCCCCGGCGTGGAGCAAATCCCCATTCCAGATTGGGTGTTCACTGCATTGGATCAGCCGGTTGGAAAGAGGAATTTCATTTACACCAATATGATTTATGCCGCGCCGGAACAACGCCGTTCCATGGGCCGGAATGCGCAAGTTCCGGACGAAAGTCGCATCGAAACCCAGCTCTGGTTCTATTATCAGGCCGCAACTTATATTGACATCGGTTTCGAGGGAATTCACTTCGGACAGGTTGAAATCATGAATCATAATGACCGTGACAACGCCCATTGGGAGCAGCTGTTCAATCTGGTTCGCGCGCACGCGGCCAAAAACGCCCGCCGCCACATGGTATTGTTGAATGGCCATGTTCCCACTGGCGGCCTCCAGCGGAATGGAAATCCACTTCTGGATTTCAACGCGTTTCCCCTGCGCATCATGGAGACGCCAGACAAGCCGCAGGAGGCGATTTTAAAACTTGGATTCTCCGATGGCATCTACAACAAGAGCAAAGGCGGTCTCACTTTCAGTGGCTGGAAATGCGAGCATCTGCCTTATCTCGTGGAACTCGACAACTACGGCGTCAGTCAGCATCCGGGCCAGCCGAATACGAAAGGCGAGTTCAACTGGGTTTGGGGCTATGACGAAATCACATGGTTTGCGCATCAGAGCAGGGGATATCGCGCCAACTGGTTGCAATACGCCTGGGACTGGGTGCGCAAAACAGACACCAATGGTTTCCTCCAAATGCCCGCCAGCCGCACAGCGAGGTCACCCGATGCGCAATGGTATTATGCCAACAATCCCAGTGCCGCAGTCCCAACCGGCCTTGGTGACGAGGATGCGATCCGCGCCGTCTGGACGGCTGACTCCGCCAAGTCCGATGCTGCTGTCCCTGCGTCACAATCAAAGTGAACCGTCAGTCAATGGGACGGTGTTTTCAAGAAATGAAACAACCTCATTTCTGGTTGCCCAAGTTGAATTTAGCCGGCAAGCCGCCAGATGAATTTCCTCCGGCAGTCACTGTGTATTCACCCGGTTCAACTTTCCATTCCTGATTTGCGTTCCAAATGGCAAGCTCGGATTGCTTCAGGTGAAGCGTGATGTGCTGGGATTCGCCGGGCTGCAGGTGCACGCGGGAAAATCCTTTCAGTTCTTTCACCGGCGTGGCCACGCTCGCCGTGGTCTGGTGAACATAGACCTGCGCGACTTCATCGCCGTCACGGTGGCCAGTGTTTTTCAAATCGAAAGAGACAGTTATGTCAGCATTGCTTCCCGCAGTTGGAGGAGCAATCGTCAAGTGGTCGTATTTGAAAGTTGTGTAGCTTAACCCAAATCCAAAAACGAATTGCGGGGCATCATCACCATCCACGTATTTGTTTCCTTTGGACGGGAAGTGATTATAAAACACCGGCAACTGTCCAATGCGTTTGGGAAATGTGACTGGCAAACGTCCGGCGGGATTGTTGTCGCCAAAAATTGTTTCCGCGATGGCGCGTCCGCCAAATTCGCCGGGATACCATGCTTCAAGAATGGCCGGAACGTGTTCCACCGCCCACGGGATGGTCAGCGCTCGTCCATTTTGCAGGACCAACACCACTGGGACGCCAGTTTTGATCACGGCTTCCAGCAAAGCTTCCTGATTTCCGGGCAGATCAAGTTCAGCCCGGTCAAAACCTTCTCCTGAAATTTTCTTGTTTTCACCAAGCCCTAGAATGACCACGTCGGCATTTTTAGTTGTGGCAACCGCATCGTCAATCTTTACTCCGTCGGAAAAAGAAACTTTCGTTTGCGGCGAAACAATTTTTTTGATTTGTTCAAGCATACCGTATTCAGGGCCTTCCGTGGCTACATCAGCATAGTCGCCCAGCCGGGCAATATTTGCATTTGGCCCGATGACGGCGATCCGTTTCAATGCTTTCTTCAATGGCAGAAGTCCTTTTTCATTCCTGAGCAGGCACATGGACTGGCGCGCCACTGCGAGCGAGAGATCAAGGTGTTCCTGCGAGCGGGGAACATGTTGCTCCAGCGATTCGTCGACGAACGGATGATCAAACAAGCCCAGCAAAAATTTCACGCGCAGAATGCGGGAGACGGCTGCGTCCAGCGTCGCTTGAGAAACCTGCCCGTTTTTGACACCGTCAATGATGGCATTCTGAAATGTTCCGTGATCGAAATCATAAAATTGCATGTCCACGCCGGAATTAAGGGCGAGTTGCACCGCCTCGCGCGGCGAGGCGGCGACATGGTGCGTGTCATAAAGACGGCGAATGGCGCCCAAGTCGGAAAGCACAAAACCTTTGAAGTCCCATTCGTCGCGCAGCACCTTGTTCATCAGCCATGGACTTCCCGCGCAGGGGACACCGTCAATATCATGATAAGCCGCCATGATGCCCATCGCGTTTCCTTCGCGGATGGATGGCTCGAAGGATTTGAGCATGATGCTGCGCACCTCCCGTTCACCGGCATGAACCGGCGAAGTGTTCAAACCGCTTTCCGGTGAACCATGCGCGGCAAAATGTTTTGGTTCGGCAATGACATTGTGATCCGTTGCCAGCGAATCACCCTGCATTCCCTGAACGTAAGCCAGACCAAGCCGTCCAGATAGAAACGGGTCCTCGCCAAAATCTTCTTCGACGCGTCCCCAACGCGGATCACGCGCAATGTCCAGCACGGGACCGAGAATCATGTCCACACCATGCGCGCGCGCTTCGGCGGCGATGGCGGCGCCGGTTTTTTTGGCCAGATCAATGTTCCAAGTCGTCGCCAGGTTGACGCTTTGCGGAAAGACGGTTTGGTTATAACCCATGTAGCCATGTAAACCTTCTTCTATGAAAAGCGCGGGAATGCCAAGCCGGCTGGATTGAATCACCCAGGCTTGAATGGTGTTGTAGAGTCTGGCCGATGGATACAGGTCGTGAATTGAACCAACGCCAAGGCTGCCCAGATTTGTTTCCGCAATGTGTGGATCAAAGAAGGCATCCGGTTTTGCATGCGTGTGATGATCAATGGTCAGGTTCTTGTTCTTGTCCAGCAAATCCTCACAACCAAAATACATGTCGAGCTGGCGCGCTTTCTCTTCAACCGTCATGCGCCCGATCAAATCGCTGACCCGTTCATTAACCGGCAGATCTGCGCGTTTGTAAGCTGGGGTGGTGTTTGATGATTCAGCGGAAAGTCCCAGGCTACGCTCAAGAAAGTCATTCAGGATTTTTTGAAATCCCGGCCCACTGGGATAAGCATGACCGCCATTTGCCGTCATCCAATAAGTTGCATCAGCGCCCACTGCGCGGAGCTTTTCGTAGAGTTCCTTGCCTTCCAATCCGGGAACTATGGGATCGTTTTCCCCGTCACAAATCAGCAATGGCGGAACATCCGTTCGCACATGGCCGATGGGACACATCTGCGTATATAAGGCGCGGCTGGCTTCATTATCGGGAGTG
The DNA here is from genome assembly GCA_028293325.1 of Pedosphaera sp. Classification (GTDB taxonomy): domain Bacteria; phylum Verrucomicrobiota; class Verrucomicrobiia; order Limisphaerales; family Pedosphaeraceae; genus JAQGOT01. The sequence goes on along the minus strand of JAQGPA010000131.1, from coordinate 20,890 downwards.
ATCCCGTGGAAAAGAACCCGAAAGTGCGGACGCGAGTCATTCGGAATCTTTGGGTCTGCGGCGCGAAAACTCACCATTCCGTCGGCATTGGTAATTGCGTCATCCGGTCCCTGATTCCAAAACCTGACGAAATCCGTCGGTGGAATATAACTGAAACTGCCGGAAACGTGAGCGCTGATGCCTTCAAGTTCTGACGTCGGACCACCATCGTCAAAATTTTCCGGAACCATTGCCACCATCAGGCTCAAATGACCGCCCGCTGAACCGCCGGTGACAAGAATTCGGTCTGGATCAATGTTGAAGCGCGCAGCATTTTTGCGAATGAAACGGATGGCATTCCGGCAATCCCGGATGTTTTGTGGAAATCCACCGTTCTGGCCCAAACGGTATTCGATGGAAAAAAATGCCAGTCCTTTATCCTTGAACTCGCCAGGCAGATTTTTGGCCGCTCCGCCGCCAGTCCACCAACCGCCATGAATGTCCACAATAGCCGGGACGGGCTTATCGGCATTTATCGGCAGAAAAGCGTTAAGATTCTCCTGCTTGCCATCAGCGACACAGTAAGTAATGTTTAACTCGCTTCTATACGGAGAGGTCTGAACTGGCCCGCTTGCTTTGGCTGTAGCAGTCGTTAAAAGGAATGCTCCAATGATGATGGACTTGAATGCTCGCATAAAATAAATACCTAAGGCTGCGTTCGTGACGGCCAATCCGAAGTTAAAGTTGCTGCGGCATCTTTTCTTCCGGGCAGCAACAACTTGCCGACATCGGTCCCGTGACTTTTTATATTTCTTTGGTTGAATCTGACGAATCAGGCGAGAATTTATTGCGGCAAAGTGCGTATGGCAAGAATATGATTGTTTCGCCAACAAGAAGTATCCCTTAAAACGGGGAGGTGGCCTGGATTTGGCAATCACCGATAAAGGCGAATTCTTTGTCCCTTAGTACCTCCGAGCGTGCATGAATAGGTGAATGACAACCGATGACATGGAACTGGTGCGGCAATTCGCCGGCCATTAATCCGAGAGCGCCTTTGTCGCGCTGGTTTTGATAATATTGGTTATCGCGCAGTCGGTGATTTTCAAAACGAGATTGTCGCACTGCTGTCAAAAAAATGATTTCTGGCTAACACAATTGGGGTGGAGAACGCGCAGCCGGCAATTCAATTTTCAATTATCCAAAATCTCGTGCCGTTAACCGCGCTCGAACCTGTGTGCGCGACGTTGGCGGAGGGCATCCCCGTATTCGGGGATGTTTCCTAACTCGTGATTGGGTATCATTTAATTTAAGCCTGTGAAAAAACTGCTGTGGCAGGTTTTGCGGGGGGGTGGTCAGCAATAACTTGAAACGAATTTCAAATGGCAAGGTCTTGTCAGCCGCGAATCCACGGCGAGCGTTTACATTGATCGAACTGCTCGTGGTCATCGCCATCATTGCGATTCTGGCGGCGCTGCTATTGCCCGCGCTATTCCGCGCCAAACAAAGAGCACAAGGGGTTTTATGTTTGAATGGAGGCAAACAGATCATGATTGCGATGACGCTTTACGGGAGTGAGAACAATGATTTTTTCCCACCCAATCCCGACGATGGCAATGCGCTGCCCGGCTACAACTGGTGTTCCGGCGATGTCTCGATTGGTGCGATCAACGAATTCAACCCCGATGTTATCAAAGACCCGAGCCGGAATTTGTTGATTTCTTATCTGGCAGGAAACACGTCCCTGTTTCATTGTCCCGGCGACAAACGAACGGGACCCTATTCAGGTTCGGATCCGACATTGCAAGGACAAGTTGTGCCGGCGGCGCGGACTTTCTCCATGAACCAGGCGGTGGGCACGATTGATCCTATGTATGATAAGACCGGCTATGGAGGCCCACATGGAGGCGTCCCGAATTTGCCGGTCAACGGCCCTTGGTTGGACAATCACTATGATCACCGTAGGAATTCACCGTGGTTCACCTACGGAAAATTTACCAGCATGAGTGTTCCCGGTCCGTCCATGACCTGGGTGTTGCTGGATGAAGACCCGGTGCATATCAACGACGCGGCCTTTGCCTTCGGGATGGAACGTCCGCAGTGGTTTGATGTGCCGGGCACTTATCATAATTCAGGCTGTGGTTTTGCCTTTGCCGACGGGCATTCCGAAGCCCACAAATGGAGGATGAGCGGCCACAAACAGGGTTATGGATTTAACATCACCGACCCGGCAGACAAGCAAGATTGGTTCTGGATGCGCGAACGGACTTCGGCGGACAGCACCGGCACCATGCCCGCACCGTAAATGAAAATTAGGATTGCCGCACACTGCAATTAACCTTCAGGGGATTCAACCTCTCGAGTGGTTGCCAAAAATAACGCTGGATTAAACGCTGGATCACTGGCCCGTTTCATCAACCGGCAAATCTGCGCGTTTGTAAGCCGGAGCGGCCTCGCTTGACGGGCCGACAAGCAATTGTTCGACCAATATGACATTCCCAATAGAATGGGGCCGTTGAATTGCGACGACTGTTTCAGATGCGGTTGGTTTATAACGGAATTGTCCGCTCTCCTGCATCCCCGAAATAGGGGACTGCGAAAACTTCAAGTTCGGTTATAGTAGCCCTTCACAACAAGCCCGTTACAAAACGTAACTTGCCTTTTAAGAAAAAGTGCGAGCAAGTTTTAGCGGGACAAAACGCGACGTTTAGGTTTTTGATAAGAACAAACGCAAAAAAATGTTTAAACATATGTGGTCTCCAAAAGCAAAAGCTGTTCGGTCAAACGTAAAATACTTTGTGTTTTTTGTTGTCTTTGCGATGGTGTCAGGCGTTCCTCTATTTCTGGTTGCGGCGGAAGATATCTCAACTTCAGGGTGGCGGCTTTGGCCTGACCGGGAAGCCGCCTGGAAAGATGACGCGCTTTATCTTCCGGCGGAAGTGAAGCTCCCCGGAATGCCTGTCAATCCCCCGACCGGCGGCTGGCACGTGTTGAATGCTGAGCAGGGCGTTCCTGTCACTTTACCAACGACGGTGGAAGAGCACTTCTGGGGCAAGTTCGGCACGCGTCCTTACGCCAAAAACGAAGCACAAAAAGGTCCGCAAACTTCGTTTCCGAATGGAAATTATCTCGGTGTTTCCTGGTGGTGGCGCGAAATCGAAATCCCCAAATTCAAGTCTGGCCAACGCGTCATCGTTGCCATTCGCGGTGCGCGCTTGCGTTCGGAAGTCTATTGCAACGGCAAGCTCTGCGGTTATTCCATCATGACCGAGCTGCCGCTTCAGGCTGATCTTACTGATGCCGTAAAGCCGGGACAAAAAGCCCAGCTCGCCATCCGCATCACGAATCCCGGCGGTAATCTGGACTGGATTGATTTTGGTGTGTCGCGTTTCACCTGGGGCAAATACACGTTCCCGCCGTCGCGCGGATTTGGCGGCTTGGACAATAACATTCAGCTCGACGTGCGCGATGACGTTTCCGTCACAGACCTGGCCGCAATTAACAAACCGGATTTGCATCAAGTTCACTTGATCGCCGAAGTGGCCAGCAAAGCGAAGTCATACAAAGGTTCGGTCCATTTCCAAATCAACCGCGATGGCAAAACCGTCTGGCAAACAAACTGCCCGGTCAAAGTTGCCGCCGGCGAAACCAAAACCGTCGAATTGGATGCGCAGGTGGATTCCGCCAAACCTTGGAATCTCCCAACGCCAAATCTTTACCAGGCGCACGCCGCGCTCAAAGGTTTGAAGACAAGCAGCAAGAGCGTTGATTTTGGTTTCCGCTTCTTCACCGCTGAAAACATCGGTGGCGATGACGCCAAACTGAGTTTGAACGGCAAGCGCTTCTTTTTGATCTCGTCCATTTCCTGGGGCTTTTGGGGTCGCAACGGACTCTGGCCGGATCCGGAAATGGCCGAGCGCGAAGTTTCTGACGCCAAGGCCTTTGGTTTGAACTGCCTTCAGTTCCATCGCAACATCGGCAAACCCGCCGTCCTGGATTTGCAAGATCGCGAGGGATTGTTGCGTTATGAAGAACCCGGCGCGGGAAAATTTGCGATGGGCAACCGTTATGCGCGTGGCGATTTTGGACCGAACGGTGAATACCTCACCAAAGGTGAGGGCAATGACGACTTACATCCAAAAAAAGATTATGTCCAGCCGGATTCAGTAGATACCAGCGGCAAAGGCCCGGACGGTGATGGAGTGGTGTTCTGGGAAAAATATGAGGAGGAAAAAATCATGGAGATGGTCAAGCGCGACCGGAGCCATCCTTCACTCATCATGTATAGCCTGCAGAACGAATCGAGCGAAATCGACCTGCACAATCCCCGCATCTACCGGATTTTCCGCCGGATGCATGAACTCGATCCGAGCCGCATCATCACCATGTTTTCCGGCGGCGTGCCCAAAGACCAGGTGTTAATGTTGCCCTACAACGACGAGATCCGTTACGGCAGCAAGGCGATCAACTTTGCCGGCTGGAAGGATGTGCATACCTGCGGCGGGCCGTGCAATTATCTGGACAATCTTTACACCGACCCGCTTCATTTCAAGCAACGCCAACCGGACGAGGATCATAAGGAAATCGGTATTTGGGGTGAAGCGCTTGGCGCGGCCACGCCCGACGATTATGACAAGCTGGTTCATTCTTTTGATGCCCAGCATCCTGCCGGTTACGAACTGGCTGACATGACCAAGATTCTGGATGGCTATCACCAATTTCTCGACAAGTGGGGTTTTCGCCAGGCGTTTCCCACCGATTCGTCGCTGTTCCAAGCCATCGGTTATCGCACCTATTTCTTCTGGCAGAGGATTGTTGAGCAGACCCGCATGGACAATGCCAACGATGGCATCGTCATCAGCGGCTGGGAAAGCACCACGATTGACAATCATTCCGGCCTGGTGGACAACCATCGCTTTTTCAAGGGCGACCCGAAAGTCATTGCCGAAGCCTGCCAGCCCGAAGTGCTGGTCATCCAGCCGCGGCATGTGATAGTGGCCAAAGGTGGAAAAAATCTTGTAGATATTTTTCTCCTCAACGAAGCCAATCGCACCGGTCGGCAAACTTTGAAGCTGGCGGCCAAACGACCAGATGGCTCAGTCGCCTTCACAACAGAGAAACCCGTTGAGATCAAGGGCGGCGACGCTTACGGCCAGTTGCTGGTTGAAGCCGTTGAAATCCCCGCCGCCGATGTGGCCGGCATGTTGACCCTGGAAGCGACGCTGACTCCATCGAGCGGAAATGTTTCAACCCTGCAACGCACTGGCCAGGTTGAAGTGATTGAGGCCGCAGGCGCGCCGGTTTTCCAAAACATCGCCGTGCTGGAACCCAATCAAGAAGTGGACACAACTTTGCGCGATGTTTTCCATGTCGTGCCAGCCAAGTTCTCGGTCACGCCGGATTCCAATCATTGGGATGCCATTGTGCTCGCCAGTAAATACAACCGGCAGGATTTGGCCGATGCCCACTCCCTGACAAATGCGTCAGAAATCTCCAAAGAAGTTTTCAAGGCCGCGCTTGATCGCGTCCATGACGACGGCACCCGTCTCGTCTTGTGGGCGGATAACAATCGTGCCGCCGAAGCCTTTGCCAAGGAACTGGGCAAGCTCAAGGTCGTGACATATTCCGGCAGCGTCGGGAACTTGAATGCGCCGTGGTTCGGCAGTTGGAATTTCGTCCGTAAACATTGGCTGCTTGACGGCCTGCCCGTGGATTGCGCGATGGATTGGCGTTACGGCATCAGCGCTTTCAACGGCCCGGAATGGCTTCAGGAAAAACCGCGCGGTAGCATTACAGACGGTTACTTGATGGATGCGCCCGGCATGGAAACCTTCATTGGTTTTGGTGCCGATCACAATCCGAAGATCGGCATCGCCGGTTGCGTGATTCCCCATGGCAAAGGTCAAATTGTTTTCTATTCGCTGCCCCAGCTTGTGACCAGCCTGCAACCGGGCAATTACGGGACGCATCCAGCCGTTGCTCAACGCTTGCTTGGCAATGCGCTTCGTCCCACGCCCTGATAACCATTGAATCAATCTAAACTGAAGTTCTGTAGATGTGGGTTATCTGCACCGATACCATTTAATGAAACCTAAAATTATTTTTCTGCTGGTTATTTCGGCGACCATGGCTTTGGCCGCGCAGGAAAACCATTTCGCGGCGGCGGGTGATGTCACGTGGAATTCCCTGGGCACAAACGAAAACAGCTCGATGCCCCTCGGCAATGGCGACATCGCGCTGAATGTCTGGACGGAACAGAACGGAGACGTTGTCCTTCTGCTGGCGAAGTCGGACGCCTGGAGTGAGAACGGACAGTTGCTCAAACTGGGACGGGTGCGGGTCAAGCTCACACCGAACCCATTCGTCGCGCCTGCTTCCATTACGCAAACGTTAAAACTGGAGGCCGGGGAAGTTCAACTTCAAGCGGGCAAGAGTAGCGCGCGCATTTGGGTGGACGCAAACCATCCCGTTGTCCATTTGGAAGTGCAAACTGAATATCCCATCCAACTGGAGGCGAGGCCGGAGTTGTGGCGCCACCAAGTTTATCATCTGGATCAGAAAGCAGTTCAAAAGGCGGGTTTCTTTGAATGGGGCAACAATCCGGACGGCCTCACTTTCGATCCCGACACGGTTTTGCCGGCGCAAAATAATTGTATCTCCTGGTACCACTTCAATTCCAACAGCATTTATCCGTTGGTTTTTGAGAAGGAGCATTTGGAATCGCTGCTGCCAAAATATCGGGATCCGCTGCTGCATCGTTGCTTCGGCGTAACCATGAGAGGCCAAGGTCTGGCAAGCAGTGATAATCAAACGCTGAAATCAACCCGCGCTTCCAAAACATTTCAGCTCGACCTTTATGCGCTCACCCAGCAGGCCGACAGCCCTGAAATCTGGCAGGCAAATTTGAACAAGAAGATTGATTCCATCTCCGCCATCAAAATCAAGGCAGCACGGCAGGCTCATGAGCAATGGTGGACGGCATTTTGGAACCGGAGCTGGATTCATGTCAGCAGCACGTCCGAAGCCGACAAGGTTTCTCAAAGTTATGCCATCCAGCGCTACATGACGGCGTGTGCGGGACGCGGTGCCCAGCCGATCAAGTTCAACGGATCGCTCTTCACCGTCGGGCATGACCTTCCAATTGGCACGGGCTCCACTGAGAACAACCACGACCCGGATTATCGGGCCTGGGGCAATTCCTTCTGGAATCAGAATACTCGTTTGATTTATTGGCCGCTGATAGCGACGGGAGACAATGATTTGCTCGCTCCATGGTTCAATATGTATGTCCAGGCACTGCCTCTGGCCAAAGATCGAACCCAGTTATATTTTCATCACGACGGCGGTGCGTTCATTGAGACGATTTACTTTTGGGGCCTGCCGAACGTAAATGATTTTGGGTGGAACAATAAGGGGCCAGAGTTGCAGAGCGAGTGGATGCGTTATCATATCCAAGGCGGATTGGAAGTTTTGGCGCAAATGTTGGATCGCTATGACTACACCCAAGACATGGATTTCGCTAAAAACACTTTGCTCCCGATGGCCGATGCTACAATCACTTATTATGACCAACACTGGAAACGAGGGCCAGATGGCAAGATGCTCATGGAACCGTCGCAAGCAATAGAAACCTACCAAATGAATGCCGCCAATCCGACGCCAGACATCGCGGGTTTGATGAGCGTCCTGCCGCGTCTGCTCTCCCTTCCAGCCGGATTAGCTGACCAAGCTCAACGGAATCTCTGGAACAAAGTTCTAAAGGATCTTCCACCGCTGCCGATGGGCACGACCGCCAAAGGGAAGCTGCCGCCCAAAGGGCAGGGCGACCCGGATGGGAAGCGCGTGATTTTGCCGGCTCAAAAATATGAGGATAGAAAAAATGACGAAACCCCCGAACTCTACACAGTATTCCCTTATTGGCTTTATGGTGTGGGCAAGCCCGATTTGACGTTGGCAAGAGATACTTACGCGGCGCGCCTTTTTCGATTCTCCCACTGTTGGGGCCAGGATGGAATTGAAGCGGCGGCTCTGGGTTTGACCGACGAAGCCAAAAAGGGGGTCTTGGAAGAGTTCACTTTATATGGCAACCAGCAATTCCCCTGGTTCTGGTCGAATAATAGGGACTGGATACCTGACATGGACAACGGTGGTGCCGGAATGTCAACCCTCCAACTCATGCTCATGCAATGCGACGGCAAACGTATCCAACTTTTACCAGCCTGGCCCGCAGATTGGACGGCTGATTTCAAATTGCACGCCCCTTATCAAACCATCGTGGAAGGTCATGTCGAGCAAGGGAAATTGACCAGACTAAACGTCATTCCCGCTGATAGAACTAAAGATGTCGTTGTTGTCCACTCGAAAACAAATTAAAGAAAATCTTCAGCTATCGTTTATGACCCATTCTTTTGGTGACGTCGTGTTCACCGGTATTATTTCCATGGCTGCGATTAGTATTGGACAAGTCGTGAATCAGGCGGCCAACCAAATTGACCCACGTTCAAGGCATGAAAGGCGATGCTTGGAACACAGATCATACCGTCATTGCGTGGGCCATCGCTATTTATTGTGGTCTGCGTTAGTCCTCCTGTTCCTTATCGCCCCTAAATGGAACACGCTTAATGCTGCCGTGGTGATGCCTTCCAATCTGCCTGGTGAATGGAGCGCAATTGGCAGGGTCAAAATCCAAACGGCAGGGAATGCGGCGGTGATCAGCGGTGGTTTTGTGGTGGAAAATCAGTCGTGGAATGATGCAGAAATCACCTTCCGGGCCAAGACCCCGTCCCTGGTGGATCAGGTGCAAATCTGGGGTGGCTTTCGCTACCGTGACCGGGATAGTCGCTATGTTTTTGCATTGCGGGGCGGCAATGATAACGATCTATACCTTGCGCGTTATGCTCCGGATGGGGGGGCGAAATTTCTTGGGTTTGCTCCGCTTGATTTTAAGCCTGTTCCCGGTACCTGGTATCGTTTCCGGGTGGTTGCTTTGGGAAACCGATTTCAAATATATTTGAATGATGAAAAGTTGCCCCGGATCAATGTCGTCGATAACAATGCGTCGTGGACAAACGGGAGCGTCGCTTTAGGCGGAGGCTGGCTGCCAGCGGAATTTGCTGATCTTCAAGTGAAGCCACTGACAAGTGAAGATAAATCGGCCTTTATTGCCTTGGGTGATAAGCGATGGATGACTCCGAAAGTGGATAAGGAAGCCGAGCGCAAAACTCAACGGGAGACGTATAGCCCCGCGACATTTCCAGCCTTGAATTCTCTGCGCACAGAACTTTCACTAAATGGCAATTGGCTCTTCAAGCCGGACTATGAGTTGGCCGCCGGTCAAACGCCGATTCAACTGGATTATAACGACCATAATTGGCATGTGATGCCAGTGCCCTCGTTTTGGACCCCAGGACTATCCTGGCTTCACGGCGAAACAAGTTTTCCAGAATTGGGTGGAGCTTCAATGACCAAAGGTGTGGCTGAAAGTTTGTATATTCAAGAAACAAAGCGTTGTGATTCCTATACATTCGACTGGCTCAAAACGCGTGCCGCGTGGTATCGGCATTATGTTGAACTTCCTGAAAAATTGGAAGGCAGGCGCTTTGAACTTGCCTTCGACGCAATGGCCAAAGTTTCCGAGATTTGGGTCAACGGAATCAAAGTCGGAACTCACACCGGAATGTTTGGCGAGGTTAAGTGTGATGTGACCAAGGCTGTTCGTCCTGGGCGCAACGTTCTAGTAGTCCACGTTATCAGCAAACCCGATTCAACCGGAAAGACATCCAATCATGTTGAAGGAGTTGCCGTGACAGTGGAAGTCACTTCAGCCATGCTGCACTCCCTGCCACATGGCATGTTTCAAGACAATGTTGGCGGCATATGGCAGCCAGTGAAACTTACCGCCACCGCGCCTGTCCTGGTGAGCGATGTTTTTGTTGAGCCTGGCTTGCATGGGGCCGACATCAATCTCTACATCTTGAATAGCAGCCAACAAGCGGCTCAATTGGAAGTTAATTATACGATCACCTCAACGCAAGATGGCTCATTGCTTTATTCGAACCAAGAACCCCATTCTTTTTCGGCAGTGGCTGGAGATACTGGACATTTGAAGCTGGCCACTCCCTATTTGAATCCGAAACTTTGGTCGCCTCAAGACCCCAATCTCTATGACCTTGAGGTGCGGCTAAAGGAGCAGGGACGGGTAGTTGATAACTACAAGGTGCGATTCGGTTTTAGAACTTTCACCGTGGACGGCGAAAAATTTTTATTGAATGGAAAACCTTTCTGGTTGCGCGGCGCAAATCCATTTCCAAATACTTTGCGCCCGAACGATGCAAAACTGGCCCGCCGTTTCACTGAAATTGCCCGTGAAGGAAATGTTCACGTCACCCGGTCACACATTGTTCCTTTTACCTCAACCTGGCTGGATGCCGCCGATCAAATTGGCATGGCTGTGTCATTTGAAGGCACCTGGCCTTGGCTGATGTTGGAAGGCAATCCGCCGGGTGATGATCTTATCAAAGTCTGGAGAGATGAGTTTCTTTCACTAATTCATGAGCACCGAAATCATCCAAGCATCATCCTCTGGACAGTTAACAACGAAATGAAATTTGAGCAGTTCAATCAAACCAATGCCGCATTACTTAAACAAAAGTGGACGATTTTGAATGAAACCATCAAAGCGATGCGACAGACGGATCCAACCCGTCCAATTGTCGCCGATTCAGCATATGTGCGAAAGGAGGCGCAACGAGGCTATCAGACCCTCGTTAAGCCGGAAGGTTTGGACGATGGCGACGCGGATGACGCGCATCGTTATTATGGCTGGTATAATGAGTCTTTTTTCAATCTTTATGATGGCGCATTTAACAAACAAAGCACACCCGGTCGTCCACTCATAAGTCAGGAGATGTCCACCGGCTATCCCAGCAACGATGACGGACATCCCGTCCGGTTTTATCTTTTCAAGCATCATACGCCACAAGCATTGGTCGGGGACGATGCCTACGAAAATGCTGATCCGGCGATTTTCCTCAACCGGCAGGCGTTCATGACCAAGGGGTTGGCGGAAACCTTGCGGCGAACCAGCCATGAAGCGGCGGCAGGGATTTTGTATTTCTCATATTTCACATGGTTCCAAACTCCCTGGTCAGTGGATCAGATAAAACCTTGGCCCACTTACTACGCCCTCAAAGCTGCCCTGCAACCAGTATTGGTCAGCGCCGAATTATATGGCCGCCATTTTTATGCTGGCAGCACCATTCACCGTCGAGTCTGCATTGTCAACGACGCAGAAAACTTTGAGACGATCTCCAACAGCCGGTTAATTTGGGAGTTTAAATCGGACAGTCAGGTTCTTGCACAAGGCAAAATTGATGTTCCTCCAGTCAAGTATTACGAAAATCGGTGGCTGGATGTGGATTTTACCACGCCGACAAACTTGCCCACACCCAGAGTGGATGGACAACTTGTTTTGCGGTTGGAGGTGGATGGAAAGATACTTTCGGATAACAATTACGACATTACGATTGCCTCGGTGGATTGGGCGCAAGGCGATCGGGACAGAAAATCAATTGTGCAACTCTGGAATCCCGGCAAGCAGTCCAGCAATGACCTGTTCGGCATGCCTGTCAGCGTCGTAGATTCGATAAGCTTGGCAAACCCCACGAATGTCCTGATCATTGGAAGTTTATATGGTCGCACACTGACAACCACTGAAATGCAGCAACTGCATGAATTTGTCTCCCAAGGAGGTCGCGTGTTGATGTTGCATCCTGGAACCGCGCTGACGAATCTTTTCCCGGACCAAGTCAGTGTATTCAAGGCAAAGGAAGGAGAAATTGTGACGATGCAGGTGCCGGAATCGCCGGTATTTTCAGGCATTGAACCGTTGGACTTGGCGTGGTTCGAACGCGGAGACAGACATTTGCCACTGGCCTGCACCGGCGTCTTTCAGATTCGGTCCGACCGCCGAGACACCGTTGCGTTGGCCTGGCAATGTGACATCCATGGATATTTAAAAATCCCGGCTGAAATAATGCAAATCAGCGGTTCGCCACTCTTGGAAATACAATCCGGACGAGGACGGTTGCTGGCAAGCGAGTTGTGTTTTGAATCGGCCAAAGATGATCCCATTGCACGCCGCCTGTTGATGAATGCAATCTGCCACCTGAATGACAATTAAGGGACTCCCCCATATAGGGGATAGGAGACGGTGAACAACTGGTTTATAATTACTCACTGACTATCTACAAAAGCGTAGTATTTTCTTTTGATAAGAATTGGATGATGACATTCAAAACAACTCAGTTTTGCGGTTGGGCTAGCGTCGTTTTTGCTTTCACCATCAATGTAGCTGCGCAAACGCATACGCCGAGCACACCGGAAGTTCATGCTTTTTCTGCGACGGCAGTCAAACAACAGGAGGAAATGAGGGAAATTGCAAGCGAAACCAGGATCACAAACACTTTTTCCAGTTTTGGACCCTATAAAGGCGCCGTTGTTAGGGACGTCGATACTCAAACTCTCGTTGGCAAAGTGATGTGCGGCTACCAGGGATGGTTTGGCACTCCCGGAGATGGTAGTGCCGGCCACAATTGGCGGCACTGGACTAAACATCATGGTCCAATGGAAGATGGCAATGCCAAGGTGGACTTATGGCCTGATGTATCCGAATTATCACCTAGTGAAAGATTTCCAACCGGCTTTAAGATGGCCAATGGCCGGCCAGCAGAAGTCTTTAGTTCGTATGCAAAACCCACTGTATTGCGACACTTTCAGTGGATGCAGGATTATGGCATAGATGGGGTTTTTGTCCAGCGTTTTGCCGTAGAACTGCATGATCAAAACAACTTGGAGCACTGCAACACGGTGCTGGCTAATTGTCGTGAAGGAGCAAATCTTCATGGCAGAACTTATGCCGTTATGTATGACCTCAGTGGGTTGCCGGCCGGGCATATTGAGGAGGTAATGAATGACTGGCGTGAGTTGCGCAAGCAAATGACAATCACAGCAGACCCAGCCTACTTGCATCAAGGCGGCAAACCCGTGGTGGTCGTATGGGGTATCGGCTTTAATGACCATCGTGAATATACCTTGGCAGAATGCCGGCGATTAATCGAATTTCTAAAGGGCGATATTGAAGCGGGTGGTTGCACCGTCATGATCGGTGTACCGGCATATTGGCGCGAATTAAACCGGGACGCCGTTAACGATCCAAAACTACTCGAAGTAATTGGCATGGCTGACATTGTCAGTCCATGGACGGTCGGCCGTTATACCGATGTCAGTGGCGCCGCCAACTACGCAAAAAACACGCTTACACCTGATCTGGCCTGGTGTCGTCAGCACAAAATTGATTATATGCCCGTGGCCTTTCCCGGGTTCAGCTGGTATAACATGAATGGCCGGGAATTTAATATTGCCTCACGTTCGCATGGCCAATTTCTTTGGTCGCAAATTTTAGGAGCCAAGCAGGCTGGCGCCTCAATGGTCTATGTAGCCATGTTTGATGAAGTGGATGAAGGGACGGCTATTTTTAAATGCATCAACAATGTGCCGGTAGGACGGGAATCCAAGTTTTTAAGCTTTGAAGGACTGCCAAGCGATTACTACCTGAAGCTAGTTGGCGCAGGTGTAAAATTGATCCAGGGAAAAATGCCAATTGAAGCCGCCAAAAACATGACAGCTGCTTTATCCGTTTTTCATCCAGATAATTTGGATATTGATTCTGCAAGTATAACGACCATGCCTCGGATCACTGCTGATAAATAGCGCTAAACAGTCTCTATTTTAACCGCCCCGAGCGCGTCAATAGCTCATATTATGAGCGTGGGACTGATGATTATTAAGCTTCTGCTAATCATGTCAGGCCCAAGTCCGGCCTTAAGGTGCAACTCCATAACTGCTGGCCACGCAAAACCAGTGTGAAAGTAGAGTGTGCCGTGGGGGAAGGTGGTGCGCAAGATGCTATCATCCAAAACAGCGCCAGACGTTATCTTGATCACACCGTCAGCAGTCGGGGCTTGGGTTCGGGTTTTACCCCATGAGGCAGTTTTTGCGGTGAATGCCTTGAGGCTGTAACCTTTGGCCATGAATTATCGACTGCTCTTTCCAAGGAAAATCCTGTATGAGCGCAGAAACAACTTTTAGCTTGCACAAAACTTTGATGCGTCGTTTCAAGAACTTGAAACAGGTCTGTTGGCGCATGCTTGATTTGCCTTCGTTACTTTTGAGGCTATGGAGTTTCAAATCGGGATAAGGTGCCACCGACTTTCGTGTCAGTGGGCGGTTGCAGAGGGAAATCCCCAGAACCACGAGGCTGGAATTCAATATCGACTGTTTTCCAACTCCAATGGCTCATTGGATCCGACATTTGTTATTGCCAAAGGAGGAGCCTATGGTGCTTAAGGCTTTCTCCAAAAGGTATTGAGATCGGACGGTCTAGTGCTAACGCGGCGTAGGAATTAATTGCGACCTGTGCAGCGTCAAAAAGAGTCGAGGGGTTATTACAAGCACAAGACTGGATTAAACCAAGAAGGACGCAATGTCTGAAGACAAACCCGGGCCGGAAAATTCTGACGGTTCCGCGCATGCGCGTCCAGAGGGACGCTCCCACCTGAGAAAACATCGGCGGATCTGGTGGTTGATTCTGGTGGTTGCCCTCCTTGCGATTGCTTGGCTCCTCAATCGACATCAAGCCGCGAAACGCGCCAAACCGGCTCCGCATCCTCCGGCGGTTCCGGTCGAAACCGCGACGGCCACGAATGGCGCCATTGGAATTTACGTCAACGCTCTCGGTTTGGTCACGCCCGTGAAGACGGTGACAGTGACCAGCCTGGCGACCGGCCAGCTCATCCGGGTGAATTATGTGGAAGGCCAACTGGTCAAGGCGGGAGATCTCCTCGTGGAAATCGATCCCCGGGCCAATCAGGCCCAGTTGACGACGGTCCAAGGCCAATACGAGCGCGACCTGGCTTTGCTCGAGGAGACGCGGGTGGATCTGGCGCGGTTCCAAGCGGCGTATGCCAGTAACGCGATTCCCAAGCAGCAACTGGATGATCAAACGGCGCTGCTCCACCAAAACGAAGGCACAGTCAAGTTCGACCAAGGCCAGGTTGATACCGCGAAAGTGCAGCTTGCTTATTGCTGGATTCAATCGCCCATCTCTGGGCGGGTCGGCCTCCGCCTGGTGGATCCGGGCAACACCGTCATCGCCACCGCCTCGAACGCGCTGGTGGTCGTCACGCAACTGCAACCAATGACGATCATATACAGCGTGGCCGAGGATTATCTGCCTCAGATCCAAGGCCAGTTGGCGCAGGGACATCGCATGACGGTTGAAGCCTATGATCGCACGCAACAAAAACTGATCGCCACCGGCGAGTTGTCAGCCTTAGACAACCAGATTGATCCCACCACCGGCACGCTCAGGTTGAGGGCGGTCTTCCCCAATGAAGACAACGCCCTGTTTCCCAGCCAGTTTGTAAACGTAAAACATCTGATCGATACCCTGCAGGGAGCCACACTCATTCCAACGGCGGTCATCCAGCGCAGCGCACAAGGCGCGTTTGTCTATGCGGTGAAACCCGACCACACGGTGGCCTTCCGCCCGATTACCGTGGGCGCAACCGATGGCAACGTGACGGCCGTGCAGGGGGTCGAACCTGGCGAAATCATGGCGGCGAGCAACTTCAACCGACTGCAAAACGGGGTTCGGGTAACGGTGCGATCGCCGCCGGGCGGCCCGAGCCAAACAAGAAACCCATGAGTCCATCACGCCCATTTATCCTCCGGCCAGTGGCAACATCGCTCCTGATGGCGGCCATTTTGCTGGTGGGTCTTGTGGCGTTTAGACAATTGCCGGTTTCGGCGATTCCCGAGGTGAACTATCCCACCATTCAAGTGCTGACCTTTTTTCCCGGAGCGAGTCCGGACGTGATGGCCACGTCGGTCACCGCGCCGCTGGAGCGGCAATTTGGACAGGTGCCGGGTCTGAGCCAGATGACCTCGACGAGTTCGGGCGGCAGTTCGCTTATCGTCTTACAGTTTTCGCTCTACCTTGATATTGATGTGGCAGAACAGGAGGTGCAGGCGGCGATCAACGCTGCGCAGACCTTTCTGCCGGCCGGATTGCCGTCGCCGCCCATTTACAGCAAATCAAACCCGGCAGATGCGCCCGTGCTGACACTGGCATTGACGTCGGAGACCATTCCGTTGACGCAAGTGGAAGACCTTGCGGATACGCGGTTGGCCCAGAAGATCTCACAGTTGCCGGGTGTGGGGTTGGTGAGCATCGTGGGTGGCCAGCGACCGGCGGTCCGCATCCAGGCCAACCCCACAGCGCTTTCTTCGTACGGAATCAACCTCGAAGATCTGCGCACGGTGCTGACAGCGACAAGCCTCAACCAGCCCAAAGGCAACCTGGATGGGCCGCAGAAGTCATATCAGATCGGGGGCAACGACCAGCTTCTCACCGCCGCGGAGTATTCCTCGGTAGTGGTGGCCTATCACAATGGAGCGGCGGTGTTGCTCGCGGATGTAGCCACGGCCATTGATGGCGCCGAAAATGTGAAACAGGCCGCGTGGATGAACAACCGTCCCGCCATCCTCCTCAACATTCAGCGTCAGCCCGGCGCCAACATCATTCAGGTGGTGGATCGCATCAAGGCGCGATTGCCGCAACTGCGGGCCACCCTCCCGGCTTCCGTCGAAGTTTCGGTGCTGACGGACCGCACCACCACGATTCGGGCCTCGGTGAGCGATGTCGAATTCGAGCTGCTGTTAACCATCGCCTTGGTGGTGCTGGTGATCTTTCTCTTCTTGCACACTTTGCCGGCGACGATCATCCCAGGCGTTGCGGTGCCGCTCTCGCTCATCGGAACCTTTGCCGTGATGTACGCGCTGGGTTACAGCCTGAACAACCTGACCCTGATGGCGCTAACCATCTCGACCGGTTTCGTTGTTGACGATGCCATTGTCATGATCGAGAACATCGTTCGCTACATCGAAGCGGGCGAACAGCCGCTGCCGGCGGCATTAAAGGGAGCGGAGCAAATTGGATTCACCATCATGTCACTCACCGTTTCACTGGTTGCGGTGTTGATCCCGGTGCTGTTCATGGGAGACATTGTGGGGCGGTTGTTCCGGGAGTTTGCAGTCACCCTCGGCGTGACCATCTTGGTTTCCGCCGTCGTCTCGCTTACGTTTACGCCGATGCTGTGCGCGCGGGTTTTGCGGCCTGGAGGCAGGGCTTCGGAAGGCCGATTTGGGCAGGCGTCGGAGCGCCAGTTCCAGCGGGTTGTCGCGTTTTACGGGCGGACGCTGCGTTGGATTCTCGGTCACCAAACGGCCACGTTGCTGGTGGCGGTTGCAACGTTGATCCTCACGGTGCTGCTCTACATCCTCGTGCCCAAGGGATTTTTTCCGTTGCAAGATACTGGCGTGATTCAGGGCATCACGGAAGCGTCGCAATCGATCTCCTTTCCCGCCATGGTTCGGCGTCAACAGGCGATGGCGCAGGTCATTCTCCGCGATCCTGCGGTGGAGAGCCTTGCTTCCTTCATCGGCGTGGATGGAATCAATACGGCGCTCAACAGCGGACGCATACTCATCAATCTCAAACCCCTCAATGAGCGGAAGGTCAGCGCCGCCGATGTCATCGCCCGGTTGCAGCCGGAAGCGGCGAAGGTTGCGGACATCACCCTGTACATGCAGGCGGTGCAGGATTTGACAGTGGAAAACCGGGTTAGCCGGACCCAATACCAGTTCACCGCAGGAGATCCTGATGTGGACGAATTGCATGCGTGGACGGGAGTGCTGTTGGAGCGGCTCAAGGAACTGCCGGAGTTGCGCGACGTGGCGACCGATCAGCAAACGCGGGGCTTGCAGGCCTCGCTGGTAATCGATCGCCAGACTGCTTCCCGGCTGGGGATCACCCCGGAATTGATTGATAACACGCTCTACGATGCCTTCGGCCAGCGACAGGCAGTAACGCTGTTCACCCAATTGAACCAGTACCATCTGATCCTGGAAACGCTGCCGGAGTTTCAGAAAAACCCGGTAAAACTGCAGGACATCTACGTTCGCTCCTTGAGCGGGGTGGCGGTGCCGCTCAGCGTGTTCACGCATTCGGAATCTGGGATCGCCCCGCTCACGATCAACCGCCAGGGACAATTCCCCGCGGTTACCATCTCGTTCAACCTCGCCCCGGGCGCGTCATTGGGCAACGCCGTGACGGCGATTGACCGGGTCCAGAACGAGATTGGAAAGCCCGCGGCCTTGCAGGCCAGCTTCCAAGGTTCGGCGGCAGCGTTCCAAGCGTCCTTGAAAAACGAGCCGCTGCTCATCCTGGCGGCGTTGGTGACGGTTTATATCGTGCTGGGGGTGCTTTACGAGAGCTACATTCACCCGATCACGATTCTCTCCACGCTGCCCTCCGCCGGCGTCGGCGCGTTGCTGGCATTGCTCATCTTCCGCACCCAACTCAGCATGATCGCGCTCATCGGGATCATCCTACTCATCGGCATCGTCAAGAAAAACGGCATTTTAATCGTGGACTTTGCCCTTACCGCGGAACGGGAGGAGGGTAAGAGCGCGGTGGATGCGATCTATCAGGCATCGTTGCTGCGCTTTCGCCCCATCATCATGACCACCATGACCGCGCTGCTGGCGGGTTTGCCGTTGGCGTTGGGGACGGGCACGGGAGCGGAATTGCGACGGCCGCTGGGCATCACCATCATCGGTGGATTGATCGTCAGTCAGTTGCTCACCTTGTATACGACGCCGGTCATCTACATCTTCTTTGACCGGTTTGCGCGGAAGGCTCCGCGTTCCCACGCCGAGGAGGGCGGTGCAGGGCCCAATCAACAGGTGCGGCCATGAACATTTCATCCCCCTTCATCCATCGCCCGGTGGCCACGACGCTCTTGACGGTGGCCGTCGCGCTGGCCGGCGTGGTGGCCTTCGGGCTGCTGCCGGTGGCGCCTTTGCCGCAGATTGATTTCCCGACTATTTCCGTAGCAGCGGCTTTGCCCGGAGCCAGTCCTGAGATCATGGCCTCGTCCGTTGCCACACCGCTCGAGCGACAATTTGGTCGCATCGCCAGCTTGACTGAAATGACGTCCGCCAGTGTTCTAGGAGCCACCACCATCACATTGCAATTTGATCTCAACCGGAACATCGACGGCGCGGCGCGGGACGTTCAGGCTGCCATCAATGCCGCCCGCGCTTATCTGCCATCCAATCTGCCGAACAATCCCACCTGGCGGAAGGTGAATCCGGCCGATTCACCGATCATGATCCTGGCACTGACGTCGGAGGTGTACGACCGGGGACGGCTGTATGATGCCGCGTCATCCATCCTGATGCAGAAGCTTTCGCAGATTGATGGCGTGGGCCAGGTGATCGTGGGCGGCAGTTCATTACCGGCCGTGCGCGTGGAGGTGAACCCGACTCCTTTGAACAGCTTTGGTCTGGTTCTCGAGGATGTCCGCACCGTGCTGACCCAGCAGAATGTGAATCTGCCGAAAGGGCAGCTGTCGGATAATTTGATCACCGCGGACATCGCGGCGAATGATCAATTGCTCAAGGCTGATTATTATAAGCCGCTGATCGTCGGCTATCACAACGGGGCCGCCATCAAGCTGTCGGACATCGCCGACGTGCGGGACTCGGTGGAAAACATCCGGGCGGCTGGCTTCGCCAACGGGAAGCCGAGCGTGAGCCTCATCATCTTCAAGCAACCGCAGGCAAACATCATCGACACGGTTGATCACGTCTTCGCAGCGTTGCCTGCGCTGAAGGGGGCCATCATGTCGGAGATCGATTTGATGGTCATGCTGGATCGGACGACGACGATCCGTGCGTCCCTCCGGGATGTGGAACGCACGCTGGTGATCTCCGTGGCGCTGGTGCTGCTGGTGGTGTTCCTCTTTTTGCGGGACGTACGGGCCACCTTGATTCCCAGTGTGGCGGTGCCGGTCTCATTGATCGGCACGTTCGGAGTCATGTACCTTTTCCATTACAGTCTCGACAACCTCTCCTTGATGGCGCTCACGATTTCGACCGGGTTTGTTGTCGATGACGCAATTGTCGTCATTGAAAACATCACGCGCCACATGGAGCGGGGAATGAAACCGATGGCAGCGGCCCTGCAGGGCGCGCGCGAGATAGGGTTCACCGTCCTGACCATTAGCATCTCGCTGGTTGCGGTGTTCACGCCGATCCTGCTGATGGGCGGAATTGTGGGACGGTTGTTCCGGGAATTTGCGGTGACGTTGTCGGTGGCCATCCTCGTTTCACTCGTCGTCTCCCTGACTACGACCCCAATGATGTGCGCACGACTGCTGAAGCTGCAAAGGGAGGAAGATCGCGGAAGGTTTTATCGGGCCACCGGGAAGGTGTTTGACTGGCTGCTGGGCCGGTATGAGCGGAGCCTGGCCTTGGTGCTGCGACATCCGGCCATCACGTTGGGCGTGTTGCTGATCACGATCGGACTGAATGTGCTGCTGCTCACCAAGGTGCCCAAAGGTTTCTTCCCTCAGCAGGACACTGGAATACTTATTGGGGCCGTGCAAGGCACCCAGGATATTTCATTCCAGGCAATGGAAAAAGAGGTGGCGCACTTCGTGGACCTCATCCGGGCGGACCCGGCGGTGGCCACGGTGACCGCGTTCACCGGGGGCACCACCGCCGTGGATACGGGCATGGTCTTCATTTCGTTGAAGCCGCGCAATCAGCGGAAGGAAAGCGCGGTGCAGGTCATTGATCGGTTGCGTCCGCGCTTGGCGCGGGTGTCGGGCGCAACCCTCTTCCTGCAAGCGGCGCAGGATTTGCGCATCGGCGGCCGGCAGGGCAACGCGCAATATCAATACACCATCCAGAGCGACACCTTACAGGCGTTGGTCAAATGGGGGCC
>JAQGPA010000086.1 GCA_028293325.1 Pedosphaera sp. | reverse complement strand
AAGTATGCGCATGAGCAGCAGGTGTTTCGTATTGATCATTATCTGGGCAAGGAGACTGTGCAGAACATTTTGATGTTCCGGTTTTCGAATTCGATTTTTGAGCGGCTGTGGAACCGGGATTCGGTGGACCATGTGCAAATTACGGTGAGCGAAAACCTGGGGGTGGGCCAGCGGGGCGGTTATTACGAGGAGGCGGGGGCGCTGCGGGACATGGTGCAAAACCATTTGTTACAGGTGATGTCGCTGGTGGCAATGGAGCCGCCGGTATCATTGGAAGCGGAACCAATTCGCGATGAGAAGGTGAAGTTGCTGAAGTCCATCCGGCGGTTGACAGTGGATGATGTGGCGAAACAGGTGGTGCGCGGACAATATTTCGCGGGGGTGATCGACGGGCAGTTGCGCCCGGGCTATCGGCAGGAGACGAAGGTGAAAACGAATTCGAACGTGGAGACGTTTGTGGCGTTGAAACTGCTGGTGGATAATTGGCGGTGGTCCGGGGTGCCGTTTTATTTACGAACGGGAAAATATTTGCCACTGAGCGCGAGCGAGGTGCGGATACAGTTCCGTCCGACGCCGAGCGTATTGTTCGCGGCGCAATGCGGGAACAAACTGGACCCGAACGCGCTGACGTTGCGCCTGCAACCGAACGAGGGAATTTCATTGCGGTTCAACGGCAAGGTGCCGGGGACGACGACGAGTGTGCGTCCGGTGCGGATGTCGTTTAATTATGACAGCGAATTCGGCGCCTATACGCCGGAAGCCTATGAGCGGTTGTTGCTGGAGGCGATGGCGGGTGATGCCACGTTGTTCATCCGGCGCGATGAAGTGGAGGCGGCGTGGGCGATTGTGGACGAGATTCGCAAAGGGTGGGAAGGTAAGCCGCTGTCGAACCGGGAATTTTATGCGGCGGGGACGTGGGGACCGGTGGCGTCGGAGGATTTGCTGGCGCAACGCGGGCATGTGTGGCGTGACCCGCAGCCGTTGACGTAATTTTGATGGGGGTAATTATGGGTTTTGAACTTATTCCATATCCGAACGCGGAAGAATTGGCGCGGGCGGTGGCGGGGCGTTGGCTGGATGAATTGGCAAAACGCAAGGATCCGAAAGTCCCCTATAGCGTGGCGTTGTCAGGCGGACGGATTGCACGGGATTTTTTCACGGCGGTGGCGCAACAGGCGACGAGCCGGGGGATTACGATGGACGGGGTGCATTTCTTTTGGGCGGATGAACGGTGCGTGCCGCCGACGGATCCGGAGAGTAATTATGCGGTGGCGCGGCAGTTGTTGTTCGAGCCATTGAAGATTCCGGCGGCGCAAATCCACCGGGTGCGGGGCGAGGAAGAAGAGGGACTTGCATTGCGCGATGCGGTGGAGAATGTTTTAAGAGTGGCGCCAGTGGCAGAGGGGAAGGGATTGCCGGTGTTAAACATGATTTTTTTGGGGATGGGCGAAGATGGGCATGTGGCTTCGCTGTTTCCCGGGGAATCGGCGGAAACCATGGCGAACCCGGCCATCTACCGGTCGGTGATTGCCGTGAAACCGCCACCACGTAGGATTACTTTGGGGTATGGGATGATTGCCGCGGCGCGGGAAGTCTGGCTGCTGGCATCGGGGAAGGGGAAAGAGCAGGCGTTGAGGGAATCACTGGCGCCACAGGGTAAAACACCGCTGGCGCGGGTGTTGCGATCCAGGGTGTTGACGCGGATTTTTTCAGATGTTGGGCCGGTATAGGCAGGTTTGGTTCTTTGTCAAGGGCGGGAGGGTGAATAGTTGAGAAAAAAAGTTAAGGAAATAAAAAGTATTTCCGAACAATTTACCCGGTTGGGTTATCTATAACTTGTAGATGTCGCTGTTCGTTTAGGGTTGGCAGAGAGGTTATGCTAGTAGTGAGGTTCGAACAGCGTCAAAATAGTTGACCTCATTACCCTTCTGAGCGCCTGGGTGGAGGCGTATTAACCTTATCACCACTGAGCCGGAGAAATCCGGCTCTTTTTTTGTACAGATGAGGGGATAATTCGACGTTGCGCGGGAGGGGGAGAAAACCTAAACTGGCTGCCGCATGAAGAATCAGCTCGATTTTGAAAAGCCGATTTTTGAGTTACAGAGCAAGCTGGAAGAGCTGAAGCGGCATCCGGAGGCGCATTCCTTGGGGGTGAGCTTTGAGGAGGAAATCAAGAAAATCGAGGTCAAGATCGCGGAAACGCGCAAGCAGATCTTCTCCAATTTGACGGCGTGGCAGCGGGTACAACTGGCGCGGCATCCCAAGCGGCCGTTCAGCCTGGATTATCTGAGGACCACTTTCACGGATTTCCATGAATTGCATGGTGACCGGCTTTTTGCCGAGGATCGGGCAATGGTGGGAGGTTTTGCGTGCTTGGGGGAACATCGCGTGATGGTGATTGGCACTCAAAAGGGGCGGGACACCAAGGAGAATATCCTGCGTAATTTCGGTTCCGCGCATCCGGAGGGTTACCGCAAGGCGTTGCGTTTGATGCGAATGGCGGAAAAGTTCGGGCTGCCAATCATCACGCTCATCGACACGGCGGGAGCCTATCCGGGAATTGGGGCAGAGGAACGGCACATCGCGGAGGCGATCGCGGTGAATTTGCGGGAGATGATGTTGCTGGAAGTGCCGACGATTGCGGTGGTCATTGGCGAGGGTGGATCGGGTGGGGCGCTGGGCATTGGAGTGGCGGACCGGGTGTTGATCTTGGAAAACGCTTATTATTCGGTGATTAGCCCGGAAGGTTGCGCGGCGATTCTTTGGAAAGACCGGGCGGCGGCGGCCAAGGCGGCGGAGGCCTTGAAGATTACGGCGCGAAATTTGTTGGAATTGAAATTAGTGGATGAGGTCGTGCCCGAACCGCTGGGCGGCGCGCATAATGACATTGCCGCCACCGGTGCCACGTTGAAGCAACATCTGCTCGGCCAACTTGAGCGGTTGGAGCAGTTGCCGTTGGCCGACCGGCTGAAAGAACGCTATGCGCGGTTTCGCGCCCATGGTCATTTTGTCGAAAAGCAGCCCGTTGCGGCCGCTTGAAAAAAATTCCAATCCTGCCATCGCATGCTCTATCCGTTGACTTTTCAGCCTATTTTTAAGGAACGCGTCTGGGGTGGGCGCAATCTGGAGCGGCTCTATCAAAAGGCGCTGCCGGCAGGCGTACCGATTGGAGAGTCGTGGGAGATTTCCGACCGGCCGGGGGATGCCAGTGTGGTGGCGAATGGTCCGTTGGCGGGCAAAGACCTGCGCTGGTTGATGGAGCACCATTCAGTGGAATTGCTGGGGGCGGCCAAGCCGGCCACGACGCGTTTTCCGCTGCTGGTGAAAATTCTTGATGCGCAGGATAAACTTTCGTTGCAGGTGCATCCACCGGCGCAGATTGCCGCCAGCCTCGGCGGCGAGCCCAAGACGGAGATGTGGTATATCGCCGACGCGACGCCGGAGGCCGATCTATTTGCCGGTTTGAAACGCGGTACCACGCGGGAGGAATTTGAGCGGAAGATCAAGGACGGGACCGTGGCGGATTGTTTTCAGCGCCTGCCCGTGCAGCAAGGCGACGTGATGTTTTTGCCAAGCGGGCGGGTGCATGCCATTGGCGCGGGCAACGTGATTTTTGAAATCCAACAGAACTCGGACACGACGTATCGCGTCTTCGATTGGAACCGGGTAGGGCTGGATGGGAAACCGCGCGAGATGCATGTGCCGCAATCGCTGGCCAGCATTGATTTTAACGATTTCGAGCCGCGGTTGATTCAAAGCATTTATTCACGCAATCCGGTGTTGAAGGTGCGTTACCTGGTGGATGATCCGTTATTTCGAATTGACGCCTGCCAGGTCAAGCGTGGGCAACGGTTCCATATCCGCAGCGAAGGGGCGCAGGTGTTGGGGTTGATTCGCGGACGGCTCGAAGTTGCGCATGGTGAAACCAAACTGATGTTGAGCGCCGGACAATTTGCGCTATTGCCCGCATGTCTGGAACGGGTGACGTTGACCGCCGAAACACAGGTTGAGTTTTTACATGTTCAGAGTCGATAAGCCGGGGAATGGGGACAAGCCCACCGGGTTGCTGCCTTGTATTTGGGCGACAGTTGCTTCATGTTGGTGGCGGCACAAATATTCCAGCCATGTCGGCAAAGTTAAAAGAATTTCTACAACGATGGTTGATTAACACCGCAGCGGTGCTGGTGGCGGCGTATATCGTTCCAGGAATTCATTACGACACGCGGACGGCGCTGGTGGCGGCCACACTGGTGCTGGGAATTTTGAATGCAGTGCTGCGGCCGCTGTTATTGCTCATTTCCCTGCCGGTATTGGTTTTAACGCTCGGCTTGTTTTTCTTCGTGATTAATGCGCTGCTGCTTTATTTCGTCGGTCAGGTGGTGAAGGGCTTTCATGTGGATACGTTCTGGTCGGCGTTTTGGGGCGGCTTGATTATCTCCTTCATTTCCCTGGTGCTGAATTCGCTGACCGGCAGCGGTAATGCGCGTGTCCGCGTTCAGCGTGGAGTGGCGCCGCCGCCGCCAAATCGCCACGACGATGGCGGCGGACCGATAATTGACGTTTGAGCCTCTGGCCGATCCGGATTAACCAATCATTCGGCTTTCGTATAAGCCGCTTGCAAGGTGGGCACTCCACGGGCGTGGAAGTTACGCTCAAAATCCGTTACGACTCCGCTTAATTCGGCCGGTGTTTCCACCAGGCGAAAAGTGGGATTTGCCGCGAAGACAGTTACCATCTGCTCGAAATAATCCTTATCGTCGGTACGCAAATAAATCACACCGTCCGGTTTCAAGGCCTGGTGGGCAAGCTCCGTGAAGCGGGCATTGACGAGGCGGTTTTTGCGATGCTTCCGTTTGGGCCAGGGATCCGGGAAATAAATGTGCAAAGCGGCCACCGATTGCAGCGGCAACAGGTATTCGAGAAGATAGGAAGACTCAATGCGCAGCCCGCGCAGGTTGGTCAAGCCGGCGCGCCGGCCTTTGCGGTCGATTTTGCGGAGACGACCGAGCAACCGTTCCACACCGAGAAAGTTTCGTTCGGGATGGAGTTTGGCGTAGTTGACCAGAAAGGAACCATCACCACTGCCCAACTCCACTTCGAGCGGTTGAACGGTGGGAAAGAGGCCAGCCGGGTCGAGCCGCTCCACGATGGAAGCGAGTTTGTAGATCAAAGAGGGCGCGGTGGCCGCCGGTGTTGCTTGCTGCATCCCAAAAGTTAGCAAGGATGGGGAGGGAATCAATAAAGAGAAAATGGTCGGGGCGGTGAGATTTGAACTCACGACCTCGTGGACCCGAACCACGCGCGCTAGCCAAGCTACGCTACGCCCCGAACCAGACGGATAACCTGCCGGTTATCAGGGTGAATTGCAATGTTGTTTTTCGGCCCTGAGGTTGGCGGATGAAAAAATGGGCCAATTTCGGCCATTTATCGGGTTTCCCCGAACTTTGGACTTTGAACTTGGATGTTGCCGTGGTTGAGTCTTGCGATGCTCACTGGAACCATCCTGAATGCGCTGGGGATCGTGATTGGCGGCATTATGGGAATGACGTTATCGCGGCAGTTTGCGCCCAACACCCAGCTTGCCCTGCGGGGGTTGATGGGCGTTTTCACCGTGTTCATCGGATTGCGCATGACCTGGCTGAGTTTGGAAGGCAGCTTTCTCCAAGTCCTACAGCAAGTGGTGGTTCTCATACTGGCGTTGACGCTGGGCAGAATCTGTGGCCGGTTGTTGCGCATCCAAAAAACGTTGAACCGCCTTGGACAATATGCCGGTCAACGCTTCGCGCAAGCCCGCCCGGATGATCCAAATCGTACGAGCGAGGGATTCACGATTTGCGCCTTGCTGTTTTGCGCCGGGCCGCTGGGGCCGCTCGGAGCCGTGCAAGCCGGGTTGATGGGCTACTGGCAACCGCTCTTCATCAAAATGGTAATGGACGGCTTGGCGGCGATGGGATTCGTCACAATTTTTGGCTGGGGGGTTTTATTGGCGGCGATCCCGGTTTTTGTCTATCAGGGCACGATCACTTTGGCGGTTTCCTATCTGGAGCCGTTTCTCCGCGCGCATAACCTGCTGGGATCGGTCAATGCCGTTGGCGGCATGTTGGTTTTTTGCGTTGCCCTCGTGGTGCTGGAACTAAAAAAAGTGGAACTCGCTGATTACCTGCCCAGCCTGGCCACAGCGCCATTGGTGCTCTGGGTGTGGCGCTTGCTTGAAGGGGCGTGGAATTAAGGAAAAATTGGCAGGGCGGCCGAATCACTTGATCCCGATTTTCTGTTCATCGGTCGTTAAACCCGGGCGGTCATGAGCTAGCGGTGTCTTGATTAATCCGGACAAACTCTGTTGCGCCGGCTCATCAAAACCAGCGAGGCCGAAAGTGATGGTTCGCGGGTCGGCTCGCAATTGGAAGGTGCGGAAGCAGCGGTCCCAAAAGGAAAACAGGGAGGAATAATTGGAATTTGTTTCCATTGGCAATCGGGAGTGATGAACCTTGTGCAGGTTCGGCGTGACAATGAGCGAACGCAGAAGCGCATCAAGTTTTGCTGGCAGGCTGATGTTGGCGTGATGCAATTGCACGACGGCGAACAGGGCCATCTCATACAGGAGCAACTCCTCGATCCGTAATCCAAGTAGGAGAATCACCGGCAGGCGGAGGCAGGCGGAAAAAAGAATTTCACCAAAATGAAACCGGCTGGCTGTGGTGACATCCATGGTGGTGTCGGAATGATGCGTGCGATGAAAACGCCAGAGGAATGGAATGCGGTGATTCAGACGATGCCACCAGTACATCCAGACGTCGAAAAGCAAAAAGGCCGCCATGAGTCGAAATGCCAACGGCAGGTTCAACACATTCAGCAAACCGAACCGATGCGTTGTCGCCCAGCGGGAAACCGCGTACCACAGCCCGGCAAAAGCGAATGCGATCATCAAGGCGTTAAGCGCGCCCAGAATTAAATTTCGCGAGCCATGGATGCCGCGTTGCTGCGCGCTGCCGGAGGCGAAGAAAGGAGCGAACGTTTCCCAAGTCAGCAGGAGCGCGAGGCCGACCAGGGCGAGGCTGCTGCGAGCGAGAGCCAGATCGCGCAATGATGTGTGAAGGGGAAAATCCATCTAATTACAATTGAGCGATGAGGTGCCAAAATAGGGCTTCACCTGATAGCCCTTCAGGCGCTGGCTGATGGCAATAAGGTGAAGTTGCCTTGTCTTCATTGGTAAAGACCCGCACCGATTGCAGGTGCCTGATCGAATCAAAAATTTATTCATAGGCAGCAGGTTTGCATTTGAAGTTAGAAAGCGGATTTTTCGTTTTATTCCAGTGCTGACCAAAGCAGTGGATTAAAGCGAGATGCCCATGAGGGAAAGCAGTTTCCAGAGCACTCTCGCAGGCTGACAGCATGCCGATTTTAAGTCCGTTTATCGTTCTCAAAGCAACCTACAATGCCCGGGAAAAATTGCGAATGAAACTCAAGTTTTACGGCTCGCCGCACAAATTCATGGGGTAGTCACCCTATTGTGAAAAAAGTCTCCGCGTTCCATTTTCAACGACATGGAAACCACATTATCTCAGATTGGAATTAATGAAAAACACGACCCGCAACATAAGCCCATTTTCAACGTTGTAATTGGCTACGAAGACTTCGCGGCAGGCAAGCACGCGAAGGAAACTTATGATTATCTTGTCCATCATTTGGGCGGCCATCTGGAGTTCGACAACCAGATGTGGAAGTTTGACGTGCTGGGAAATCCGAAGATGAAGGAGATGGCGGTGAAGGACGCGGCTTCGGCCGACCTGATTATCATCTCCACGCACGGGGTGGGCGACTTGTCGCGCGAAGCAAAATCGTGGATCGACCAATGGGCAACGCACCCGGGCAGTGCCATGGCGCTGGTGACCCTGGTGGATCGTCCGAAAGATGAAAACAGCGGGGTAAACCCCATCCGTTCCTACCTACAGCGTGTGGCGCGAAAGGCCAAGATGGAGTTTTTCGCCCAACCCGATGATTGGCCGGACAAAGATGAGGACTTTTCCCTGCAACAAATCTCCGAACGGGCGCAACGGACTTCAACGCTGATGGCGGATTTTCTGAATCACATCCCGGCCGGTTCGCGTTGGAGTGTCAGTCGATAAACAAATACAAATGGGGAGACATTGCCATGGCCAGAAAGCTTACTCGAAACGAAGCACTGTTATTCTTCAAGGACACCCCGGCGCTCGCTGAGTTGTTTTTGAGGAAGGAGAATTGTAACGTGCAATATTTCCGGCGAATGATGACTGGTGGGTTTACGGATGGGAAACTGTCCAATCCACTCTCTGATGATGCTCCGCTGGATGAATTTCCGCTCGAGATGGAGTGGTTTTGAGCCGGCCTTGCGTTTTTACCGGTTAGGTTTGTGCCGGTAGCAGCGCAAAAGAAATTCGATGATGATGCCCAAGGCAATGCCGACGGCGTAAGCGAGCAGATCGCCCCACATAAAGGTGAATCCCAGTGCCAAGCCACCGAGACGAGTGCGACGAATGGCGTCAATCCAAGGGGCATGATAAAGCTGGCTGAATTCAATCGCGGTTGAAAACAACGCTGCAAAAGTTGCAATCTGGGCAGTGGAGCGAGCGGGCATGCGGAACCCAAAACCAAGAAAGACCATCAAGGCCCAGAGAATGTCGCCGATGAACAGGGGAAAAATGGGATATCGACGCGAGCCAAGACCCAGTGCAATCACCAGAAAAACGGCAGCGCCGTAGCTAAGGCGGTTTCGGGGGCAGTGGGTTGGATGAGTGCGAAAATTCAACGGAGGAAGCATCGGCAGGTTGGCGGGTCAAAACCAGCCTGAAGTTTGCGATTTTAAATTCCATGGTCCTTCCCTACACTCAGAGCATGGACAAAGTGCGTTTGGGCATCATTGGCATGGGCAACATCGGCAGGCACCATGCCTCCTACCTGGCGGCGGGCAAAGTCAATCGTTGCGAACTGGTGGCAGTTTGCAGCACCACGCCCGAAAAACTGCAATCTTTTAAGCCGCTGAAAATTTATGATGATGGCGAAAAGTTGATTCGTTCCGGCGAAGTGGACGCAGTCATCATCGCCACGCCGCATTACCAGCACACGAGCCTGGGCATTGCCGCACTGGAGCAGGGGTTGCATGTCATGGTGGAGAAACCGATCTCCGCGCATAAAGCCGATGCGGAACGATTGATTGCCGCGCATAAGAAACGGAAGAAACTGGTGCTGGGAGGCATGTTTCAACTGCGGGCCGAACCGCGTTACATGAAGATTCGGAAATTGATCCAGAGCGGCGAGCTGGGAGACATTGCGCGGGTGAGTTGGATCATTACCGATTGGTATCGGACGGAGGCCTATTATTCCAGCGGCGGTTGGCGGGCGACCTGGAAGGGCGAGGGCGGCGGCGTACTGCTGAACCAATGCCTCCACAACCTTGATGTGATGCAATGGTTGTGCGGCCTGCCGGCCAGTGTGCGCGGATTCTGCCAGCTGGGCCGCTTTCATAATATTGAAGTGGAAGACAACGTGACCGCCTACCTGGAATATCCCAACGGCGCCACGGGAGTATTCATTACCTCCACCGGTGAAGCGCCGGGAACGAATCGCTTTGAAATTGCCGGCACGCGCGGCCGGCTGGTATTGGAAAAGGACAAACTGCATTTCACGCGCAACGAAGTGTCCATGACCGAATTCAACAAGACTTCCAAAGTCGGCTTCATGAAACCGGAAGTCTGGCAGGTGGAGATTCCATTCGAAAATGCCACGGCGCCGCATGCGACCCTGATGCAGAACTTTGTGGATGCCATTCTGGATGGGGCGCCCTTGATTGCGCCAGGCGAGGATGGGATTTATTCCGTCGAGCTGGCGAACACCATGCTCTATTCTTCATTAATCAACCAGACGGTGGCACTGCCGTTGGACGGCGCCGCCTATGAGAAAAAGTTGCAGCAATTAATTGCCGGCTCGAAAATTAAGAAACAGGTGGTGGCGGTATCCGCCGACGATTTTACAAAATCATTCAGCCGATAAAACGAATTACAATTTATGTACCTCACAGGAATTGCCGATGAAGCGGGCGCTTTGATTGATACGCAAATCAAGGCCACGCGCGAGCTGGGTTGGCAGAACATTGAAGCCCGCATGACGGAGGTGCCGGGCTTTCCCAAAGGGAACATCCACGACATCCCCGAGGCCGCTTTTGACATGCTGGTGGACAAGGTGGCGAAGGCGGGAATCAAAATCAACGGCTTCGGCTCGGCAATTGGGAATTGGGGAAAGAAGATTGAGCAGCCGGGTGATGCTTCGTTGGAGGAAACGCGTCGCGCCATCCCGCGCATGCAAAAACTCGGCACCAAAATGGTGCGGATCATGAGCTTTGCCATCCGCGACGCGGAAGACCAGATGGAGACGGAACGTTTCCGGCGGTTGCGGGAAATCACTAAACTGTTCCTGGATGCGGGCATTCAGCCAGTGCATGAGAATTGCCAGAACTACGGGGGAATGGGCTGGCCGTTTTCCTTGAAGCTGCTGGAGAATGTGCCCGGATTAAAACTGGTTTTTGACACGGGCAATCCGGTCTTCACCGCCGACTACACCAAACCGAAACCAAGACCAATGCAGGATGCATGGGAATTTTATTCTCACGTAAAAGCAGAAGTGGTCCATGTGCATGTGAAGGATTGCGTCTGGTCGCCGGCCAAGAATAATGCGGATTATAAATTTCCCGGTGAAGGCGACGGGCAGGTAAGAAAAATTCTGAAGGACCTATTTATGAATGGTTATGACGGGGGCATCTCCATCGAACCACACATGGCGGTGGTGTTTCACGACAAGAGCGTTACGGCCTCGCCGGAAGCGCAGTATGACAATTACGTGGAATACGGCCGACGCATGGAAAAGATGATCAAGGAGATCAAAGCTGAGTTGGGGCAGAAGGTATAATTTCCGGAGCGTTCGGGATGTCGAATTTAACTATCCAGCTTCCGAGGCAAGCCGGAGAGCCGGCTCACGCGATCAATTTAGCCAGGGTAAACGCCACTGCGGCGGCAATACCGCCGACGAGGACGGTTTGGATGGCGCTCTTGATCCCGGAAACGCCCGTGAAACGGCCTTTGATGAAACCGAAGAGGAAAAGCGCAGAGAGCGTCATTGCGACCGAAACATACAGCGCCTCGGTGGAATGGCTGAAAACGATATAAGGCGACAGGGGGATGATGCCGCCGACGATGTACGAGGCGGCGATGGTGACGGCGCTTTTGAGCGCGCGGGTGGGGTCGGGTTCCTCCAGGCCAAGCTCAAAACGCATCATGAAATCACACCAGGCGCCGGGACGTTGGCGCAGGCTGTCAACCACCTTGGCTGATTCTTCGGGGGACAGGCCGTAGCTGATGAAGATATCCGCCACCTCGCGCGCTTCCTCATCGGGCACTTCTATGATTTCCTGTTCCTCGCGGCGTTTTTCGCTGTCGTAATGCTCCGCTTCACTGCGCGCGGCGAGATAGCCGCCCAAACCCATGGCGATGGAACCTGCCGCGATTTCCGCCGCGCCGGCGGTCACCACGATATGCGCCGCCGTGATGGCGCCGGAAATTCCCGCCGCGAGGGCGAACGGGACCGTAAGGCCGTCCGCCATGCCGATAACAATGTCCTTAACCGTATTGCTGCCGCGGAAGTGTGCTTCTGTGTGATAGAGAGTTCGCATACGTTTTTTCGTAATGGATGGAGCAGCCGGAAGGCGGTTGAATTCCAAACGCCGCAATCTGCTATCTGCTAATAGCGGAACCAAGGTAAATGCCAAGTTCTTTTCAGGCCTTGAAGTTGGCAACTGAAAAAAGGTGGTCAGCTTGACGCTCTGATTCACGAGACCTAACATGATAGTATAAGGTTATCTTTGTGGACCAAAGTGTCATGGAGATAGCTGGAAAGGCGATGTTTATGACAACAGCACAATTTTCAGAGAAGATGGAAAGAAAGAACCTGGGACGGCCTGATGAGACGCGTTCTTTTCCGAGGGGCCAAGTGGATTTGGCGACGCTGGGCGGAGTCACTTTTGGCCGGGCGACGTTGGAACCGGGGTGGAGTTGGTCCGAATGCGTTAAACCGATTGCAAAAACCCGAAGCTGCGAAGTGGCGCATTTGCAATACCATGTTTCCGGCCGGCTCCGGGTGCGGATGGATGACGGCAGCGAGGAGGAGTTCGGTCCGGGCGACGTTTCCATGCTGCCACCGGGTCACGATGCCTGGGTGGTGGGTGACGAGCCGGTGGTGGTTATCGATGTAACGGGCATGACGGATTATGCCAGGGGAGCGTAGGACTGGAGTGTCATCGGGTGATTGCGGTGTCCAGTTTCAAGCCAACCTCAGGCTGGAGGGGAGAAATGTAGCCTGTAAGTAATTTTAATGGCGGCAAATGAGGCCGGAAAGCAGAGCGAGTGCTTCTGGCGCAGGGCTTTGGCATATGGGTTGCTGTAACAGGATTGAAATAGCGCCCAATTTATGATTCTGAGTTCGGACGAATTGCAAATCCTCGACTACTTGAAGTCGTGGAACGGGAAGTTTGTATCGATGGTTGAGATTTGCCGTCGGGCGGGCGGACGTCAGAAATTCAAGGAGACCCCGCATTGGGGAAAGGCGCTGATGGCGCGGTTGATCGAGTCGGAGCTGGCCGAAGTCAATGAACGCGGGCATTACCGGATCAAACCGGAAGGAGAAATTTCCCTGGCCGAAGCGACAGGCGTCGTGATTGACGAGAACTATTTTCCGGAACCTGAGGAGGCAGATGGCAAAACGGAACGTTGGATTTCACCGCACATTGCGAAAATTCTAAAAGAGTCCGGCAAGAAGTTCGGCGATGGGGCGGCGGGGATTTAAGATTGGTCCAAGAGGAAGCGGTAATTCGTTAGTGACTTGGCGTCCATTGTGCGATTATAAAACCGGCAATGGCATTTGCGGATTTTCCAGAGCAGAAGCAGGCGGTCGATTTGCTCCAGCGCAGTTTGGAGCGGGGGCGGCTGGCGCATGCGTATCTTTTCACCGGGCATCAACTCACCGAATTGGAAGCCCTGGCTCGTACCCTGGCCAAGACATTGAATTGCCAGAATCCGGTGCGGCGCACGCCGGGCGGTCCGGCGATTGATAGCTGCGATGCCTGCCTGAGCTGCCGCAAGATTGAAGGTGAAAACCATGCGGACGTGCATTGGGTGCGGCCGGAGTCCAAATCGCGGGTGATTACCATCGATCAAATGCGCGACTTGATGCAGGAGATTCATCTCAAACCCAACGAGGCGGAGTACAAGGTCGCGGTCATCGAAGCGGCGGATCGGCTGAACGTGCACGCAGCAAACGCATTTTTAAAAACCTTGGAGGAGCCGCCCGCCAAATCAATCTTGATTTTGCTGACCACGGAACCACAACGGATTTTGGAGACCATTCTTTCGCGTTGTTTGCGGCTCAATTTTGCGGCGGAGAGCGGACGCCTCCTGGCGGGACCGCGGATGGAGTGGCTCAAATCATTTGGGGAACTGGCTGCGGTGGAACAGGAAAGTTTGTTGAGCCGGTATCGCCTGCTGGGGGCCTTGCTCAAGCAGTTGGGCGAATTGAAAGAGGAAATACAAAAGGCTTTGGCCGCGCGCTCGCCGTTGGAACGGTATGACGACGTGGACCCGAAGTTGCGCGAAAAATGGGAGGACGAGCTGGCGGCGGCCATTGAAGCGGAGTATCGCCTGCAACGCTCAGATTTGCTCGTGGCGCTGCAATGGTGGCTGCGCGATGTGTGGTTGCAAACCTTGTCACTGGGGGGCGATTTACTGAACTTTCCCGAGTTGCCCAGCGCCGGACAGGTGGCGCGGCGAATTTCTCCCAGCCAGGCGATGGAAAATTTGCAGGTGCTGGAACGGACCCAGCGTTTGCTCGGGTCCAACGTGCAGGAAGCGCTGGCTCTGGAGGTTGGTTTACTGAAGCTGAATTTGTGAGCTTTCCCGCAATGCTTCGTGCCGGTTTAATCCTTATCCTGATGAAGGAATACAGATGAGAACCGCAGCGGGTGCCAACGCAACAGCGACTCAGACCGGAAAGCCGGTGGATGAATTGCTGCCGCGGGTTTTTGCCCTGCTCTTTGGATTGCTGCTGGGGGTGTCTTTGTTGAAGTTTGGGAATCCGGTGGTGATGGAGAAGTTTGTCGAGCAGCCGACAAATTTTTATGAGTGGCTATTTAACAATTGGCCGGCGGTCTATGGTTATGGATTGCTGGCGGCGGTGGGAGGGTTGGGACTGTTCACCATGCGTTTACGCAAGGATTTGCCATGGCTGCTGGTGGTGCTCCCTTTGATCTGGCTCCTCTGGCAGTTTGTGGCGGCAACGCAGACCATTGATGTGGCCCTGACCCGAGGAACGCTGCGGCATTTCACGGCGTGTGTGGCGTGCTTTTACCTGGGCTTGCTTGCCTTGAGCCGATCCAAGAACCTGGAGCTGTTTTCGCTGGGGTTGCTGGCCGGTTTCAGCCTGGTGTTGGTAGCAGGTTTTCAGCAGCGCTTTGGAGGATTGGAAGAGACGCGCCGTTACTTTTACCTCTATGTCTATCCCCTGCACCAATTTCCGCCTGGCTACCTGAAAAAGATTGCGACGAATCGCATTTTTGGGACGCTTTTTTATGCAAATACTTTAGCCGGTGTCATTTTGATGCTACTCCCGTTGACGTTGGCAATGGTGTGGTCGCAGCGCGAGCGCCTCACGGTGGGGGCCAGGAGTTTTCTGATGGGAGCGGCGGGGTTGGCGGCACTGGCGTGCTTGTTTTGGTCGGGGTCCAAAGGAGGCTGGTTGTTGATGCTGGTGATCGGATTTATTGGAGCGCTCTTTCTTCGCTTTCCACGGCGACTCAAGATAACGATGGTTGCGGGAGTGCTTATTCTGGGGTTGGCGGGCTTTGCCTGGAAAAATTCGGGATACTTTAAGCGCGGGGCCACTAGTGTGGTGGCGCGGTTTGATTATTGGCAGGCGGCGGTGCAGACCTGCAAAGAGAAGCCAATGTTTGGCAGCGGTCCCGGCACATTTGGCCTTGCTTATGAGAAGATCAAAAAGCCGGAATCCGAAATGGCCAGGATGACGCACAACGACTATTTGGAACAGGCAAGCGATTCTGGCCTGATAGGATTCCTGTCATTTACCGGGTTTGTGGCGGCAGGGTTGATTTTTACCTATCGCAAGAGCGGGTTGAAGCAGAACGGGATGAAGCTGGCGGTTTGGCTGGGGCTGTTGGGTTGGGCATTGCAAAGTCTGGTTGAGTTTGGACTTTATATTCCCGCCATGGCGTGGCCGGCTTTTTGTCTGCTCGGCTGGTTGCTGGGGCAGACTTCAAATCAAATCGACAGCCGCCAGCGAATGGGCTAAAGTCCGCCCGCCAAATGAAGATACTATTTCTAAACGGTCCGAACCTGAACCTGCTGGGCCAACGGGAGCCTGCTGTGTACGGGCACACGACTTTGGCGGATATTGAGGCCATGGTGCGGGAGCGATCGACCAAGCTTGGCGTGGGAATTGAGTTTCGCCAGTCCAACCTGGAAGGGGAACTGGTCAATTGGATACAGGACGCAAAAGGCAAATTTGAGGTCATTGTCATTAATGCCGCCGGCTATACGCATACGAGCGTTGTGCTGCGGGATGCCATTGTCGCTGTGGGTGTGCCGACGATAGAAATCCATATTTCCAACGTCCATGCCCGGGAAGAATTCCGTCATGTTTCGCTAATTGCGCCGGTTTGCCGCGGCCAAATCGTGGGATTTGGAGCCAATTCCTACGTTTTGGCTGTAGAAGCGGCTGTTATCGTTAACGGGAGTAAATAAGTGCGGGAATAATGGTGCTTTTCACCATTAATTCGGCGTTTTTTGGGGCAAAGATACTCGAATTTTTACCACTTGACGCTCTCCGCAGCCGTGATTACTGTCGCACCCATCGATTTACCTAGAGCAGTGTCGGTGGGTAGTAATCTGCTCTTTTTTAACAGCCGTCTGTTGCCATTGGAATCGGGGCAGGACGTGGAATTTAACTGAAAGCGGGACTGTGGACCTAAAAGACATTAAAGCCATCATTGACTTAATGAAGAAGAACTCCATCTCGGAGTTCGAGCTCGAGAGACAAGATTTCAAGATCAAGCTTAAGCGGGGCATGAATGGGGGTACTCAGATCGTGCAAGGCGAAGAGTCGCAAATGGTTGCTTATGGACAGCCGCAATATGTCGTGTCTGCAGGAGGGGGATCTGCTCCAGCACCAGCTTCGACCTTTTCCACGGACGTCGAGATCAAGTCGCCGATGATTGGGACTTTCTATCGTGCGCCATCCCCGGAAGCCGGTCATTATGTGGAGATTGGGACGGAAGTTAATCCGGACACGGTCGTTTGCATCATCGAGGCGATGAAAGTGATGAACGAGATCAAGGCCGAGGCCAAAGGAGTGATTACCCAGATTTGCGTGGAGAACGCCAAACCGGTTGAATTTGGCCAACCCATGTTCAAGATCCGTCCAACATGACGGCTTTTGTGAAAAGCCGGTCCTGGGAATTATTTGCCTGACGGATTAATTAGCATCCTTCCTTACCAAGTACATGTTTGAAAAAGTTTTGGTTGCCAACCGCGGAGAGATTGCAGTTCGGATCATCCGCGCTTGCAAAGAGTTGAACATCCGCACGGTAGCGGTCTATTCGGATATCGATGCGAACTCGATGCATGTCCAATTGGCGGACGAAGCCATTTGCATTGGCAAGGCGCCGAGCAACGAGAGCTATCTGCGCATTGATCGCCTCATCAGCGCCGCGGAAATAGCGGACGTGGATGCCATTCATCCTGGTTACGGTTTCCTGTCGGAGAACGCCCATTTCGCCGACGTCTGCGAAAGTTGCAATATCCGCTTTATCGGTCCCAGTTCCCGCGCCATGAATGCCTTGGAGGACAAGGCGGTGAGCCGTGCGTTGGCCAAGAAGGCCGGGGTCCCAATTCCCCCCGGGTCAGAAGGAACGGTGGAAAACGAGCAGGATGCGCTGGTGGTGGCCAAGCGGATTGGCTACCCGGTAATTATCAAAGCGGTGGCGGGCGGTGGCGGACGTGGCATGCGCGTCGCGCACAACGATATTTCCCTGGTCAAAGGTTATCATACCGCGCGGACTGAAGCGGACAAGGCATTCGGCAACTCCGGCGTTTACATCGAAAAATTCATCGAGAACCCGCACCATATCGAATTTCAAATCCTCGGTGATAACAAAGGGCACATCATCCATCTGGGTGAACGCGATTGCTCCATCCAGCGGCGCAATCAGAAGGTGGTGGAAGAAACGCCATCGCCGCTCATTGATAACAAGTACAAGAAATTGCGCGATAAGATGGGCAAGGCGGCGGTGCGGATTGCCGAGTTGGCGCATTACACCAATGCCGGCACGGTGGAATTCATTGTGGACAACCACGGGAATTATTATTTTCTGGAAGTCAACAAGCGCATCCAGGTGGAGCATCCCATCACGGAAGAAGTCACCGGAATTGACCTCGTCCGTTACCAGATCATGATCGCAATGGGCGAACCCTTGCGACACTCGCAGAGCGACATTCAGTTCAAGGGACACGCGATCGAGTGCCGTATCAACGCGGAAGATCCTTTTGATGATTTTCGGCCATGCCCGGGTCGCATTGAGATGTATTATTCACCCGGAGGCAGAGGGGTGCGAATCGATAGTCATGCATATGCCGGTTACAACATTCCACCGACATACGATTCGATGATTGGGAAGCTGATCACCTACGGCAAAGACCGGCGCGAAGCGATGGACAAGATGAGCCGGGCTTTGGGTGAGTATATGATCACCGGGGTGAAGACCACGATTTCCTTCCAGCAGGCAATTTTGCAGGACCCGAATTTCCGGCGCGGTGTCTATTCCACCAACTTCATCGAGCAACTGCTCAGCGGCGCGCGCCGCGAGTTGATCGAAGAGAAGGCCTGAGCTTGCCGGTCCAGGCAGAGAGCGGCTGGCGCCAACGACCTGACTTTGCAAACTATTTTGCGGACGGTTTCCGCATGAGGATGCAACGAAACCCGAAGGTGTTCCGGGAATCAGTGGGTGAGGCATAGAAGCGAAAAGCTGTTCGCAGATTAATTTCAATACGGTCCTGCCAGGAGCCACCCAGCAGCACGCGGTAGGGCAGGGAAGGATCGCCCAGGGTAAATTCCATGACATTGCCGCGAACGTCATACAGGCCCAGACTGTTGGCGTTCAGGCTGCCAACAGTGGCGGTTCCGTTGCGAGGGCGGTTTTGGCTGGTCACGGCGTTGGCGAGGCTGGTGTCCGCCACCAGTGTTTCCCATTGCGCCTCGGTTGGCAGCGCATAAAAGAAATCTTCCGGCAGCTTTTTCTCTTTAATTTCGTGGGCCGTCAGTTTGAGGCAAAACTGCATGGCATCATTCCAACTTACATTATCCACCGGGTGGAGATCCCCGTTAAAGGCACTGGGATTAGAACCGATGATTTGCTGGTATTCACCCTGGGTAACTTCATATTGGCCGGCCCAAAAGTCTCCCGGCACTTTCAGCAACTTCATGCCAATGCTGTTGGTATAATTATCTTTCGGTATTTCGGGCGCGGTATTGGTGACAGTATCCGGTGCCTGGTTCGTCAGCGTATTGGGCAGTAAATTGGTTGTGGTGTTGACGGGGGCGTTGGTTCCTGCTTTCAACTTGGAAGCGGTGGTTTTTTGAGGAAGGCGGTTGGTCCCGATCGTTTGGGCATTTGCGGTAAAGAGGAAGATCACTAAGGGAATAGTCATCCAAGCAGCAAGTTTTAACTTCATAGGGCATTTTTTAGCAGGCATCGTGCCAGATTAAAACCGAAAAGCGGTTATTTCTGAGGTGGGCAATCAGGCGCTTCCCTCACTGTATCAACGGTTAAGGAAGCAGGCAGTGCGGGAAGCGCGAACCATTAATTCAGATCATAACTGGGCGAAAGCTGAACGGTTCCAGGCTGGCCGAGGTTGGGACGGGTACGATATCAGCGCCAAGACCATGATGGTTGCCGCAGGGAGCTCAACTGTAGGGTCAGCATTGCCCAATTATCAGGGACGGGGGATGAAAATGATTCATGAGCGAGTGCTGGGCGGCAAAATCCATTATTTTCCCCTCGCTTTCATTTTTAGCATCACACAAGCTTGGACAAAATTAGCACGCGGAACCCGGAATGCATTTCTTAGACGCGATTGGTATAAATCTTTATTTCACCCGTGAATATCTTCAAGCGGGAGTGCTGGTTTCTTTACTCACGGTTTGGGTTCTCGTCGGTTTGTTTTATTACCTGAATCGGTACACCAAAAGGCGTTACTTCACTATTTGGACAACCGCGTGGTTGTTCTATGCGCTTTGGATTACAATCAGCTTCGGCTCGCAAGGGAACCGCCGGGAACCGCCGATGCTCATGTTGGAGCAATGGTGTATCGGGGTTTCCGCCGTGTTTTTGCTTTGGGGCAGTCTCAGCTTTTTGGGTGAACAAGTGCGTTCCTCCATGTTTGGCTGGTTCCTGGCCTTTCTGCTGGTCTGGAGTTATATCGGGGCCTATCACCTGCGAGGGCGAATGCAAATGCAAGTCCCCGTTTTCTCGCTCATCGCCGCCGCGAGCGCGGTCACCGGCGCCAGTTTTTTCAAATATCGGCGAAAGCATCGCTATATTGGGGCGACGTTGTTGACGCTGGGCTTCTTTCTCTGGGGCGCATACATGGCCAGCTACCCGTTCATGGAGAGTTCCGAGGATCTCACGAGCCTGGCTTTATTCATTTCCGCCGGGCTACAGTTAATGCTGGCGGTAAGCATGATTATTCTGGTGCTGGAGGAAGTCCGGCAAACCCACGAGTTGACGTTGCGGGAGGTGCAAATCCGGAGGGCGGAAATCGATGTTTTGCAAACCAAGGTGGTATCCACCGAGGAGCGATATCGGACGTTGTTCGAGCAGGCAGGTGAGGCGATCGTGATTACGGCGATTGAGGATTTCAGGATATTGGAATTGAACCAGGCCGCCCAGCGGTTGCTGGGCATCAATCATACGGAGGCGGGCCGGCATTGCCTGACGGCATTTTGTCAGCTGCGGAATGTCGGGAGCGCGGCGCCAGAGACGCATCAGGAATGGTTCGAGCTTTTATGTCGGCAACGGCCGCTCAACCTGGTGAGCAAGGCTGGCGGCCTGACGCCAGTGGAGGTCAATGGGAGCGAAGTCGGGTTTGACGGTCGGTCGGCGTATCAATTCTTCATGTCCGAGATCACGGAACGCACCCGGTTGGAACAGCAGTTGCGACAGTCCGAAAAACTTTCCGCGCTGGGGCAGATGATCTCGGGTGTGGCGCATGAACTGAATAATCCACTGGCAGTGGTCAAGGGTTACCTGGAGTTGATTCTCGCCCATCACGATTTGGAACCGCAGACGCGGGTTGATCTGGAGAAGGTGGCCCATGAAAGCAATCGCGCCGCCAAGCTGGTGATGAATTTTCTTTCGTTTGCCCGTGACCAGCCGGCGCACCGGGAATTGGTCAATCTTAGCGAACTCGTCGAGCGGTTGGTCGAAGTGCGGAAATTCGATCTGCTGGTGGCCAAGGCGGAATTAACGGTGGATTTGGCGCCGCAGCTGCCCCGTGTCTCCGCCGATCCAGACCAGGTCCAGCAGTTGATTATAAATCTGGTGAACAATGCGCTGCAAGCGATGGTCAACTCCGAGCGGGTGGGCCGGTTGCGGATTTCGACCCGATCCACAGAAGGCCGGGTACGATTAACGGTGGAGGACAACGGGCCGGGAGTGCCGCCGGAATTGTTGAACAAAATTTTCGAGCCGTTTTTTACCACCAAGGAAGTCGGCGCCGGGACGGGCCTGGGGCTTTCCATTGCGCACAGCATCATGACTGAGCACAAAGGGCGCATTTGCTACCAGGCTGCCGCACTGGGTGGCGCGGCATTTGTGCTGGAGTTTCCGGCGGCCCAGGTCCGCGGCGATGAGGCGAGCGGCGAAACCACCACCCTCCTGCCGAAAGCGGCAGCGGCGGTTCCCGTCTGTGTGGGCAGAATCCTGGTGCTGGACGATGAAAAATCCATTGCGGAAATGCTGAGTGAGATGTTGGGGTTGCTCGGGTATCAAACGATGGTGTGTCACGCCGCCGCGCAGGCGCTGGAACTCATTCAGGGCCGGACATTCGACGTGATCATTTCTGACTTTCGCATGCCGGGTATCAATGGCGAACAATTTTACAAGCTGGCGGTGAAGCAACAGCCGGAACTGGCGCGGCGCATCATCTTTTTGACCGGTGATGTCGTCAACGAAGACACCCTGAATTTTTTGCAGGCGACCGGCAATCCGCACCTGGCCAAGCCATTTCAGCTGGCGGATGTGAGATCGGCGGTGGCGGAAGTCATCCAGGCAAATTCATGCCCGGAATCTGTGGCCGGCGGCGTCTGAGCCGCGGTGCCAAGGAGCTGGGTGGAATAAGAATTTTACAGAGACGAGGCGCAACTTTGAACTAGCTCGAAATAACTAACGTATATTTTAGTTCGAATTCCTTTCAGAATTTCCGTATTTCCCTTTTTGAACCCAATTGGATCTTAAATATCCCGGGTATTTGGTGTGGGCACGGATGAACCGCCACGCCTCCGCATCAAGTTGAGCAACCATTCGGCCGAGGCAGGCATCATCAAATGAAATTTGATCAACAACCGCTCCGTGAAGGACATAATATACTCCCGTTTTCGCTTGATCACCGCTTCCACCATTGCGGAGGCTACCCGATCCGCCGAATCCATGCCATGAAGCGCGCGAGAAGATGACTTGATGCCGGCCGTCTCCTGAAACTCAGTGGCGGTCGACGTTGGACAGAAATGACAGACATGGATCCCATGCGGACGTAATTCCAGCCGCAGCGATTCCGAAAACCCCCACAGCCCGAATTTGCTGGCGGAATAGGCCGCCAACATGGGCACAGGCCGCTTACCT
Organism: Pedosphaera sp.; assembly: GCA_028293325.1. Lineage (GTDB taxonomy): Bacteria > Verrucomicrobiota > Verrucomicrobiia > Limisphaerales > Pedosphaeraceae > JAQGOT01. Next base: position 22,537 of record JAQGPA010000086.1, on the reverse strand, counting down.
ACTACTGAGGACACGTTGACGATGGTTCCTGATCCTTGTTTGATCATCTGGGGAATGACTGCATGACACAATGCCAGAGGCCCATCGACATTCGTCCGGATTGTCCGGTTTATTAGGTCCCAAGACTGATCCTGAAAAGGGGCAAAACTGCCCATCCCCGCATTATTGACCAGCACATCAATCCTGCCGAGTCTTTCGATGGTCTTGTTAACGAGATGCAGAACCTGGTCATGCTCTTGAATATCTGAGACCATCACCTCGCAGACAGCTCCTGAGGTGCGGCAGATGGCCGCCACGGCGTTCAAGCGATCCAAACGGCGCGCGGCCAACATGAGAATTCCTCCTTCCAAGGCAAACGCCTTGGCGGCTGCCATGCCGATCCCACTCGACGCACCTGTAATCAGAATTACTTGATCGGTGAACCTTTTATGGTTCTGAGCATGCAAAATGCGAGGGGATGAATTGCAGGGATTGGGAAATCAACGACTCAACCGTTAAAAGTAGGAGTCCTTCCACCATGACACTACCTGCTCCCGCATGAAGGAGCAGTTTTTGCACAGTGGCGTATGGGAGAAATCGCCCTTTTTGTGACGTTCGAACCATTCACGCTTCTTTTGCATGATCTGGCGGAGGGTATCTTTGCCGAACTGGCCCATCACATGCTTTTCCTCGTAATCCACGAAGCACAACACGACCGTGCCGTTGGGATGAATCAACATGTTTTCCGCCATCATCCGGCAGGGATAAAAATGCCGCGGTGCAGTGGGCTTGGGCATCGTCCACCGGCTCTTGTATTTCATTTTGTCCCCGCCACGATTGAAAGGAATGGGCGTCTTGAATCCGTCCACCTGGACTCCCTTCTCTTTCCAGAATTCTTCGAGGCGTTCGAAATCTTTGGAATTTGCATCCAGCCGGACGCACGAAATCGTCAAGTGCGGCTTTCCGTCCTTGCGCTGACTCAGGAAGGTCATCAGATTCGCCATGGTTTTCTCATACGACATATGGCCCATGACAGCTTCGTAGGATTCCTTGGTGGTGCCGTTGAAGCTGATCATCACGCGGTCCAACCCGGCCTCGATCAAATCCTTGGATTTCTTTTCCGTGAGCAACGATGCGTTGGTGGTCAACTGCACGGGAACCTTGGGAATTTTGGCTTTGAGATAGGCGATCTTCTCCGGCAGTTGCGGATCCAGCGTGGGTTCCCCGATCCCGGCGAACACAAACTTGATCAACGGCAGATTCTCTGCGGCCAATTCATCCACCACCCGCTTGAACAGATCCATTTGCATCCGGACGCTGGGCCGCTGCATGATGCTATTGGGGCACATGATACAATCCGCATTACAGTGATTCGTCACTTCAAATTCCACTGTCACGGCGCCGTTCAGGAATTCCTCCATTTTGGACTCGATCTTCTTCATGTAGAACGATCGATATGGCGCGGTGGTGAAAAGTTCATACAATCCAGACTTGTTAACCAAGCCCGGATAGGTGTCGTAGATCTTTTTGGCGAAATTAACGAAAGTATTCATGGAAAGTTAGTGAAACGTATAGAGAGATTAAGTGACTGTAAAGCCAAACTTGTTGGGAAACCTGCCCGGAGTCGTTTCCGTTCCAGGAGAATAAGAGTCGATAGTCCTGCGTTGCAAAGGGATTTTGGGCCTACTCCGCGTACACGATAGAACCGGTCTTTCGCTGGGTTCATTCTTCACCATTATGGCCCAAAGGTTATAGTACGCAAACAGGGGGTCAAGGTGAAATCAGGGTGCACGCATCTAAATCTTTTTTAGCGCCAGGCAGTTTTTTGCGTTGCACCTCAATGGCTTGTGTATAAACAGACAGGGATGCCAAAGCATCCCAAGCTCTGTCTCGTTGAACATGTCCAAGAGAGAACCAGTTCGCGTGCGGATCGCGTCAAAGCCCACGAGTTGATTGGCATCCTCGTGATCGCGATCTGCATGTTTACGGCTGTGCATCCTTCTGGAGACATGGATAACGACCAATTGCGAATTTCGAATGTCGAACCCGGGGAACTGATCGGGTTCGGGCGAAATTTGTAGTAGGAAGGGAGAGGTCATGGCGTCGCAGCGCTGTGGTGAATGGTTGAGGTTCGTGGTTGACGGGGGAATATCACGGCTCGGCGGAGGAGGGCAAGAACCCCACCCGCTAAGTTTCGGAGGTGGAACTCCCCGTCTTGCAAGCCGCCTTGGTTGGCCACGCCCGGTTCCGGCAACTGACCGAGCAATATGCCGAGCTAGTCATCGCGGAAACCCGCGAGCACATGGCCGACTCAAAAAAGCCTGCCCGCCAGAAATCCGCTTGGAGGAATACTGGAAAAACGGCTCAATGAACACGCTGCCTGCAACGATGCCCGGCGTTGACTGCTTAACAGAAGAATTTCGTCTCACACTCCGTGCCAGGAGCTGGTTGGAATAAGAGTTTGACAGAGACGGGGCGCAACTTTAAGTTGGCTCGAAATAACTAACGTATATGGCAGAGAATATTCCAAGTTTGCCCGGAGGCGCATTACCGCCCAAGCCGCCGGAGAGTTCGAAAGTACAACCGAAGAAGGAAACGGTCCGCATTAATTTGCCACCGAAGCCTTCTGCGGCACCGACGATCAAGTTGCCGACTCTGCCTCCTGGCGGGCCATCCGCCGCGCCCGGTGCTGCTCCGTTTGCACCGCCGACCGCTGTCAGCCACGCCGTGGCGCCTGCGGCCCCGGCTCTGCGTGCGACTGCGGCTGCGCCTTCTGCGGCCGCTGCCCCGGCGCAACGTCCTGCCCAGCGTCCGGCTGCTGCGCCTGCCGCCGTGCCCACCATCAGTGGACTCGACAAGGCCTTGGCCATCGCCGCCGCCGTGGCTGGCTTGGTGGCAGTGGGGAGCACGTATTTTTGCATGACGCTCTTCAAGTAGCCGTAATTTTGCGCCAGCAGCAACCTGTCACCACACTGATTTACAATGGCTTCACCCAATATTATTATTCTGACCAAGGACAACTTTGAACAAGAGGTCCTGAAATCCGCCACGCCCATCTTAGTCGATTTTTGGGCGGAGTGGTGTGGTCCCTGCAAAATGATCGCACCCATTCTGGATGAGCTGGCCGATGAATACTCCGGCCGGGTCAACATCGGGAAGGTGAATATCGACGATCATCAAAATTTGGCCACCGAGTACGGTGTGCGTGCTATTCCGACCCTGCTGCTGTTCCAAAACGGCCAGGTGGCGGAGCAGATTGTTGGCTTGCGCAGCAAGCGCGATCTCAAGGCCAGCTTCGATAAAGTGGCGGCCTGAGTGGCGGCCCGCGCGCGGGCGTTATGTCGCTTATCCTAACGCCCCGGCAACTTTCCCAACGCGGAGAATTTTATTATCAACTCGCCCAGTTGACCGCGGCCGGGGTTGGCTTGGTCAATTCCCTCGAAATGCTGGCGCGGAAACCACCCGCCGCCTCCTATCGCGAACCGTTACGACAATTGACTGAGCAATTGTCCCAAGGTGCCACTTTTTCCGAAGCCTTGGTTCACGTCGGGCGTTGGACGCCTTCGTTTGATGTTGCCTTGATCCACGCCGGAGAACAAAGCGGACGGCTCGATCAGGTGTTCAAGCTGCTGGGGAATTATTATGCGGAGCGCGCCAAGCTGCTGCGGCAGGTGATCACGGACCTGGCTTATCCGATGTTTGTGTTTCACATGGCGATTTTTCTCTTTCCATTCCTCGATTTTTTCACGACCGGCAATTGGCTGGTTTTTCTCGCCCGGACCATTGGAATTTTGATTCCGCTTTACATTGCGGTCTTCGGCATGATTTTTGCGGCGCAGGGAAGGCGCGGGGCGGGGTGGCGATCTTTTTTGGAACGAGTCCTCAAACGGGTTCCGGTGCTGGGTGAGGCGCGGCATGAGTTGGCGTTGGCGCGGCTGGCGGCGGCATTGGAAGCGTTGCTCAACGCGGGTGTAACCATCATTGAGGCATGGGATTTGGCGGTGGCGGCGAGCGGTTCATTTGCGTTGCAACGCGAAGTCAAGGCGTGGCGACCGCGCGTGGTGGCGGGCGAAACGCCCGCGGAAGCGGTGAGTGCCTCCGGTCAATTTCCGGAGTTGTTCTGCAATCTGTATCGCACTGGTGAGTTGAGCGGGCAATTGGATGATTCATTGCGTCGGTTGCATATTTTTTACCAGGAGGCAGGCACCCGTAAATTGCATGCGCTGGCCCAGTGGGTGCCGCGCGCCATTTATCTGGCGATTGCGGTGATGATCGGCTTCAAGGTGGTCAGCTTCTATCAAAATTATTTCGACCAGGTTCAAAAGGCGGGCGGGTTCTAAATTGGATGGCGCGCTGAAATTCTTTGCGCGGCCGGCGCACTCGTTTAAAGTAGGGCAATGACGTTAGCTGAATTACTCACCAACGAAGAACTGCGCCAGCACGAATTTCCCGTCACGCGTGATAAAATTTTTCTGGCGCACGCGAGTGTCTGCCCGCTGCCGCGGCGCGTGGTGGAAGCCGTCACCCAATATGCCGCCAAGGCAACGGCCGGCGACCAGGAAAGGGCGGCTGATCCCGCACTGCTGGAGAATGGCCGCCAACTGGCAGCGCGTCTGCTCAACTCGCGGCCGGAGGAGGTGGCGTTCGTCGGGCCAACCTCGCTGGCCTTGAGCTTGATTGCGGGAGGATTGCGCTGGCGCAAAAACGACAACATTCTCATTTATTTCGACGATTACCCCTCGAACGTTTATCCTTGGATGGCGCTGGCGGAGAAAGGGGTGCAGGTGCGGTTGATCAACACGCGCGAGTTGGGCGTGATCCGGCCGGTCGATGTGATGGGGCAGGTGGACGAACAGACCCGCATGGTGGCCCTCGCGTCGTGTCATTTTATTACCGGCACCCGGCTGGATTACCAGGCGATCGGCAAATTTCTGCACGACCGGAACATTCTTTTTTGCCTGGACGGCATTCAGACAGTAGGGGCTTTTCCCACGACGGTGGAGCAGGTGGATTTTCTGGCAGCGGATGCGCACAAATGGCTGTTGGGACCTTGTGCGGCGGGAATCATGTATGTGCGCAAGGAATTGCAGGAGCGGGTGCAGCCGTTGGTTTATGGCTGGAATAATGTGCGCAGCCCCAACTATGTGGCGCAGGAGCAGATTGTATTTCGGCAGAATGCGCAGCGGTTTGAGGCGGGGTCGCATAATCTTCTGGGGATCGTTGGCCTGAGCGCAGCGATGGAATTGCTTTTGGAGCTGGGCGTGGAAAACATCGCTGCCGAATTGCTCCGCAAACGGTCGTGGCTGGCGCCGGCGCTCCAAGCCAAGGGCTATCTGGTGGCGGGAGCAAATGCGCCGGCGGGGCTGGCCAGCGGCATCGTGACGATTTCCCGGCCCGATACGGACTTGCCCGTGCTGCATCAAAAGCTGGAAGCCGCCAACATCATCACCTCTCTGCGCGCGGACCGAAAAGGCCAGCGTTACATTCGGATCTCACCGCATTTTTATAATACCGATGCCGAGTTGCAGCGGTTGGTGGAATTGCTCTAAAACGGGAAGTGTTCCGCGTTCAGAGTTCCGAGTTTGACGGGCAAGGACGATTGGGGAAGTGCGGTTTAGGGCGCTTTTGTGCCGGCGCGGACAAGGAGTATGGGGATGAAGGATTTGTGGCGGACTTGGTGGATGGTGCTGCCGAAGAAGATATCGCCCAACAGGCGATGGCCGTGGGCGGTCATGGCGATGAGATCGCAGTTTTCACGTTCGGCGGTTTTTAAAATTTCGGTGGGCGGATCGCCGAGAGCGAGATGGGCGGTCACGGTCAACCCGGAGGTGCGCAATTGTTCCGCTGTGGTTTCCAAATAAGCGCGGTCGGTTTTCATCTCCTCTGATTCCCGCAGTTCCAGTCGATTAAAATTGCGGGCCACCCAGCCGTCCGCGACGTGGACGAGCAATAATTGCGATTGGAATCGCTTTGCAAGTTCCGTGATGTGTGGCAGGAGGGTTTCATCCGCATGGCTGTTTTCCAAGGCAACTAGGATTTTCTGATACATGGGACGATTCCTATTTAATGGAATAGCTGCGCAAGCCGGGCGGTGAGGCCAGACCAATCGAGCAGATATTTCAGGTTGAGTGCAACGATAATGATGGTGGTAAGCCAGGCGAGAACTTTCAGCCAGAGGGGATTTACAAACTGACCCATCTTATTGCGGTCGCTGGTGAACAATACCAGCGGGATGACGGCAAAGGAGAGCTGCAAGCTGAGCACCACCTGGCTGAAGATGAGGAGTTTGGCGGTGCCGCTTTCACCGTAAAGCGCGGTGCAAATGATGGCGGGGATAATGGCGATGAGCCGTGTAATGAGCCGCCGCAGCCAGGGACGGAGGCGAATATTGAGGAACCCTTCCATGACAATCTGACCGGCGAGCGTGCCGGTGAGGGTGGAGTTTTGCCCGGAAGCAAGCAGGGCCACGGCAAAGATAATGCTGGCCAGGGTAACACCCAGCGTGGGACTTAAGAGTTTGTAGGCATCCTGAATTTCGGCCACTTCGCGATGACCGCTGAAATGAAACGAAGCGGCAGAAACAATGAGGATGGCGGCGTTGATAAAGAGAGCGAAGGTGAGCGCCAGCGTGGAATCAAGCACGGCGAACTTGATCGCTTCGGTTTTACCCTCGGCGTTCTGTTCATACTTGCGTGTTTGGACGATGGAGGAGTGAAGATACAAGTTATGCGGCATCACGGTGGCTCCGAGGATGCCGATGGCGATGTAGAGCATTTCCTTGTGCTTGATGACTTCGAGTTTTGGCAGGAAGCCGCCGAGCACGGCGTGCATGGCCGGTTGTGAAAAGATAATCTCGGCAAGGAAACAGACGCCAATGGTTAGGATGAGCGTGATGACAAGTGCCTCGATGTAGCGGAATCCCTTGTTTTGGAGATACATTACCGCGAGCACGTCAAGCGCGGTGAGGCAAACGCCCCAGATGAGGGGAATGTGAAAGAGAAGATTCAACGCAATGGCAGACCCGATGACTTCCGCAAGGTCACAGGCGCAAATGGCGACTTCGCAGAGCGCCCACAAGGAAATGGCCACCGGTTTGGAATAATGGTCGCGACACGCCTGCGCTAGATCGCGACCGGTGACAATGCCGAGCCGGGCAGAAAGCGACTGGAGCAAGATCGCCATCAGGTTGGAAAGGAGGACAACGCTGAGCAGGGTATAGCCGAATTGGGAACCGGCGGCGAGGTCCGTGGCCCAATTACCCGGGTCCATGTAGCCGACCGCCACAAGGTAGCCAGGACCGGAGAAGGCAAGCATCTTGCGCCAGAAACTGAAATGTTTGGGGACGGGGACGGTACGGTGGGACTCCGAGAGGCTGGGAGTCTGGTTGGGAAGCCGCCAGCCGTCATCGGGGCTGGAAGATGCGGGATTGTCGGCTTTCATGGGCATGTTGGCCCGATAGCCGATCGGCCGCGAGCGGAATTTACGGACAGTTTCAATACAGAGTTTCCCATGTCACAAGGAGCATAGCACCGCAAATGTTTGAGTCAATAAAGAAAGTTAGTCATACCTATAATAGAGTTTTGGAGGGACTAATCTATGGACGGTGTTAGCGGCGGCGAGTTACGTTAAGGCATGCGACCGTTGGATATTCAGCCGATTGGCGGGGAACTGGCCATTAAATGGGAAGATGGGAGCGAGACCTATGTATCGCTGGAGAAGTTGCGGCGGCATTGTCCCTGCGCGGGGTGCAAAGGGGAAGTGGATATCATGGGGAATGTTTACAAGGGCCCGGAGAAAGCGTTGTCGCCGCAGGCGTTTCAACTGCTGCGGGTGGCTAATGTGGGGAGTTATGCGGTGCAGCCGATCTGGGGAGACGGACACGCCACGGGAATTTATTCCTTTGATTATTTGCGCAAAGTAGCAGCAGCGCCGTGAGCGGTCGGCGGTGATGTCGGCGGAGCAGGGGTGAAAGCAAAAACCACCGCTCTGAGACAGGGCGGTGGCTGAGAAGAAATGTTATAGATTACTTGCTGTCTGGGAACTTGGGGGTCGAGTCCGCATCAGCGACTTTGTCTTTGTGCATCAGCTTGCTCCAGTCTTGCGGTTTGCCGCTATCCCAAGCACCGAAATCGGAGGTTTTCTCGCTGGGGGCCTTGCTCTTGAGAAAGTCGGTTTGGGTGGGCTGAAAGTCTTCGCTCTCCACAATGGTGGGAGTGATGAAGATAATCAGGTTTTTCTTGTCCTGGCTCTTGTTTTCCTGGCGAAACAAATTGCCGAGGAGAGGTAAATCACCCAAGAGAGGAACTTTAATGTTGCCTCTGGTCGTGCTATCGCTCACCAACCCGCCCATGACCAAAGTGTTGCCACTGGGAATGAGCACCTGAGTTTCGATGCGGCGCACGTCAAAGATGTCCGCTTGATTGACGACGCCCGCCACGGTCTTGGTGGCAACACCAGCGAGATTGGATACTTCAGGAACGACTTTCAGAGCGATGGTTTTATTGGCCGAGATGTGAGGCGTGACCTGGAGGATGGTGCCGACATTGGTGTAAGTGACCGTTGATCCACCGGGGGAGCCCTGGGTGCCAGCCGTGGTTGAGAAGATCGGCTGGGCGCGGGTTACTGAAAGGGTGGCGGGTTGGTTATCCAAAGTGACGGCGCGGGGCGTGGAAAGGATTTGTCCGTCCAAGTCAGTGTTAAGAAAGGAGAGGACGGCACTGACCCCATCGGCATTCAAGAAGAATGTGCTGGGGGAAACTCCAGAGGCTGTATTTGCAGTAAACATCGGTTGGCTTGGATCAAGAATGCGGCTTAAAAGTTCGGGGGTATCGGGCGTGGCGGCTGTGCCAGGGGTGGAAGGCGTGCCGGGGATGTAGCCGGGGGTTCCCAGAGTTCCCACTGCGGCAGTCCCAGGTACGGCCGGAACAGCGGGTTTGCCTGAGGCAAATTTTTGCGCGACCAACGGGTTATTACCAAGGCGGATGTGTTGGGCTGCCAAGGTGCCGGTCCAGTCAATGCCTTTGCTGGTGGTCGGGTTTCTGGATGTTTCAACCAATTTGGCTTCGATCAAGACTTGCTTCGTCTGGGTGTCCAATTGAGCAACGAGCTTGTTAATGGCATCCAGTTCCTTCTCGGTTGTCAGGAGCACTAATTGAGCAGTACGGGTATCAGCCACGACCTTGCTGCGCTTGTCAACCAGCGTGGTTTGGATGCTGGCGACGATGATGTTAGGGTCGGCATATTTGAGTTGGATCGTGCTTGAGACCAAGGGATCGGGCGCGGCGGGGTCTTTGATCGTGATGCGTGCAATGTGTGTTTTTAGATCATCCACGATGGTGAGATTGTAATTGTTCAGGACGGCGCTCAAGGCTTGGTCAGGGGTCAGATTTTCCCAGCGCAAGGAAACTTGCGGCTGAGGTACTGGCCGGCCATCGGGTCCAATGCCACCGTAGTTGATCTTGGGGTCGAGCATGTAATTGAGACCTGCCTGCCGTGCCAGATTCTTGATGGCATCCGTGAGCGGGACTTCGTCCATGACAATAAGTGGGATGACAGCGTTTGGGTCGCGCGCGGCGGCGGTGTTCGCGGGAGCGGCCGTTGTGTCGGCAGTTGGCGTCACGACGGGGGCGGCCGTTGTGTCGGCAGCTGGCGTCACGACGGGGGCGGCATTGGTGGCTGACGGCGCAACTTCGGTGGTCGCGGTGGCCGGCGCCACATTGGTGGCGGGCGCGGTGGCCTCGGGAGCCGCGGTCACAGGAGTGGTATTGGTGACCGTCGCGGGAGCGGTCGATGCACTGGCAGCCGGTGTATCGGTTTGCGCCAAGCCGTTCAAGCTGGCGGAAAGGAGTCCGGCGAGACTCAGGAGGAGGAGGTTACTTTTCATGTTAGGTATGCTATTTAGTTATCGACCATTTATTGGCCGTACGCCGGCCAATTATTTAGGAGAGAGTTTAGCAGCAAGAGTGCCAACTGGTTTAACCGCTTGGAAACGGCCTTTTTATGGATAAAATGCCCAGTCTGTCGGTGGGTTTGTCCAGCCTTTAGACAGCGGCTTGTCGGTTTGGAGACTGCTGGCAACTTGGTGGGGATGGAAAACAGCACAGGAAAAGGGCACAAATTTTTGGAGTAAAACATCAACCGAAAACAGAGCTGGAGTTGGCGTAAGCAACAGCAAACTAGAATCCTTTGCGCAGGTGCAGTTCGATCGGATCAACCTGGCCGGCCGCCTTAATGACTGCGGAAGCATCTTTGATGTCCACACAATGAATTTTTATTTTGCCGCTTGTAGTGGTGACTTCGGCATCTTCTCCGACGGCAACGGTGCGGTTATTGATCAAGGCCAGACGCTGGTTGATTGGGCCGGAGAGGGCTTTGAGGAAGAAGGAGGCCGCGGAAAAAGCCGGGGCATTTGTATTGGACTGCACCACTGCCTGGCGCGCGGAGAGCGGGAAGAAGGGGTCCTTCACCGGAGAATTGGTGACATCAAAAACAGCTTGGGGAATAGCCAACTCTAAGGCAGGGGCGTTGGTATCTTTCGCTACGGGTGCCGCCGGCGCAGCCTGCAAATCGGGCGAGGAGGCCCAAAGACTTGCGGTGATGCAGAGCATCAGGCAAAGGAAGAAAGCGCTGTTTTTTTTCATTTGGCTGAAGGGTGATTCAAGGTGTCTTGAGCTTGGTCAACGTTACAATCTCCATGCGGAAGGCGAGCTTCTCTTTTTCATCGGAGCTGGCACCGCCGGTAACCGGGTCCAGAGTCAGGTTTTGAATGCGCGCATAGGGAAAATGGTTTTCAAAATCGGCCAGGAACTTGCCGAGATCATAAAAATAAGCCGTGCCGGCAACGGCAACGGTGGCTTGCTCATAGGGGAAACTTGGCATCATGGTCACTTCCCCAACAGTGGGAATGCCAATCTGGGGCATATCCACCTTGTAAGCGGGGACGTTAAATTGCTTGATGCTGCTGACCATCCAGGAGTAGAGGTCGCCGGAGGGCATATTGGCTTCAATGTCCGACAATTTTGTGGCGGCCGTCTTCAGATCGGCTTCAACGCGGTCGGCATCCTTGACCACCTTGAGGATTTGATCAATTTTGTCCTGCGCCACCTTGGCTTTTTTGGTGGCCTCGACCAATTTGCCGCGCTGGAAGCTGATCAAGCCAAACCAGAGCCCGGCGATGGCGCCCACGGTGGCCATGCCGACGAGGATGAGTTGATCGCGTTTTTCTTTGGAAAGTTTCATGGTCAATGACTCCGGGTGGGATATTGGCATTCAAAGGAGAATACAACGAAAGACGCACCTGACTCGTTGTCCATCTGGGGGGAGGAGAGATTTTTGAGCAGGATTTGATTGGTGGAAATATTCTGTTTCTGAAAATAAGAATTATGGGCGAGGGTTTCCTTGTACCGGTTGATCGCCTCGTTGCCGGGATTGGGGCTGGTGTCCTTGCCCTCAACGGTCAGGAGAATTTTTTCCGTGCTGGAGCCGGGTTTTCCGGGGACGAATTTTTCATCCACCTTCTTGGAGGGGATCTCCGGGACGAGCATGAAGGATTGCTCGGTCCGCAGACGGGTGATTTGAATGCCATCGGAGGTGGCATGTTGAAAGGCGTTCAACACGTCAGCGTTGAGGAATCGATTGGTGGCCAAATTATGAAGAGCTGCGAGTTTTGATTCCACTTGTCCGAGTTGGGTTCGATTATCAAGGATTTGGGTGTATTGGTTGGTGCGGGAGCCCAGGGAGGCTTCCAAGCGATTTACCTTGGAATTATCGCTCATTAATTCGACCTGGAGGGAACTGCTCCAGGCGAGCACGAGCAGCACCACGAGAACGGCAATCCAGATGGCCCGTTTGACCGGGTCACGGCGGCGAATCTCCTCAGCGGCCTGAGCTTCAGCGAGCAAATTGATGCGTATTGGCATAAACGGATTTAGATCGCGGCGGCAGCGGCGCCCACAGCCACGGCCAGTTGGGGCGCCACATGTTCCATTTCACTGATTTGCATCGGGGGCAAAGCAAGTTGGAGTGTGGCGGTGGGATTCCATGAGGCGCAAGGCGCCATCAATTCGGCTTCCAAGCCTTTGACGATAAATTCAGAGCGGGCCGAACCGCCAGAAACAAAGATCTGGCTTATGGGTTTGTCTTGTTGATGTTCGAAGAAATCAACTGAGGCGCGCAGTTCACGACCCAGCGCGGTCAACAACGGTTCGAGGGTGGATTGCACCTCGGCTGGCATGCCGACCTTGATGCCTTCGGCTTCGGCGTAACTGATGTTCATGGCTTCGGATAAGCCACTGGTGAGCCGGTCACCGCCAATCGCCACGACGCGGCTGACGATCAGCTCACCCTGATTTAAGAGGCAAATGGATGAGTTTTTGAAACCGATATCGATCAGGGCCACGGCGTCTTTGACAAAAATTTGGGGCAGAGCGAGCTCGAAGGCGTTCACCGGACCGAGCAAGCCGGGGATGATTTGGTCGGCGATGAGGCCGGCTTCCCGGGCGGCGGTCTGGAGTTCATCAATGAGTTGCTTGCGGGCACCACCGACGAGCACCTTATGCTTTTGGGCAGCGCCGGTTTTGGCGGCTTCAGGGTGGGAACCATTGGGACGGTTGGTCACAACCGAGCAGTCAAAAACGTGATTGGGGAGATCCTGTTGCAAATAATTTTTGGCGTTATTCTTCAGGATGAGTCGCATGTCCGGGATGGGGATCATGGGCAATTCGGCATGGCGCAGGATGGAGTCGTTCACGCCGATGGCGATGCTGACGTATTTGGCCTTGGTTTCGAGGGCTTGGGTGATGGCCTTCAAATGATCGGCGAGGAGCTCGACAGACAGATGTTTCTCGAAGATGGGGGCGTCCAGCACCGCGTAGCGCAGCAAGGTGTAGGAATCGCCTTTGCGCTGGAGGTGAATGGCTTTGGTGGATCGCCCGCCGAGGTCGATTGCAATGACCTGGTCGTGCTTCTTCGATTTACCGTTAAGAAATGGCAGCGCCATAAATTATCTATTTTGCACTTACGTTACGGGATGAAGCCAGCAACTCCTTTGCCACTTCCGCCGAAGGCGCGGAATCCTGACGGTTATTCCTGCAAACGGCGGGCGCGTGCTTGTAATTCGTCCAAAAGGAGTTGCAAAGAAGGGGAAGGTTTGCCCCGCCAGAGGACACCCATGAAGACCGGGGCAAAGCCAGGCAGTGGAAGAGAGCGGACTTTTGGGGACAGCTTTGTCTTGGGAATAGACACGGATAGGCCGATGCCGAAGCCATTGGCAACGTAAGCTTCAATGAGATCCAGCGAGCTGACTTCGATGCCGGGGAACCAATCAATGCCAAGGCGGGCGATGGCTTGCTGGAAGTTTTTGCAGATGGCCTCATTGGCCGGCAGGCAAATCAGCGGGTCAAGAATCTTATCGCGTTTCCAGAGTTCCTCGGCGGAGGTAAACGGGCTTTCCTTGGGAACGAGCAGGATAAGGGGAAGTTCCAGCAGGGCACGCGCCTGGATGCCGGGCGGGGATTTTTTCTCGATCAAGGTCACGGCGAGGTCAATTTCCTGCTTTTGGAGGAGGGCTTCCAATTCGGGCTGGTAGCCTTCACGCAACGCGACTTTCAATTGCGGGAATTTTTTGCGAGCGGACTGGAGCAGTTCCGGCAGGTAATCGCGGAGCACGATGTCCGAAGAGCCGATGCGAATTTGATGGGTGGTGCCGCCCTGGAGTTCAGTGGCGACGGCACCGAGCCGGGAGAAAAAGGGTTCAATGAACCGATAGAGTTTTTCGCCGGGCGGGGTCAGGGAGAAGGGGCGGCGATGAAAAAGCGTGGTGCCAAGGAATTCCTCGAGTTGGGCGATTTGTCCGCTGACGGCGGGTTGCTGTATGCCATAAGGAATGTTGCGAACGGCTTCGCTGATGCCGCCATGGCGGGCAACATAGTAGAATAGTTCCAGGTGATGCACGTTCATACATCGAATTAAATGATGACCGGGGAAGTTTTATCGATTAACGCCCGCGAAGCAAGCTGCGTTAGAAGGTGGGGAATACGGGCAGCCAAGCTAAACTTATGATCAAACTGATGGACATTCCTCAGGCCGGGACCGGAGACAGCCGCAAGGAGAAGCCCCATTATGTTGCGCGGCTCAGCGCCGGTCGGGCGGATGTTCATGCCACGCAGGCGTTGCGCTTTCAAGTTTTCAACATCGAATTGAACGAGGGTTTGGAAAAATCGTTTGAAACCCTGCTGGATGCGGATCCATTTGACGAAGTTTTCGATCATCTATTAGTGGAGGAAACCGGCACGGGTCAAGTGGTGGGCGCTTACCGCCTGCAAACCGGTCGTCAGGCCCGCGCGGCGATGGGTTATTACAGCGAGCAGGAATTTTATTTTGGTCCCTTTGAGCCGTTGCGCGATGAGTTGGTGGAGCTCGGGCGTGCGGTGGTGCAGCGGGAACATCGCAATTTGATCGTGTTGAGTCTGTTGTGGAAGGGAATTGCGGCGTACGCTCAGGCCCGTGGTTGCCGGTATTTGATTGGTTGCAGTTCGCTGACTTCGCAAGACCCGGCGGAAGGATCGACGATATATGAGATGTTGAAGCAGGAGAATTTGGCCAGGTCGGAGTGGCAAACGAATCCGTTGCCGGGGTTCATCTGCCCGCTGGACCGGCGGGCGGAACGACCGGGCAAAGTGCCAAAGTTGCTGGCAGCGTATATGGCGTTGGGAGCGAAAATCTGCGGACCGCCGGCCATCGATCGCGAGTTTAGGACGATCGATTTTTTAACGCTGCTCGATCTGCGCGAACTTTCGCCACGAGCCATGGACCGATTTTTAAGTTGATTACGGGATCATGAGCGATCGACCAAAACAATTTCGCCCGCCGTGGCCAATGTACCGCGCGAGAAGAGATGGGGAGGAACGCGTGAACACGGCGCGGCGAAAGCTTTGCCAGTGGAGGGACCGGAGGCTGCGACGGTGGTTGAGCACTGCCTGCTTCTGCGCGATGCAGAAACGAACCGGTGGATGCTGGAAATATTAAGGGGTGAATTGGCAAACGATGATGTTGGAAAGGTGGAGATGGAGCCGGTCGTGCGTGATTTCTAAAAGGGAAAGTAATGGCTGTGGCAGCTTGAGTTGGCGGGTTTTATTTCGTCCGGCGGCAAAAGCAATTGAATGTGGTTGCACCTTCCCCTAACAATCCAGCCGTGCGCGCGCATCAACCATGAATCGACGACTCAATCCAACGTGGATGCTGGTGATTCTGACGGGATTGAATCTGTTCAATTACATGGATCGCGCCATCCTCAATGCGGTTCGCACGCCAATGGCCGGGGAATTTGGCGTCAGCTACGGAGAGTCCGGGCGGGCGTTCACAGCCTTCATGGTCGGTTATTTCATCACCTGTCCGATCTTTGGTTATTTGGGAGACCGGGCCTCCAGGAAATGGCTGATCGCGGCGGGAATATTTGTGTGGAGTTTGGGGACAATGCTCACGGGATTTGCGGCCACGTTCGGCATGTTGCTGGCGTATCGGATATTGGTGGGCGTGGGGGAGGCGAGTTATGCGACCATCAGTCCGGGATTGATTTCCGATACATTTCCGACGGAACGTCGCAATAATGCGCTGAGCATTTTTTACGCAGCCATTCCAGTGGGGTTCGCGCTGGGCTATTTATTTGGCGGGGAAATGGCGACGCGTTATGGGTGGCGGCATGCGTTTATCTGGGCGGGAGCGCCGGGATTGTTGCTGGCGCTGGTGCTGCTGCCCTTTGCGGAACCACGCCGCGGGCAAATGGATTTATCGGCGGGGACGGCGCTGGCGAAGCCAAAGTTTCGAGATTTATTGCAGTTATTTCGGAATTCGAAATATCAACTGGTGATCTGGGGTTATGTGGCCTACACGTTCGCGTTGGGCGCGTTCAGCTTTTGGGGGCCGACGTTTTTCGAAAAAGTTCATGGGTTGACCACGGACAAGGCGACGCGATTTTTTGGATTGGTGGTGGTGGCAACCGGATTAGTGGGAACGATTGTGGGCGGATTCCTGGCAACGGCGTGGCACAAGCGGAATCCTGCGGCTTACGCGTGGTTGTTGACGATTTCGATCCTGCTGGCGGCGCCGGCTGCGTTCATGGCACTGCGAGTTGCGGGGCTCGCGCCGGCGATGGTTTTATTGGCGCTGGCGATGTTCCTGCTGTTTCTATCCACGGGGCCGGTGAACACGCTGATTATCGAGACAGTGCCGGTCAATCTGCGTTCGAGCGCGATGGCGATGTCCATTTTCATGATCCATTTGTTTGGGGACATGTGGTCATCGGAAATCGTGGGGCGATTGGCGGATCATTGGCACGATTTGCAAAAGGCGATTCTGATTTTGCCGGGTGCGCTTTTGATTGGCGGAGTGTTGTGGTTGATGCTGGCGTTGCAGACGGTGCGGGAAGAGGCGGGGAAGAGCAGCGGATAAATCGGACCTGGATTCAAGCGGGACGCTTGAGTTGGGCGATTTCGGCCTGGAGTTTGGCCACGGTGGCTTCGAGGGCTTTTGTGTGCGCCTGGGCTGAACCTTCAGGATGATTTAGCTTAAACTTGATTTCCTGGTGCAAGCGCCATTTTTCGGTCAGCGCATGGGCAAGTTGCAACACCTCGACCTTGTCGAAGGGCTTTTTGAGGATGAGCATGCGATCGGACTTGCCGATCTTGGCGGTCATCTCCTCCCAGGAATAATCGGAGTAAGCGGTGCAAATCACGACCTGGAGATCGGGATCGGTTTCCCAGATTTTTGGGGTGGTTTCGATACCGTCCCAGCCGGGCGGCATGCGGACGTCCACAAATGCCATGGCATAAGGGCGGCCGGCCTTGATGGCTTTTTCGACCAGGGCCAGCCCTTCGTTGCCCTGATAGGCGGAATCGACTTCAAATTGGAACGGGTCGGCGGGGGCGGCAGAATCACCGAAGAGAGCCGCTTCGGCAGCCTCCATTTGAGAGTTGCTGCTTTTACCGGCACAAAGAATTTTCCGAAAGTCCGCGTGGATGTACTCGTTATCATCAATCACGAGAATGCGGCGGTTCATTTTCGGTGCGTCGTTACTCATAGGGCTGTCAAGGTCGCTGCGCTTAAGAGTTTGCCGGTTGGAGCCAAATTCTTAAAAGGGCTAAAGCTGTCTTCGATATACGCCTAAAAAGAGCACTGTGTAAAGGGGGGAGTAGGGAAATTTCGAAAGTGCGGAGTGGTTTGGGTGATTAAAATTGACGGGGATTCGATTGGGGAGAATTCTTTTCCGCGGAAAAAGGAAAGCGTTATGGTTACGAATGATATTGCCGGTCAGCGATTAGTGAAGCAGCAGATTGCGGGAGCGGTGCACAGAACACCGGGACGGGTGGTGGCGTCGCTCGGTGCGATGCAGGCGCAGGACCATCCGGGAGCGCTGTGGTCGATTGGGTTGCGGCTGGCGGGTGCGACGGAGGCGGATGTTCAGCAGGCGGTTGCTGAACGGAGCATCGTGCGCACGTGGCCGATGCGGGGGACGTTGCATATTGTGGCGGCGGCGGATGTGCGGTGGATGCTGGAATTATTGACGCCGCGGATTATTGCGGGAAGCGCAAGCCGGGTTAAGGATCTGGAACTTAATGACGCGATTTTTGCGCGGTGTGGAAAATTATTCGTCAAGGCGTTGCAAGGCGGCAAACAACTGACCTGCGACGAAATGCACGCGGTGTTGGAGCGTGCCCGCATCTCCACGGCCAGCCAGCGCGGGTATCATATTCTGTGGCGGTTGGCGCAGGAACGGGTCATTTGTTTTGGCGCGCATGAGGGGAAGCAGGCGACGTTTGCGTTGTTGGATGAGTGGGTGCCCCAGGCGAAAAGTTTGGAACGGGAGCAGGCGCTGGCGGAACTGGCCTTGCGATATTTTACCAGTCATGGTCCGGCGACGGTGCCGGATTATATTGGGTGGTCGGGATTGAAAGCGGCGGAGGCCAGGGCGGGGCTGGCAGCGGTTTCGTCACAGTTGGTGAAGGAGACGATTGAAGGAAAGGTTTATTGGATGTCGCCGGAACGGACGGTTGGGCGCGAGATTGCGTCCACAATCTATCTGCTGCCGGGCTTTGATGAATTTATGCTGGGCTACAAAGATCGGAGCGCGGCATTGGATGGTCGGCACGCACAGAAAATAATCCCGGGCAATAATGGGATGTTCATGCCGACCATCGTGAAGGGTGGTCGCGTGGTGGGGACTTGGAAGCGGGCGTTCAAGAAAAATGCGGTGGTGGTGACGCCGAGCTTTTTTACGGCAGCGAGGCCGGTGGAGATGAAGGCTTTGGCGGTGGCAGCGGAGCGGTATGGGAAGTTTTTGGGGATGGCGGTTGTTGTGCAGGCGGGATGAAAGGAAGCGCTGAGAAGGATTTGATGACTCGGCGGGATTATGAATCGGCTGAAACGATAGAGGGTTCGATTTTATCGATTAACGCCTTGCAGGGGGATGGGTTTAGTCTCGCAATCGGAGCACCACGGGAGTTGGAGCAAGTCTGTTTGGCTGCGGCACTCGCAAGCGAAAATCAGGAGTGGCCTCGATGAAAAATTTCAAAGTGAATTGGGAAAGTGGAATGAAGCGGCTGATAACGTGGCTGCTGATTGTTTGTCTCTCGCCGTTTTTGGCGGGGTGCGAATCGTTCCGGGATAACACCTTTACGGGCCAGGTCTGGGATGATCTGAATCATTATGGGCCAGCGGCGGAGGCCAAGGTGAAATTATTTGAGCCGGCCGACCACACGGATGTGCTGGTGCAATATGATGAGGAGCGGGAAAAGAATGGGGTGATCAAACGGCGCGCCTATTTTCTGCGGGCCAATGAGCGTCGAGTGGCCGCATTGAAGAAGCCGCATTTTGTGAAGCTTTCGGCGGCGGCTGGGCTGGAGCCGGTTCCGTGGACAACGGCTGCGACCAACCGGGAATTGCCATCCCTTGTTTGGGCGAAACTGACAGAGGATGGGCATGGGTTTGTCCTGTTTCGTGAAGGGACTGACGAGGGGCCTTATCATTTGCCGGCTTATGTGGATCAACAAAGCGAGGTCAAACGGTTGCTTTTGGCGCCCGCGGCGGCGGTGGTGGATGTGACGGTGGTGGCGGCGATTTTGGGAGCCGTGGCGGCGTATGCCTATGCCCATGACCAGTCTGGCCGCTAGAGGCTTTTAGATGAGGTGAAACAAAAATCGTGATGTCGCTGCGGGCGCATTGAGCGAGGCGGGCTTACAATTCGTGATATTCCGCGCGGAGGCCGGAGGGGGTGGAGTGGAGAATGGCGACGGTGCGTGGTTGGTTGAAGCGCGGTTTGCCGGCGTAACCGGGATTAAAGTAGAGCGTGCGGCCAATGACGTCATTGAACGGTTTGTGAGAATGGCCGAAGACGATGACGTCCGGCTTCTCGCGCTGGATGCGGCGGCGGAGCGGTTCGGCGGGACGATGGACATCGACGATGTGGTGGACGAGGAACTTGCGGCCATCCAGCAGGACGACTTGGGTTTCTTTAAAGTCGAGACCTTCATCATTGTTGCCAAGGACGACGGTGACGGGGGCGATGGATTCCAATTCGAGAATGACCCAGGGCAGGCCGATGTCGCCGGCGTGCAGAATGTGGTCCACACCCGCGAAGAGTTCGGGGATTTTGGGATCGAAATGATTATGGGTGTCCGAGATGACGCCGATTTTCATGGAACTTTGGCGCGGATGGGCGAATCAATGCGCTTTGACTTCCTCCGGCTGGTCCTCGGTCGGCTCTTCCGCCGGTTCTTCGGCCTCGGCTGGTTCGAGGGCTTCCACCAGTTTCATGGCGCCGACAAACAAGCCGGTGAAAAGGCCGCCGCTCATGAGCGTGTTGCGAAAAAATTCCCAGGTTTGCGGCCAACCGGCGGTGCCGTTCGTCATGGCGATGAGCCAACCGGCCAGGGTTTTGGTGTATTCGGGATTGTGGAACGGGTTAAAAAGCCAGGAAATGGTGTTGCTAATAAAGTAAAAGAGAACGGCGCCCAGAATGCCGCCGCCGAGCAGGGCGAGGAAGGGCGATTTGCGGGTGAATTGGCGTCCCAGCAAAATCAGCGCGGCATAAGAGAGATAATTGCCGAGCATTTCCGGGCCGAGGAGCGGGGCGTGAAAATGCCAGTTCAACAGCAGGTCGGTGACGAGCAGGGTGGCCAAGGGAAGCCACCAGGCGAGCGCTTTGGGGAAATAGACGCCGGCACAAAAAACAAGGGCATAGACCATGCTGAAATTCCACGGCAATAAGCCGGGAATGCGCGACACCGCCAGCACAATCATCAGGATGATTGGCAGCAGGATTTGGTATTTACCCTTCACCAACGCGATGATACGGCAAGCAGAGATAATGACAAGTCAGGGGATTCCCGCTACAGGTGGCGGGGTGCGCGGCGGATTGCAGGCATGGAAAAACTGTTTGAAATAATTCATGAAGATGACGAGCTGCTGGTGATTAACAAACCGGCGGGGCTGGTGTGTCATCCCACCAAAGGGGACGTGTACTCGAGCCTGATCAGCCGGGTGCGTCTGCATCTGGGGACCGAGGCACACCCGCATCTGGTGAACCGGTTAGACCGCGAAACAAGCGGTGTGTTGGTGGTGGGGAAAACGGATGCGGCGGCGCGAAGCCTGAGAAAAATTTGGGAAAACCGGCTGGTGGAAAAGGAATATCTGGCGCTGGTGCATGGGCGGGTGGAGACGGCCCAAGGGAGTATTACCGCGGCGTTGGGGCGGGATGTGGGGAGTCGCGTGGCCATTAAGGATTGCGTGTGCGCGGAAGGTGCGGCGGCACAGACGGATTTTGTGGTGGAGCGGTGTTTCACGCGTGCCGAAGGGATTTTTACGCTGTTGCGCGTGATGCCCCATACGGGACGCAAGCATCAGATTCGGATTCACCTGGCGCATTTGGGACATCCGATTGTGGGGGATAAACTATATGGCGGGGACGAGGATCTTTACCTGGCACTGGTGGAAGATCGGTTGACGCCGCAGCAATGGGAGAAATTAATTTTGCCGCAACAGGCGCTGCATGCGCGCGCAGTGCGATTCCAATGGCAAGGGCAGGCAGTAAATTTTTCCGCCGATCCGGAGAAATGGTTTGTGGAATTTTACGCAGAAGGTGACGCATGATTTCCGTGCTTCCGCCGCCGGGAGGATTGCCCTAGTATATGTCACGCATGGCTGACCCTATTCCCAGGACGATGCAGGCGATGGTTTATCGCGGCGTGAATGACTTGCGGCTCGAAACGGTGCCGGTGCCGCGCATTGGCGCGGGGGAATTGTTGGTGCGCGTGGCGGTGTGCGGGGTTTGCCCCACGGACATCAAAAAGATTCATTATGGAACGGTGCCGCCGCCGCGGATTTTTGGCCATGAAACGGCCGGGACCATTGCGCAGGTGGGCGCGCGGGTGAAAGGATTTCGCGTGGGAGAACGCGTGGCATTGCACCATCACGTGCCGTGCCTGAAGTGTCATGCGTGCCGGCATCGCACGTTTGCGCAGTGCGCGCAATACAAACGCACGGGGATCACGGCGGGATTTGAGCCGTCCGGCGGCGGTTATGCGGAGTATGTGCGGGTGATGTCATTTGTACTGCCGGGCGTGGTGAAAATTCCGGCGCGTAATACATTTGTTGAAGGCGCGATGCAAGAGCCGGTGAATACCGTCCTCAAAGCCGTGAAACGGCTGGCGTTGTTGCCGGGAGACACGGTTTTGGTGGCGGGGCAGGGGCCGATTGGACTGATTTTCACCCGATTATTGGCATTGCGCGGGATTCGGGTCATCGCCAGCGACCTGTTGACGCCACGAGTCAATTTGGCCCGAAAATGGGGTGCAAAATGGGCATTGCGGGCGGACAAAAAGGGCTTCCTTGACGAGGTGCGGCGGTTGGCGGGAAAGCAGGGGTTGGATGGAGCAATTATTGCGGTGCCATCCGACGAAGCCATGCTGCAAGCGCAGATACTGCTAAACGGGGGTGGAAAACTGTTACTTTTCGCGCATACGCGACGCGGAAACAGGACAGGAATTGATCTATCCACGGTTTGTGTGGACGAAAAAGACCTGATTGGCAGTTATTCGTCAGATTTTACTCTGCAACAGGAGGTTGCGCGGCTGGTATTCTCGCGAAAACTCGATGTTCGGCAACTAATTACGCATGAATTTCCATTGGAGAAAGGTGCGGAAGCTGTTGATTTGGCGGCACATCCGCAACCGACATCGCTGAAAGTGATGGTTTGGGTCAAAAACGGGGGAATCTAGTGTGGTTATTTGGCTTAAGAACTGCTGGGGAAACAGGTGGATAAAATGGGTAATAAAGAGTCAGTTTTTGCCGGGATTATTATGGGCTCATCTTGTTGTAGTCGGGATAATTACGGAACGTTCAAAAATGTTCAAAAAAAGTTTAAAAATCTGTTGACACTGAGAGGCAGTCTTGAGATAGTCCAACTACACACGGAACAACTAAATAACAAAATGAGAACAAAAACTATACTTCTAACGGCTGCCCTAGTGGCGGCAGGCGCGCTCACCTCGATGGCGCAAAGCGTTTA